>NZ_JBPWOS010000017.1:0-45000 GCF_055550225.1 Ornithinibacillus liuyingii | reverse complement strand
ATTAAAACTAATGCTATCAAAGGGGCTTAATGTACGTCCACCATATTTATCACCGCCCAAAAAAGCGGGTTACATAAAGAAACAACGCTTTTTGACTGGGTGGTTTGGTGAAAGAAGACCACTAAATGGGATGGAAATCTCGAACTTATTTTCAAATATTCTCCGTAATGCATTGGAGATTGCAACGTTAATTGGTTTTGCGCAAGTCGCTAATTCTAAGGAAGTAAGGCAGTATATGGAAAGAGGGAAGGAAATAACAGCAAAACATGCTGAAGTGTTAGGTTCTGTTATGCGTGAAAATGATCTTCCTGTTCCAATGACATTGGAAACAGAAGTTACAGATTGTACCACCTTTGTTTTCTCTGACAAATTAATTATGTATCATACAACAACATTAAATGCAGCTGTATTAGGATTTTACGGGTTTAGTTTAGCTGCGAGTCATCGACGTGATTTAGGGCACCAATATACCCGATTAAGTACAGAGATAACGGCGTATTGTGAGGATGGGGCAAATATTATGATAAATAATGGCTGGTTGGAGGAACCACCTATGGCGTCGGATCGACAACAATTAGCAGATGGGTAGTGTGTTTAAATGGCAAGGGATAAAAAAATGGAGGTTTTGTTTTG
This sequence comes from Ornithinibacillus liuyingii, assembly GCF_055550225.1. NCBI lineage: Bacteria > Bacillati > Bacillota > Bacilli > Caryophanales > Bacillaceae > Ornithinibacillus > Ornithinibacillus liuyingii. The sequence continues at coordinate 44,367 of NZ_JBPWOS010000017.1, read as the reverse complement.
GAGTATTGCGTTACCTGGGTTTGGACATTACTTAAATGGAAAGCTTTTTAAAGGGACAGTTCTAATTATATTAGAATTCCTCGTTAACGTTCAATCCGGTTTGAATTATGCCATACTTCCAAGTTTTCATGGAGAGATTCATGAAGCTATTTCTGCTACCAATTTTCAGTGGCTGATGTTTTATCCATGTATCTATTTGTTTGCCATCTGGGATGCTTATCGAGATGCGGGGGGTGGAAATGAACCATACGCATTTATTCCATTTGTTTTTTCAGCTTATATAGGAACTATTGGGGTAGTCTATTCCCCGACATTTAATATTAATGGAGTATATTTCGGCGTGATTTGGTTGCCTATTATCTTTCTAATTCTTGGATTTCTTATAGGAAAGATTATTCGATTCATTATATTGAAACAGGTAAATAGGAAAGAGAAAGTAAGCTAATGTAATGTGGTTAAACAATTTTTGGTTGACTTCTATTGCCATTCCGTGCTATATTAATATTTGTCAGTCAAGACATTCGTCAATTATTAATATGCCGGTGTGGCGGAATTGGCAGACGCGCACGACTCAAAATCGTGTTCCTTCGGGAGTGTCGGTTCGACCCCGACCACCGGTATCTATAACAATTTGTAAAACAAAATCGAAAAGACCTTAAACACCCACGAGCATTACTATATCAATGTTCATGGGTGTTTTATTTCTAAATGTACTCTGCTTCGGCTGAAAAAAATAACTCTAGAATATTATCTCCATCATACACAAAAGTACCCTATAGATAGACTTTTTTTAAAAGGTCTACTCTATAAGGTACTTCCTAAAATAAACAAGCTCTCTCTTTACTCTAGCGATCCATCACAAATCCAGTTTTAGATGTTTGGTTTTTACTTAGCCAACCTTCCTCGCTCAATTTGTTAAACCAAACTGCTTCAATTTGGTCAGCCTCAGCTGGATCATCTGTTTTCGTTGAAATTTCCGCAATGGTTTCACCTTTATAAGACCATATTTCTACATCTGCATCAAAACCAAGAAAATGGCCTTCATAAGTATGTGCTAAAGCTGGACCATACGGTATCGTGTTAGCTAACGTTTCACGATACCAATTTTCATCATCCCATTTTCGATATTTTTTCGGTGCTTCTTCTTGGAACAAGTTAATAGCGTATGCTGGATCGATTAGATCAAAGCGTAATATGTCATCTTTTTTGAATTTTTTCTTACGGCTGATCGAAAAGGTATCTACACCTTCCTTACGATCATTTTCAAATTTGTAATTGGACATATCACCGTGGAATCCTTTTTCACTTGCTTCCTCAATTGCATCAGGTACAGCTATTCCTGGAAATACTTTCTTATAGGTAATATTTGTTTTCTTATCACTGGCATAGACACGAAGACGATGGATATAGCCTAGCTTACGAAATGTCTGATCAGGAGTATCAAAATAATAGACCTTTACATCTTCATCATGTTCCGCATCGAAAATATCGAGCATCTCATTAGTGCTTGGAAAAGAGTTCAAATCAAGATTGAATTTCACTTCGAAGCCAGGTTCAATATCACTTGCAGCATAGGCTGGTGTAGCAACTACACCTATCATCACAGTTAATAAAAAGCTAAACAAAATAATAATTTTCTTCATCGTACAAGCCCTCCAGTTACATCATTTTTTGGATGTATTACATGTAAAATCGTTTCTAAATCCTTTTGCTTGCTATGGAAAAAAATAAATCTCTTAGCATCAATAGTTCGGATTAATGTTTGCACATCTTTCTTATCAGGATGTGATTTGTAAAAAGGAGACTGCTCACTTTTATATAAAGATGTGTTGATTTCATGAAAGCCATTTGGTTTGCTTCTTAATAAGTAGATTCCAGGTTTTCTTGTTCCTGAACATATTTCAAGACGTTCGCTCTGCAGCAATGCCTTTAGTTCAGAGATTCTTTCTGTTTGTATGTTATCGATGTTTTCCAAGTAGTCATATAAATGTTGATATAGTGTACGATCAATCATAAATTGTCTGTCAGGAAGTGCTTGAAATAATAAAAATAGCAAGTCACAGGCTTTGCCAGAAATCGTAATAGGAATGAGATATTTCTCTTTTGGATTTTCCATTTCTGCCAAAATATTAGTAATACTTTTCTGGTAGGGCATTGTTTGTGCGCCGTTTCCACTATCGATGAGTGCAACATCATAATGGTGCCTATTTGGTGTGTCTGTCACTAATAATGGCGAAGCAAGCGCAATATCACCAGAATAAAAGATTGCATGCTCTCTTAGATAAATGATGTACCAGATGCTTCCGAGCATATGTCCGCTGTAGCCCCACGTAATCGCGAGATCCTTTGTTATATTGATTCGCTTTCCTCTTGTATTTTTGTCAAAGGAACGAAACTTTAACAGATCAATCGATTCAAAACCTGACTTATTTTGCCAATTTGCCATAATAGCTGGCATTTGTTTTAAACTTGCTTCTGTCATCCATACGTCACCTGTAAAGCCTTTTGCTGCCAACATAGGCAGTGCCCCGATGTGGTCATTATGAACGTGTGAAATAAATACTGCTTGAATGGATTGTGCAATCTCCTCCGTAATAGGCGGATATACCTCTGGATTTCCGTTTCGTACACCACAATCAAGCATAATGCGTGTGTTGGTTAGTTTATCTTCTAGTAAAAAGCAATTTCGCCCATATTCTCCTACCCCTCCAAGGGCCAATACATCAATCATTAGCTAGTGCGCAATGCCTTTCGTTGTAAGAGTTCAATCAAAAAGATACAAAGTATGGTTATCAGTACCGTGATGACAGCCATTGCCATTCCTTTTGATACATCACCTTGTTCAAATTGGCTAAAAATAAAGGTGGCACTAGTTTCAACTGATGGAGGGAGAATAAGTAAGGAACCAACTAGTTCACGCATTGATATAATAAAGGTCATCATCCAACCGGCTAAAATACCTTGTCCTAATAATGGTAGCCACACTTTCAAAAGAATCATCCAATTATTTTGAGCAAACACTGCATTTGATTGGTGAATCGATGGATGAAGTTGGGAAAGAGCAGATTTCGTATATTGAACAGAATAAGGTAAAAACAACACAATATATGTTAAGATTGGCATCCAATTTGTATTATAGATGGTTGTAGGAAGCCATGCTGCATTCCAAAACAGAATAAGTCCTACGACGAAGACAATTCCAGGAATGATATTTGATAACAAGCTAGTAAAATCGAGAAACTGTTGTGGTTTCCTTTTGCCATCTTTAATATATAATGCTGCACAGAATCCGATGCAAGCCGCAATAGTAGAAGCGACAAAGGCAAAATTAATACTGTTCATCAATGCTTGAAAACTAGATGAACCAACTGTAAAAAGATCTGTATAGTGACTAAATGTTACGTTACTCATGCTTAGGGCTTCCCCACGAACCTTTAATAAAGAAGTAGCGATAATTGAAAAATAGGGTATACCAATTGATAATCCTAGAATGATTAACACATATCCTGAAGAAACGATTCGGATGATGAGTGAATCCTTAACTTGGTTAGCGATTGTTGATTTGCCTGAAAGTGTACCATAAGAATGTTTACGGCTAATCACATTTTGAATATACCAAATAAGCATACAAACACTTAGTAAAATAAGTGATAGACTTGTAGCGGCAGAAATATTAATCGGCCAATGAGACAGATAACCATGAATTTCTGTTGTAAAGACATCATAGCCAATCCTCTTACCGAAAGTGGCAGGGGTTCCGAACTCTGCCAACGTCTTAATGAAAACAAGTAAAGCAGCCATCACATAACTTGAGATTAGTAGTGGCAAGATGGCACGAATCCAGTTCATAATGGGATTGCCACCATAAATTAATGTCGCATCCTGAAAAGAGCCATCAATTCGGAGTAAAGCGTTTTTTAACATTAAATAGAGAAATGGGTATAGATGCATACTCATGATAAATACCATTCCAGCTACACTGAAAAAGGTAAACGGTGCCTCTGATTGGAAAATCTGTTCATAATAACCATTATGTTGCATAAACAAAATCCAGCCCATTGAACCAATATAGGGTGGTGTCATAAATGGAATAGTGAAAACAATATCTAACCAGTCGTATTTAGCTAAAAATGTTTTTGTTCTAATAATGGCTAAAGGTAGTGCGATACAGGTCGTTAGTGCAATGACGTAAAGACCAAGCAATAATGAATTTTGCATCGTTTTGACAATACTATTGTTTTGTAAGACAGATAGCAATGAATCAAATGAGAGAGTGCCATCTTTAAAAAAAGTATAGCCGAGCACCGCAAGAAGTGGTGCTACAGCTAATATACTAAGTATAATAAACAAAGCCGTAAAAGGGGCATGTCTACGTACAATCATACGTATTCCTCCAGTGTGTTACATCATTGTCTAGAAGTTTTAATTCATTGATGAGAACTTATTTAATGTTTCTACTTGTTTTTCTTCCGCATTTTCCCAATCAACAGGTAGTGTTGGAATCTCATTTAATGCAGGACGGTCATTTAATTTAATCGCATTATTACCAGGTAGAATGTAAGCATTTGCTACCATTTCTTGTGCTTTATCAGATAATAAGAAATCCATAAATGCTTTTGCACCTTCAACATTTTGTGCATCTGTTAGTATACCGGCAGCACGTGGGCTGATAACTGTACCACTTTTAGGATAGTAAATATCAACTGGTTCACCATCATTTTTCGCTTTGTATGTCATATAATCGACAGCAGATACAACGACATCTTTATCACCTGTTATAACAGCATTCAATGATTCTTTATTTGCTCCAGCGATAAGTAAGTCATTGTCCATCCAGCTTTGAATCGTATCCCAACCATCATCATTGGCATTTGTTAAACCATAAAGAAAGTCAACAGCAGAACCAGAAGAAGTTGGGTCAGGCATTGTTACACGACCTTGCCATTCTGGTTTACTGAAATCACTCCAATCGGCATCGATAGAATCTACTTGGTTTGTGTTATAAGCAACACCAAGAGCAGCAGCGCTATAACCATAATAATAGTGTTCTGGATCACTCCAATCAGGATTGATGCTGTCACCGTTCTCTGCTTCATATGCTTGTAATTTACCCTCTGATTTTAAACCTTCCATAGATGGTACAGAAGCTAATACAACAACATCTGCCACAGGATTATTTGCTTCCGCCTCTAGACGAGATAAAATTTTTCCTGTTGTACTTTGGAACATTTCTACTTTAATTCCTGTTTCTTCTTCAAATGCTTCTTGAATATTTTCTGCTAGCCCACCTGGTCCTGCAGAGTATACGGTAATGGTGTTGTTATCTGTAGATGGATTGCTTTTTTCTGCGCCTGTAGATTCATCATCGTTAGCTCCGCAAGCACCTAATAGTATTGCCGTTGTAAAAATTCCTGCCACTAGCGCTAATTTTAATTTTTTCATTGTTATGCCTCCTGTTTTCTTAATGAATGAATGGTATTTTCCTCGATATAAAGCTTGATCTTTTCACCTTGTTCATGTGGATGATGATCATAGAACCTCCACAAATGACCGTTTGTTTCAACGAAAATGAGATAACGGTCACCTTCATACATGTTTTTTTTCACAATTCCTGATCTTAATGTGGTGTTTGGTTGTGGGTATAGATGTACATGTTCAGGACGAATCATTTTTTTCTTATCCTCAACCCAGTTAGTTTTTCCAATGAAATTAGCTACAAAAGGATTGGCCGGAGAATGATAGATCGCTTCAGGTGTACCTGTTTGAACAACTTCCCCACTGTCCATAACAATCATGCTGTCAGACATTGCCATTGCTTCTGTCTGATCGTGAGTAACAAAGATGGCTTTTGAATCAATTGATTGTACAATAGTCAAAATCTCTTCACGCATTTGCTCACGAAGAATCGCATCAAGTGCACTAAGTGCTTCATCAAACAAGATAAGCTTTGGGTTAACAGCAATTGCTCGAGCTAAGGCGACACGTTGCTGTTGCCCACCAGATAGTTCACCGGGCTTCATTTTTGCTTTTGCCTCAAGCTTTACTGTCTTTAATGCATCGTGAACGATTTCTGTACGTTGAGATTTTGATATTTTTCCTCTAAGACCAAAAGCAACATTGTCAAAAACAGTCATGTGTGGCCAAAGTCCAAAATCTTGAAACACCATCGCAATTTGTCGCTTATTTGGCTTTACATTTACTTTTTGCGACTTAGAAAAAATCGGCGTGTCATCGAAATAAATTTCACCAGCTGTTGGTTCTGTAAGTCCTGCTAACATTTTTAACAAGGTTGTTTTACCACAGCCTGATTGACCTAGAATCGTTACAAACGTATCTTCTATTGTTAGGTCAATCGGTTTTACTGCTTGGACATTACCATATTTTTTCTCGACCCCTTTTAAATGAATTTTCATCAAATCCTCTCCTCACTAATCAGTGTAGTAGAGAAATGTTTAGCTACTATTAACTAACTGTTAACACTAAATTAAAATAAATCTGATAAAATCATCATAACGTTAGAAAAAATCTAAAAAACTTTAGGGTGATAAAGTGAATATACAAAAATTAAATGTGTTTATTTCATTAGTAGAAACGAGAAAAATGACAGATACCGCTAAATCACTTGGTTTATCGACACCAACCGTATCATTTCATATTAAATCGTTAGAGAATGATTATGGGATTAAGCTTTTTCGTACTAACGCAGGTGGCTATCGACTGACAGACGCAGGGGAGATGCTTTATCACTATGCAAAGCAATTAAGCCAGACAAATCAAGCATTAGAAAAAAGTGTAGCAGATTATAAAAATGGAGAAAAAGGTTCTCTAAAGCTAGGTGCAAGTGGTGTTCCAGCACAGTTGTTTATGCCGGAATTAATCCATCAACTAGCTGAACGCTATCCAAAGGTCAAGGTTTCCTTAGATGTAAAAACAGCTCCAGATATTGAAAGAAGACTATTATTACAAGAACTAGATTGTGGCTTAATTATGGAAACAGGTAATAAGGAGCAAGATCTTTTATATGAACCTATTACTAGTGATAAGATTGTGCTAGCCTTTAGTAAGGACCATTCATTTAACGGGAAAATAAGTTTAGAAGAAAATGATTTATACAATCAGACACTACTAGTTCACAGACTATCTAGTTCAACAGGTCGCTTTTCCCAGTCGTGGCTACAAGAAAAGAAGTTAAGGATGGAAATGATTCAACTAGATTCTGTTTCAACAATTATTAAGATGTTGTCATATGGAAAGGCTGTCGCACTTATTTCTAAACGATTAATAGAAAAGGAAGCACATTTATCCTATATTGATATTGAATTTCAAAATCAAGATTTAGAAAGACAAATTCATTTTGTTTATCACCGTAATTTATGGATAAGTGGGCCATTTCAATATTTTCAAGAGCTTGTGAAAGCTTTAAAGAAAGAGTTAGCTCAAAGTGTGAATCGAATCGGCTAAATAGCAAAACATGTAATAAACTATATGTGGTCGCAAACAACTAGCTCTATTTTAGATTTGCTTTATTATTTGGTAATTTATCGAAATACAAAACAAGCCATTTAGTAATTTTAATTGTAGAGCTGATTGGAGACTAGACGGAAATAAATTTTAATATTAGGATTTTTCATAAAAGTCATTTATTTAATGTTTTTGAGTATCCCCTGTTATTCGAGGGGGCTAGCATCCGTTAGGACTTCTAGGCAATGGGCCAGTCAAAGGCAGTTTGGTATTGTCAATATACATATATGATATTTGTAAGAGAAGACCAAAATACACCCTGCTATGGAAGAACTTGGATGAATTATGATAGAAAGGTTCCAGCTAGCAATTCCACGCTTTACATGTAAAATCCTATATTTTATGTTAAACTATAATAGTTTCATATATTTTTTAACAAAAATAGCTGTTAATTCATTAGTTTAATGTATGTACATTCATATTTTTGTCCTTTGATTATTTTCCTTTTATGGATATGAATCAATTATATTCATATCCAGTAGAAGGGCAGTTTACTCCACTTTTCTAATGAACCGTATAGTATTAGGAATTTAACCCTAATTCCCCTTGATTATTTTTTCAAAAATTATTTTAGTTTAGCAGGAGAGAGTAGATTTCTCTGCAAACGGTAGTTGATGGCACAAAGAAATAGAGAGAGTATTACTTTTGTCTCAACGTACATAAAAGAAAGGAATAGTTTTATTTATGCGTAGAGTTTCAAATGTTTTTTGGATTTCACTTGCAATTGTATTGATATTAGTCGTATTTGGTGTAGTTTCACCAAGCACCTTTGAAAAAATCACTAATAATATCCAAGCTTTTATAACAACATCGTTTGGTTGGTATTACCTTATTTTAGTGACCATTATTGTATTGTTTTGTGTTTTTCTAATCTTTAGCCCTGTGGGTGCTATTAAACTAGGAAAGCCTGAGGATAAACCCGCATTTTCTAAACCTACTTGGTTTGCTATGTTATTTAGTGCAGGTATGGGAATTGGACTTGTGTTCTGGGGAGCAGCGGAGCCACTTTCTCACTTCATGGATCCCCCATTAGCTGAAGGTGGAACAAATGCAGCAAATAAAGAAGCCATAAGGTATGTTTTTTTTCACTGGGGAATTCATGCCTGGTCTATATATGCAATTGTAGCGTTGGCATTAGCTTATTTTAACTTCCGTAAAGGGGAGCCAGGCCTTATTTCTGCAACGTTAAAACCAGTACTAGGAAAAAGAGCGATGGAAGGGCCTTTCGGAACCGTTATTGATGTGCTGGCTGTTTTTGCCACAATTGTTGGGGTTGCTACCACTTTAGGGTTTGGAGCCGCACAGATTAATGGTGGATTATCATTTTTGTTTGGGATACCGAATAATTTTCTTGTACAGTTAATTATTATCGTTATCGTCACCATACTGTTCATGGTATCTGCCATGTCAGGTTTAGGTAAAGGGATTAAATATTTAAGTAATACAAACATGATTCTAGCAGTTGGATTATTTTTATTAATGTTTATTGTAGGACCTACGATTCTCACATTAGACATGTTTACAGATACAATCGGTGGATATATTCAAAATATAGTTCAAATGAGCTTTCGAATTGCACCACTCAATGAAGAACATCGTGAATGGATAAATGAATGGACGATATTTTATTGGGCATGGTGGATTGCTTGGTCACCATTTGTTGGTATCTTCATTGCGCGCGTTTCAAAGGGAAGAACAATTCGCGAATTTTTAGTTGGTGTTTTATTACTACCATCTATTGTGAGTTTTTTATGGTTTGCGATATTTGGTACTTCCGCAATTGAAGTACAAAATGCTGGAAATGTAGATTTAACGAACTTTGCTACAGAGGAAATTTTATTTGCGATATTTAATGAATTTCCATGGTCAATGATACTCTCGTTAGTAGCAATAACACTTATCTCTACTTTCTTCATTACGTCAGCAGACTCTGCAACATTTGTACTGGGAATGCAAACAACACGTGGATCACTAACACCTCCAAATTCAGTGAAATTTACTTGGGGAATTGCACAATCCGCTATAGCCATCATTCTGTTATATAGTGGTGGATTAAAAGCACTCCAAAACGCTTTAATTGGAGCAGCATTCCCATTTTCATTGATTATTGTGTTAATGTTGGTTTCGCTTTATCGTTCATTATCCAAAGAGAAGAAAGAGCTTGGACTAGTAGTCAAGCCAAAACCTCGTAGTACAAATACAGTTAGGGAAGCGGAAAAAAGGGAGTAGAACCTTTTTATCAGTGACTTAATCTATTTTAAATTATATGAAAAGAGTGTTATAATACAAATAGTTTCTTTTAGTTAAAGAAAGCTAAACTCTTGTAAGTTGATGAAAGTTATATTTTTATAGAAGGATAAAGAGAATAAAATGCTCATTGTCCATGTATTAATGTAATTTTTGTAGCTTATAAATGCTAGTCAATAAGTCTCAATTTAATAAAAGGTTATGATGGATTAGAATTTATGCTATATATCATCGAAGCCAAAATAAGAGGTAGTATGTTACTACCCTTATTTTGGCTTTTTTGTATTGGAAATAAATCCTAGAAAAAGTGGTTTGGATGTGGCTACGAATATAAGAGCCTAAGCATATGAACATGCTATCACTTGGCATAGGTTATTCATTGAAGTTGCACTCCTCACATTAAGGAATAACTTATACTATTGGAGGGGTAAAGGGATGACCAATAATAATAGGGAGTTGAATGGTCAACAAAAATCCCAACACTTGGAAGAATATATAAATGCACAAGTAAAGAATAAATTCACTATTGCCTCCACAGGAAAGGAACCTTTTATTATCATTAATTTGGATCACAAAATAAGATATGCGAGTAATTCCAACGAGTCCATATTAGGATATTCACCGGGAGAATTAATCGATATGAGTCTTTATGATATCGTCCCTAATGATGATTTGCCGATTACTCACTTTTTCAGGGAAAGTCTTCAATCAATAACAACAAAAGCTTTTACTAAAAACTATCGTGAATGGATAGATGTGAAACTCACTTTGATACCAATATATACAAATAATGAATTAGTTGGTAGATATATTTTACTTTCTGAAGCCTCAACTGACAATCAATCACTAGAAGACATAACCCGTAAAAATGGAGGTTCTTCTTATAAAAACTTAATTGACCATTCTCCTTTTGGCATCATTATTATAGATGACTATAAAGTAGAATATATAAATCTGTTGGCATTAAGAGCACTTGGAGCCAAAGGAAGAGATAGCGTAATTGGCAAAAGTATTTTCAACCTTGTTCCAGCAGAAGACATTGAGTTATTAAGAGAAAAAATAAAACAGACCAATAAAAGCATTATTGAGCGCCCCTTTAAACAGAAACTATTAAAACTAAATGGAAATCTAATAGAAGCAGAGATGCAAGCATTACCAGGTATTTATAAACAAAAGAAAATGACCCATTTCATTATTAGAGATCTTTTTGAAAGCAAAAAAAACTTTGATCTATCGATATTAATTGCTACAGGAGTTGCATATGAATTAAAAAAACCGCTAATTCGACTGAAAGGATTTATAGAATTAATAGAAAGTGGATTAGATAACAAAGCGTATTATAACGTAATTAAAAAGGATATTACGTATATGGAGAAAATACTAGACGAAATACTTGTCTTAGAAGGAGATAAATATGAAGATACTACGGGACGAGATATAAGTGACATACTAAGTCTAATTAGAAATGTAATGAAATAATAAGAAGTTAGTTTTGCAAATTTATCAGATTGATGATAGTCTAAAGAAGACTAATGTCTTAACGTCATTAGTAATTATTACCGAATTTATTTTTGTGATTGTTATTTTTTGACTATTTGTATACATGAAATGAGTCTAGAAACTTATTTCTAACCTAAATTGGTAAATGGTAGAAACTATTAAGAAATAGAAAGTCTATCCATGGCCTAACTTCTTATTAATGGAAGTTAGGCCTTTTTATATTTAAAGGCGGAGGATATAGATGGAAAGAGTACATATTGAGATGCAGGAACTGAATAGTTCAATAAGTAAACATTTAAAACATTGGTATGGGAAAGGACCACAAACCTGTTATACTACCTTGCATGAAAATAAGTTGGTCGTACATATTAACAAATTTATCACCCCTTCGGAGAAAGCACTATTAGATAATAATGATGAGTCACTAGCATATATCTTTAGGACTTCAGTAATGGACCAGATCTGTAAAAGTTTACAAGAGGAAATATATAATTCTTTAGGGATTTTGTTTAATAATTATTTTAGTGATTGGGATTTTGCCACAGATACAGGGATTATTTTGTTTCAAAATGAACATTCTGATTGGAAGAGTGAAAATATAGATGAACCATCTCAAGAGCATTTCATTAGTAGAATTAATGATGTTAGCTCTAATTTACACAGAGTACCTTCCCTTATAGAGGTGGTTAGGTTTAATAAAAAGCTATTTGCTATAAAATGTCACAAAGTGATGCTACCGGTTGAAAAGGCCTTATATCAAAAAGGTCATATCGATATTTTACACGAACGGGCGAGGGAAATTAAAAAAAGCTATTTAGATATAGGAGAAGTATTTGGAAGGCAAATTAAAGCAGTTTATATGATGTGGGATTATCAAAATGATCAAAGTTATTCTTTCTTTTACGTGTAATAATTCATAACAAAATTTGAATTGCTCTCCATTGTAGTAGTCCCATGAGGATATATTTTATAGATAATAGAGCAAAATAGAAGTAATAGATGGGAGCATTTTTATTTACCATTAGCTAAATCTAAAGAAAACCTTTTCGGTTGTCCTCCATTATTAAATTTAAACGTAAGTATGAATCATAAGGGAGGTATATGGTGGATCAAGCAGTATTAAATTCAATCAGCAGCTATACAAGTAAACTATTGAGGAAAAACTTTGGTAAAGGCCCAAAGTCATGTCAAACGACAATAAACCATCAATTTGTTGTAATGTATATACGAGGATTTATCTCCCCTATGGAAGAAGTACTCATGAGCCAGGGCCAGACTAGCCAAGTAGAAATAGCTAGGAATGTTATTATCAACCATGTTTTAGAGGAATTAACCGGAGTAATCCAAGTATCACTAGACAGAGAAGTGGAGCATTATTATCACGATTGGAATTTTCCTAATAATTCTGGTGTCATAATCTATGTATTAAATGAAGAAATAAAAAAGGAGAATATTAATCCGAAAATTGATAATTCTATGTTGGAAAGGGAGGTTGCACGCATTTCTGATTTGGTTCAGAAGGTACCTGATCATATTAGTGTTATTCCAGTAGCGCCAACCATTTACATAGTTGAACGTAGAGGGATATTGATACCGATTGAGAAGGCATTAATTGATCAAGGATTTAAAGACGAGCTATTAATTACGAAAGATACTCTAGAGAAAAGTTATTTTCATCGCTATGGAAAATTCAGGGAGATATTTAATAGTGATATAAAAGATATTTTTATCGATTGGAATACAAAGGAGGATAAGGCAGTAATGGTCTTTATATTGGGAAACTAAGAGTTAGTAAAAATACAGGGACAATCCCGGCGATTCATCATGATGTTAGAAATACCTATATAGTAAAGAGACAATTTATGATCTTATCATAGTTGGGAAATTAGTTAATGGTTGAGAAACTTATCTTTCAAACCTAAGTAACATCAGCAGTCCCGCTAGTTCAACTGTTAATTATATTTAAAGTGCTCTATCCAATATAGGCAAAAGAGTGGTACCTATCAATATATTTGATTAGTACCACTCTTTTCATTTATTAAACTGCTTTATAATTTTTTTCACTAAATAGCAAAATATCTTTAGCTAGTCTCTTAGGCTACATTCTGATTTGAAGGTACTTCCATATCAACAACCAAGTTCTCTTTTCTATTCTTATTCCCTTTCCAGAAGAATAAAGCAGTAATGAGCATGGTCATGATGATACCGCCTGTATGTGCTGCTGAATAAGATAAGCCGAAGCCTAGATTACTATCATATAAGATATAGGTTAATACCATATCAGTAATGAATAAGGCTGGGATTAGTGAAATGAAATAATTCTTCTTTTTAACAAACAAATACATCGTACCAATCCACAGAGCCAGTGCTGCAGTGCCTTGGTTGGCAAATGAGAAATAGCGCCATAATAGGTTGAAATCAATAGTGGTTAACCAGTAAGAAACCGCGAACATTGGAAGTGCAATCATTAAACGCTTCCCCATTTTTGTTTGACTCATCCTGATGTAATCGGCGATGATATTTCGTGCTGCACGGAAAGCTGTATCTCCAGATGTAATCGGTAACACAACGGCACCAAGAACAGCAATTGTACCACCAACAGCGCCAAGTAAAGTCATGGAAACTTCATTAACAACAAGGGAAGCGGTACCCTCATTAATTAATCCTTGTAGACTTTGACCATCGAATAAACTCATAGCAGCGGCTGCCCAAATCATGGCAATGACACCTTCTGCAACCATCATTCCATAGAAAATGTAGCGTCCTTGCTTCTCATTTTGTGTCGTTCTAGAAATAAGTGGTGATTGAGTCGCATGGAATCCAGATAATGCACCACAAGTAATAGTTAAGAATAATATTGGTAAAATCGGCAAATCAGCTGGATGCATATTCGTTAATGATAACTCAGGAATTGTGTAATCTGATAATAATAATGCAATACCTACTGCAATTGAACCAATTATTAATACTGCCCCGAAGAAAGGATAAACCCTTCCAATAATCTTATCAATCGGTAGAATAGTAGACAAGATGAAATAGGAAAAGATTAGTAAAATAATAGCAATCAGAGCAATTTTACCATCAATTAAATTATGCAATAAGGATGCTGGTGTCGTGACGAACACGGTACCTACCAGTAATAATAACAATAGTGCAAAAACATTAACTAAATGACGAGAAAGCTTCCCTAAGAATTTCCCAGCAAGTTCTGGTATATGAGCACCTCGATTTCGGATAGAGATCATCCCTGTTAAGTAATCATGAACTGCCCCTGCGAATATGGAGCCTAACACAATCCATAAGAATGCCACAGGTCCATATAGAGCACCCATGATTGGCCCGAAGATAGGGCCAGTTCCGGCAATATTCAATAATTGAATCAATGCGTTTTTTTGTTTGTTCATTGGTACATAGTCAACACCGTCTTGATTGGCGTATGCAGGTGTTGGCCTATTTGCATTTGGTCCAAATACCTTTTCCACATATTTTCCATAAGTGAAATAAGCGGTAATCAATAAAGCTATGGCAACAATAAAAGTAATCATGTGAAACCCTCTCCCTACGTTTGATAGCAAGCGCTTACAGTAATGTCACTAATCATTATAATACAAAATATTCAATTTGAACAAACTACTTTAATTTATGGAATGCCATCTAAAACATGGGGAAATCTTTTCGTTGGGATTATTTCATATATGTACAATCGTAACTTACACTTCGTTCTAGAATTCTCTAGTGATGACTAATGGTGAGTATATCATCTTAAACAAAGACATGGGTCTCTTGCTAAGGTTGAGCCTATGCTTGTCAAGACTAAATAGGTATCTACTTTTCTATGATAATGATTTACAAGATGTAAAATTACTATTGACGTATATACTGAGTAAGTATATACTCGGTATATAAATACTCAGTATGTAAAAAGGGTGGAGAAAGACATGGATTTTATATTGAGATACCAGTGGGAGATATTTATTTTAGCCGAAGTGTTATCACTAATTTTCATTCTGTTGTTTGGTGTTACTCGCTATGTAGCAAACAAACGAAAGTTAAGCTTGGGCTTCCTACTTCTGTTTATCGTGTTGTTGTTTCTGGAAGCTGCATTAGCACTGTTCGTCTATAAAGAAACTGGAGAAATTTCTACATTCCAAATTGTCATTACCATATTTGTTATATATGCTTGTACGTTTGGGATTAGTGATTTTAAGAAGCTTGATCGTTGGATGCGTTTAAAAATTGGCAGCTGGCGTGGCACAGAACTACTAACGGAAAAAGACAAATACGTGATGCAGAAACAAAAGGATCCAAAATATATTGCAAAGAAATATCGAATCAGTTCCATTATCCATTTACTTGTTTTTATCATCGTTCAATTGATTTTCTTGAATTACAGTCTAGACAATTGGAATCAAGTTTTGCCTTATTTACAAGATCTATCTTGGATAGGTACTGAAATTATAGGAGAAACACCATATGCCAATGAGACATTATATGGGATATCAATGGTTTGGGGATTAGTGTTTATTATTGATTTTATTTATTCATGGTCATATACCATATTTCCATCAAAACAGAGGGGTGAATAGTATGATTAACGTTACTGAGTTGAAGAAGGAATATAAAACAGGTAAAGAAACCGTACAAGTTCTAAAAGGAGTTGATTTTTCGGTAGAGGAAGGGGAGTTTGTGTGTATTATTGGTCCGAGTGGTTCAGGTAAAACAACGTTACTCCATTTACTCGGGGGTCTGGATACACCTACATCTGGTTCTATTAAACTTGACGGGGTGGATATTGCGCTTAAATCAGAAAAAGAACGTACATTAATACGGCGTAAGGACATTGGACTAATCTTTCAAAACTACCAATTATTACCGACATTAACTATCTATGAAAATATCGTATTTCCATTGCATGCTGACGGAAAAAAAGTACCACCTGGAAAAGTGGAGGAATTATTAGCGGCCGTTGATTTAGTAGGCTATGAGAAACGATTTCCTAATGAACTTAGTGGAGGGCAACAGCAACGTGTGGCTATTGCAAGAGCATTAATTCACGAGCCTTCAATCTTATTGGCGGATGAGCCAACTGGGAATCTAGATAGACAGCGTTCTAGTGATACACTTGATTTACTAGCGAAATTTCATCTGGAGAGAAAACAAACGATTGTTATGGTAACACATGATATGTTTGCCGCGGGTTATGCAGATCGGATTGTGTTATTTAAAGATGGTTTGATTGAAGCTGAAGTGACGAGGGAGGATGAGGATTATGCTAAATTCCTTTCGCGTTTCCTGGCGTAATATTACACGGCATAAAAAGCGCTTTTTATTTACACTGATTGCAATAGCCCTAGGTGTTTCCGTCATGACGAGTATGCTCATTGCAAAGGCAACCTTCTCCAATATTATGGATGAGCAAGAAAGATTAACCGCTGGCAATGCGGATTTTAAGATATATGGAACGGAGCGGTTTTTCTCTGCAAATGATTTAGGGGATTTGCCTGATCGGGATGAGGTGACAGAAGGGATAGCACTATTAACAAAGCAAGGCTTTGTTGATATGGAAACGGACTCTCCGGTGCAAGCAACGGTAAACTTCACAGGGCTATCGGACTTTCAAAATGACATTATGCCATTACCTGTAAAAAAGGGAGATGTGACGAAGGAAGGATTAATCCTAACAGAAAATACAGCTAAACTTTGGGGGAAAGACATTGGCGATACAGTATCTTTTCAGAATATGGGTAGCTTGGAAGTTACGGCTATTGTATATGAAGGTGGAGTCTTAAATAGCCCGAAAACAATGGAAGCAGCAAATTTCCGAGACTTTGAGGTAATCGTTCCACTAGCTATTCTACAAGAGTGGGTGGGAATGAGTAAGCAGATTACGGAGTATCGCTTTCAAGTTGATGGGATTCTGGACCCACAAGAACTGCAAGCGGAATACGAAAGGGATTTAGCAGGCTCTGATTTGTTTGTTCAACCAGTTGTCGTAGATACCCAGCAATATAATAATGTGGATGGGATGTATTTTGTATTTGACCTAATAGCAATATTATCGATCTTTATAAGTGCTTTTATTGCGTTCAATATGATTCGTACGAGTATTATAGAACGCAATAATGAGATTGCTATTATGAAGAGCTTAGGCTATACAAGTAGAAATGTGATTCAACTTATTTTTAAGGAAATTGGTTTTCTAGCAGGAATAGGTACTGTGCTTGGTTTAAGTTTTGGGGTTTGGCTAGGAATGGTTGTTCAAGAGATTTTAATTTCTTCCATTGTGACACAAAATATCACGTATGAAGTAGAAATCGTGTCACCTATGATTATATCAGCTATCATAGGGATCGTATTTCCTTTTATAGCAGCAGCAATCCCAATATACAAGGCTGGTAAAATCCCGATATTAGATGCAATGGCAGGTCAAAAAAGCGATAATGTAAATAAAATTAACATACCAAGAGTGATAATAGGTGTTCTTTGTACCGTTCTTGGATTGATTGATAATGTATGGGCGTTTTTACTTCTATTCATCGGGCTTGTTCTCCTGTTCCCGCTATGGATGAAGCTTACTCAATATGTCCTTAGACCAATCATTGTGATGTTGTTCGGTTTCTTAGGAAAACAGGCAGATCGTTCATTGAAGCAATTTGAGAAACGAAACGCAAATACTGCTGCGATGCTGGCTATTGGAGTTAGTTTAGCATTATTTATGAGTGCGGCATTAGAATCGTTGCCTGTAGGATTGGAGAAGGATATTCGTGCAACCTTTGGTGGGGATATTATAGTAGAGAAAGAAACCGCCTGGACGGAAAATGAGATAGAAGCCTTAGCAACTATAGAAGGTATTGAAAAGGTAGAGGATTATGCGGAAATACCGAATGTGACATGGTATTCTCCAGATGATGAACTTAGAGAATTTTCCATCTTTTCTTTTTCAGATAATAACGGTGCGAGTATGTTCGACTTAATAGAAACGATAGATGAAACAAGTGATATGCCATCTGTTTATATAGGCGATCGTGCATTAGCTGAAATGGGGGCAGTAGTCGGGGATATATTTACCTTTCACACGCCAGCTGGTGAGACAGAGCTTTTTATCAAAGGAACGGTTCATTCCGCTCATTATTCAGGCTATGTTGGGTTTGTAGAGGAACCATTAGTACAGGACTTCTTGAACTGGCCATGGAACTATCATATAGCGATTGATGTAGCGGATGAAGAGACTATTCCAATCGTATTAGCTAGTCTTTGGGCTAGTTATGGAGATTCAATTGCAAATGTGGATATGATGCAATTAAATATTGAGCAAGCAAAAAGTGGGCTAGAAGGTATGAATGATTTGATTGTTGCCTTACTTATATTAGTCATTGCGATTTCAGCAATTGGAATTAGTAATACGCTATTTATGAATACGTTAGAGCGTACGAAAGAACTTGGGACGATGAGAGCATTAGGTTTTACAAAGTCTCAAGTGAGAATTATGATTATAGCAGAAGGGTTGTTAATCGGTATTACTGGTGTCGTCGTCGGAATATTGTATGGAATATTAGTCATTTATTTAAATGCTACTTCGAATCAAGCGCCAGCGTTTCTTGAATTTTCGGTTCCATGGTCTAGTTTAGTTATATCTGTTGCAGGAGGAATTGTATTTACCCTTCTTGCTTCCTGGATACCAAGTAATTCAGCATCAAAAATATCGATAAGAGAAGCAATAAATTATGGATAAGCGAGGAATATCAACATGTCAGTAAAACATTCACTACTCGCCCTATTGTATGAAAAACCTAGACATGGTTATGAATTAAAGACCGGATTCGAGGAAATGGTGCAAGGAATGTGGCCATTAAATGCAGGACAGGTATATACGACACTTGACCGACTAGAAAGGGATTCACTAGTAGAAACCCCAGGTCATGATAAGAAGGACCGCAAGCTCTATACGATTACAACTGCCGGTAAAGAGGAGCTCTGGCGTTGGTTGGAGGAGCCTGTTGGTAGATCCTTGTTCAAGGACGAATTTTACTTTAAGTTTCTATGTGCCAATCAAGTGACTTATGAGAATAGGCAAAGCATGATAAGAAATCAAAAGGAAACGATGATAAAGGATGTTCTTCATCTTACCCATCTCAAGAAGCAAATGGTAGGCTCAGGAAATGAAACGATGAAACTGCTTATTGAAGGAGCGTTGCTTCATTTAGAAGCTGATATAAAATGGTTAGACATGATTGCAGAATCGTAAAAGGTCATTCCATAATGGTTAAGGAATGGAAGGAGCTTATAATTGTTTACAAGTATGGATTTTGCTCCAGCTATTCTTGATTTTATTATAAAGTAGGAAAAGATGAGACAGGGGCTCCTGTCTTTTTTTCTATAAAAGAGCTGAGGAGGCTCACCAGCTGCCCGGCGGTGAAATAGAAGACACTGCGATGGTCTTTTCTTACAGATGTCGCCCCTGTACTGGAAGCAACCGTAAGTAAATTTCCGCAGCGTGGTCTTTGCTCATGATTTGGTTTTTACTTTAATATAAATTCTTTTGTCCCACCCTCTAATAGTAAATGGTAAAGTTTATAATGTCTGGAATTAACTATAGCTTGATAAAAAGCGCTTATGCATGCTATAAGTATATAGGTAACATTGACAATATAGCGTTTTATTTTTGGGATTTGATACTGACCTGATATCCCATAGTGAAAGGATTTGAATTTAATATGGTAGATAATTTTTGGCGTGATTTACCACGGCCATTTTTTATACTTGCTCCAATGGAAGATGTGACAGATGTTGTTTTTCGTCATGTCGTGAGCGAAGCAGCTAGACCGGATGTGTTCTTTACTGAGTTTACAAACACGGAGAGTTACTGTCATCCAGAGGGAACCCAAAGTGTACGTGGACGTTTAACATTTACAGACGATGAACAGCCAATTGTTGCCCATATTTGGGGTGATAAACCCGATTACTTCCGACAAATGAGTATTGGTATGGCGGAGTTGGGATTTAGAGGTGTGGATATTAATATGGGCTGTCCTGTTCCTAATGTGGCAGCAAAAGGAAAGGGAAGCGGCCTGATCCTTCGTCCAGAAGTCGCTGCAGAAATAATACAAGCTGCAAAGGCAGGAGAATTGCCTGTAAGTGTGAAAACAAGACTTGGTTATACGGATGTAGATGAGTGGAGGGACTGGCTAACACATGTATTGAAGCAGGACATTGCTAATCTTTCAATTCATTTGCGTACAAGAAAGGAAATGAGCCAAGTTGACGCTCATTGGGAGCTAATTAAAGAAATCAAAGATCTTCGTGATGCGATAGCACCAGAAACACTGTTGACGATTAATGGGGATATTCCTGACCGTCAGACTGGTTTACAGCTTGTGGAGCAATATGGTGTTGACGGAGTGATGATTGGCCGTGGTATTTTTAAAAATCCATTTGCCTTTGAAAAAGAGCCGAGAGAACATAGCAGCAAGGAATTACTTGATCTGTTAAGATTGCATCTTGATCTTTATGATAAATATTCACAAGAATTAGAGACACGTTCCTTCAAGGCTCTTCATCGCTTCTTTAAGATTTATGTTAAAGGATTTCGAGGGGCTAGTGAATTAAGAAATCAGTTGATGAGCACAGAGTCAACGGATGAAGTACGTGCAATGCTTGATAACTTTGAATTAGACTATTAAAGGAAGACTTTGATGTCATTATTAATTCATACCTTAGATAAAAATACTCCCCATAAGGCGAAACAGATTTTTCTTTAGAATCTGCGTACCATATGGGGAGTATTCTTTTGGAACAATCAGTATCGGCAACGCTAACTTAATTAGAAGCTTAAATTTCCTACTAAAAATCCCACCAATAATCAGGTTCTAATGGCAAGTCTCTATTTAAAGGGACCGTTTCCCCTATTTGTGGAGCCATTATATTCACTTCTAATCGTTCAGCTTCTTTTAATGCGCGTTCAATTGGATCTGTCCAGCTGTGATAGCTGAGGGTAAATGCAGCCCAATGAATTAACATCATATTCTTTCCATTTACATCTAAGTGGGCTTGAAGGGATTCTTCTGGTTTCATATGAGCCCAGTCCCAGAGCTCATCATATTGACCACCTTCTATTAGTGTAATATCAAACGGACCGTATTTTTCTCCTATTTCCTTAAAATGTTTATCATATCCGCCATCCCCACTTGTATAAAAACGTGTATTCTCCCCAAGAATAACCCAACCTCCCCATAAAGTGGAGTTGCGATTGAGTAGCCCTCTTCCTGAGAAATGTTTGGAAGGAGTCAATGCAATCGTTAAACCATTAAAATCTGTTTCATCCCACCAATTAAGTTCTGTGATTCTTTCTTTGTCAACTCCCCATCGAATAAGATGAGTACTTACTCCTAGAGGAACAAAAAAATGAGATACCTTATCCTTTAGCTTCATTATGGATGTATAATCTAAGTGATCATAATGATCATGCGTAATGAAAACTGCATCTATAGGTGGTAATTCTTCAATGATATGTAAAAGATCCTGACTATAGCGTTTGCTTCCCCCTACAAATGAAACTGGAGAGGGTCTAGGTCCAATCATTGGATCCACCAATATTTTCTTATTATCAATACTTAATAAAAAAGTAGAATGACCAAACCAAGTTAAACTATCTTCTTCACTTTTCACCATTTCCCAATCAAATTTAGAAATAGGTAAGTCCCCAGTTGGAGAGCGATCGTTATCTCCTGGGAATATAGATTCTTTAACCATCTTGAACATCCCAGAGATTCCCATGTTCATCTCCGTTGCTACTTGATTGGTAAACTTTCCGTTTTGATAGTTAGGTAATTTCTCAAATTTCTCTTGTTGTTGTTTACTTGGATTTCCACCGAACACGGGGTTAATAGTTAAAAATAAAATAATGGATACCAATAGTAGAATTAAAAAAATTACGAAATATAGCATTGCTCTTCTCATTGCTCCTCCTGTAATGTAATAAAAATGAACCTTTTCTTAAATATTCTCTTATACAAAGTTGCATTTGAACGACATCAATACTTTTGTATGTATAGTCATTATCCTCCATTAAGAATGGTATGTGAAATGTGAAGCGCTTTTGCTTTAAGAAATTGTTAATTAACATACTATAACAGGTTTTAGGAGATTCGACGAAACCTTGTAGTGATAATAAAAAAAGAGTCCATTATCGAAGGATTGACAAAATGGCCTCTTATTAAACAGCAATATTTATTTTAAAATGATATGGGTTGAACTAGGGATTTCTTCGTATAATAGATTACTTTTTGAATACTTATAATCCATAATCGTGATAATTAATGACCAATTAAAATAGTTAAAATAACAAAAGAACCGTTCGAAAATTTGTTTTCAATGTAGATATAAAATAATTTTCTAAAGTAGAATAACATTCAGTTACGGTTCTTATAGGAATATTGCCTTCTTGTATTTCACCAATATTAATTAAGGTGAGCTTAATCGTAAAGGCGTTGAACTATTTCAATTGAAAAGTAGTTAAAAGGATTGCATCCCACCATAATTTAATCACGAGTAATTTTATTGCATGTTTTCATAATGGCATCAAAACCCGAATTAATTTATCTAGCAATAAAAGTGTGGGCTATATAATAAAGATGTAAATGTTCAAGAAAATATCAATAAATAGTATTATCAAATACTTTCTTGATAATTTTTACAATTTTATTAGCTTCTTCATATGTTAATATAAATGGCGGGAATAAATGTATTCCTGTTGTACGTGGCTGATTAAAGAATGGATAAACAATTAGTCCTTTTTGCGTAAATTTATTAACAAGCTCACTAATCTGTTGGTAGCTGAGGCATTGATAAGTTTTTTTATTTTTAACCAATTCAATACCTAGCATAAGACCTTTACCTCGTGTTTCGGAAAAATTCTTATGACTCTGGAGTGTATTAAAAATTTCGTTTCGAAGATATTCGCCAATGTTTGTCACGTGTTTTAGTAATTTATCATTATTGATTATTTCCAAGGAGGTAATTCCTGCAGCACAAGCTAATGGATTACCATTCTGTGTGGATAAATGTTCAATTTGGGTATTATGACTTATAAAGGTTTCATAAATTTTACTGCTAATTAAAGTAGCTCCTAATGGCAAATAACCATTATTAATTCCTTTAGACAAACAAAGGACATCTGGTTCAATGTTATAATGCTCAAACCCAAACAATTTTCCAGTCCTACCAAAGCCTGTAGCTACTTCATCGATGACTAACAAGATATCATGTTGCCGACAGAATTTTTTTATCAATTGAACATATTCTACCGTGAGAGGTATGGATCCCCCGGAACCTAGCACAGGCTCTATAATTACTGCAGCAATATTTCCCCCATCTTGATTGAAAATATTGTGTAACTCTTCCTTAATCTCGTCAATGCTATCACTATTTGCTTGATTAGGGTATCTCTTAACAGGAGTAGGTAAAAAAATCATCCCTGACAGATTAGGACCATATTCTGAAGAAACTTCACGATCAACTCCACTGATACTCATCGATCCGTAATACGTACCATGGTAGGATAAATCTAATGTGGCAATTTTGTTTTTATGGGGTCTACTTTTTAGTTGATTATATTTACGAGCGATCTTAATTGCTAGTTCTGTAGATTCAGAACCAGTGCATGTATAGATAACATTTACTATATTATCTGGAACAACGTTTAATAGTTGTTCTGCAAACTTTACTGTAGTAGGGTTACTATGTTGTATTGGATTGACATAAGCAATTTTATCTAGCTGATTTATTATGGCCTCATTAATTTTAGGATTTCCATAACCTAAAGAAACGTTCCATAAACCACTTATTGCATCAAGATAAACTTTTCCTTGTGTGTCTTGGATGTATATCCCTTCACCCCGAACTATAATAGGGAAATCAGGTCCATAGGATACTGGCTTTAAAGGGTGAACATGTGGATAAAGCATATTCTTCGTATTCAATTATAACACCTCTTTTATTTATAATAATTTAGAAGAGATTATCAATGGTAGTCACAATAAAATTGTTGATTCCGATTAATGGTTATTATAATAGAGTGATAGACTAATTTCAATAATGTTAAAATTTTATAAATAATTAAGAAAAATTATTTACTTCATGTAATTGTAATGCTAAAATGATAATCGAATTATTAATAAAGTCTATAGAGGTGTTGTTTGTAAATTGCTAGTTATCGGATATGTATATGAGGATAAGTATGGAATGTTCCACATGACAAACCAATTAATCGGAGCAGATTTAAATAAGCTAGATTCGATTGAATTACTAGATTTCTATACTAACACACCAGATGATTTTTACTCCTTTCTTGAATATTACAACGTAACGGATTATATATTTGTATGCGATGGTAAAAGAATGCATAGGTTTGTAGGATTCTTAAATAACAATTATCCAATCCGTTTCCAATTAGTCGATACTAACCAAATATTGAAAATTGGCCACTCTACTTTATCTAGTTACAACCTTAGAAAAAAGTTTCCTAACAACACTGCTTTACATGCAAAGTTTGAACAGGAAACGTCCCCTATAAAAGATGCCTTACATCTATTGTTAACGGGCCACTATCCTCTAAACACCAAAGGAAATCAAATCAAACATTTTTATGTTGAAAATAAGGATTTATTAAACAAAATAAATAGTAGTGTCTTAAAGAATTGTGTTATAAATTCAATCATTTTTTATGATAGATGTACTACTGATATCCTACCTGAATTGTTTCCAATCCTAGTAAACTTTCATCGAGAAAAAGAAACAATAGAATCTATGAATCTAATTCATATGAACGAAAAAGAAATAATAGAGGGTATGAAATCTTTTCAAAGTAATGGTGAAGTGTTGAATAATCAAATTACCAATGGCATTATTGATTATTCCGCAGTGATGAACATCGATAGAAATCAGCGGTTATTCTATTTTAAAGATGGCATCTATAGGGATTACAGTAAAAACTATCTTATTACGAATAATTTTGATGAAGATTTTTATGTGCTAGTAAACTACTTAAGTTACAAAAATACCCGTATGACTACACCAATCATGAGAATATTCCCAATGGTATTAAACATTTCTGCTTTACTAGGAAAAAAGAAGATGTATATGGTTACCCCTTACAATGCATTTTTTACTAAAGAATATCTACAAAAACATAAAGATTTTAAGCTTATCGGGTTCGTAATAGATGATCAATATTATTTATATAATATTTCCCTAAACAAGAATTACAAAGTAAATAAAGCAACCTTACTTTTACTAGAGTATTATTTAAAGAACAAAATCGATTCTATAGAATTACAAAAATATATTCCTAATAAACTGGAATCTTTTAAAGAACAGTTTTATAAGATTATCGAGAGCATATCATAGAATCTTAATACTGAGTTGAGGTGTGGTTATTGAAAAACATAATCATTATTGGATCTGAAGGAATTATAGGACAAGCTGTTAGAGATACCTTTAAAGATTATTTTCAAGTATGTATAGATAAATCTTTAGGCGAAGAAATGGTGGAAAATTCTAATTCCATTCAGTTATCTTATGATATTACATCAGAACAAGATCTTAATAAAATATATGAAGTAATTAAGGGAAAGAATTTGAATATTGATGGCGTAATATATTTAGCTGGTGTTAATTATATGAGAAACTTTTTTACTTCGACAACCGATTCCTGGCAAGAAACATTTGATATAAATTTATTTGGAATTGTTAAATTCCTAAAACGGATATATAACCTGTTTTCTGAAAAAATTTCCATCGTGTGTGTTGCATCGCAAAATGGAATCGTTGGGCATGAAGATCGAGTAGATTATGGGCCGTCTAAGGCAGCGATTATTCAACTAGTAAAAAATCTAACTGTTGACTTCGCTAAGTATTCGAATAAAGATATTAAGATAAATTGTGTTTCACCAACCTATGTATTAACAGAGGAAAACAAGGAATATTTTGATAGCTTCCCTGGTAAGAGACTTATAAATAGAATTCCTTATAAAAAGCTAGTAACACCAACTGAAGTTTCTAATGTAATCGAATTTTTAACATCTGATAAAAGCGATGCAATTAGAGGTCAAAATATTGTTATAGACTATGGATATACTGTAGTTTAATTCTATTAAAGGAGGTGATAATTATGTCAAAAGAACTTACAAAGATCAATGAAAATGAAAAAATTGATCAATTATTTGCAGACATTGAAGAGTTAGAGTTTGTTGATATCAATGAAGCTACGGCTCTACCAGAGACAGCTGCTACTAGTGGTTCTGCGTTTGGTAGCAACTGCTCTACATGTGGTTCAAGCTCAACTTGCTCTTCTACAACATGATTTCACTTCTAAGGTAAAACATGTTTTAGAAGGGTTGTCTAATTGACTATGGGTTAAGCCAACCCTTCTAATCCCAAAATATTATATTAAACAATTTAATTTTGTAATATCCGTAAAAGGTTGTGAATTGGATGGTCCAAATACATTCTTGTGCAACATTAGTTTATTTTAAAAAAGATAATGATAATTTAATAACCGCAGATAATCATTTTGATTTATCTTATATACGTAACTATTTAGCTGAAGAAGGTATAAGCACAACCCAATATATTGAGAAAAACCTTAAATTAATTTACGATCTAGAAGATGATATAGCAGCTATAGGTAATAAAATCATAATTTTTTATATTGATGAAAAGAACTTCGATATTACCCATATAGTTTCTGAAAGGTTAAAACAGATTGATTATACAATAATTTGGACTGGTTTTGTCTCTAATGATTATAATAATTTCATTTCTAAACAAGTTTCTTATGACCTGCTAATCTCGGATAACTTAGCTGAAAAGGTATTACAAATACTAATTGAGTTAGTTAACGATTTGCCTATAAAAGCATCCACTTTCGTAGAAAATCGGAGTCATTATGCATCTTTCAATCTATCTACTCAAAATACACTATCTCCATATCAGAACGGAAATATACAAGTAAGACAAGTGAATAACTATGGCATGAGATTAAATTTATTTAACCTCACTGACTCTTTAAGATTAGAGCATAAATATATAGTAAACCAAATTATTTATGACCTTCGATTATTTGAATCAAAAGGAGTTAGTGGCACGATTAACTTCTTGGATCACGATATTCTCAATAATTTAGAATTATTCAATTCTCTAATGAATGTTATGAATCCCGAAGAGTATTCGTTTACATTCTCAGCGAGAGTTAGCCTTAACAAATTGTCAGACGATATTCTCAAGAAATTGGCACATTCAAAATTTAATAGGTTAGAGATTCTTATACAAGAAATTGATTATGAAGATATTATTTCTAAATTTGATAGAATTTATAAAACAATGAGTAGTTATAAAGGGAATATTTCGTATAGTCCTATTTTACTAGAAAATAACAAAAATGTAAACTCCAATCAACTATTAAAGTTTATCAATAGTTCGGTATACTCAAAGCTATTTGAGGGTGACATTAGAATTTTACTTCATAATGATATGGATAAAGTTAGGGATCGAGGGAATTTTAGTCGTGAAATTCCGCAATATTTAGGTGGGATTTTGCAAAATCAGCAACAGAATTCATTATCAATGAGAGTTGAAGGTGCTCTTGTAAATGGTTATATTTCTTTCTTAACAGGCTACTATCCTTATAACTTTGCTGGTGGTAATAGTAAACATGTTGCTGTTAAGGATAAACAATTAGGTAAGAATACTTATCGTAATTTAAGTAATTTTTTAGGTATTAATAGTGCTGTCATTTATGATTCAGGACAAGAAAGATTGTCTTCTGTAGAAGGTTTGTTATATAGCATTAATGAAGGTGGTGCAATACGGGAGACAAATGAAGTATTTGACTTTAACAAAGATGAAGCTAGAAAACAAGATGTTTTCTTACCACACTACCATCAAGTGTACAAAACAGGAAGGAAATATATTGAGACACTTCAAATAGATGACCATCACCATTCCTTAGAAATCGAAGTTCTTAAAACACCTTATTCTGAAGTTAATGATGAGCAGCTATTAGATGAATACAATTTTTTGTCTATTAATACAGAGCAAGATCTCGAGCATTTTATAAATGATGTTGAATATTTTGTGCAAACAGGACAGTTCCGTAACTTTTATGAAATATCAAGTTTTCTATTGGACGCTTGTAGGTGGGGTAGGGCTGAACACTGTGCATTAGCAAAACTACATCGCTTTAATTTAGATGAGAGTCAAAATATTCTACCTTGTGGAGGATGTAGCAAAGCAATTGGCAAACTTTCAGATTCTTATATAAATCTGGTTGGTAACGCTTTACAAATCTCTGAAGAAGAGCAAGAGCTTCGTGGATGTAATATTTGCCCAGTGAAAGATAGTTGTTCTAAATGTGCGATGCTCCCTAATTACATGAATAGAGAACAGTATTGTGAGATTAGAAGGAAAAACCAATATATTGGTGAATATATAAATATTTCCAATATCATCAAACACTTGTTGAAGAATGTCCCGTTATTTATCAATGCTAAATATCAAGATGTTAAAGTTTCCACACCATTTAATACACATATGTTCTCAAACGACATCATTTCTAATAGTAATTCTTTAATAAAAGAGCATATTTACCTATTATACATACAAGACGAGCCAATTATCGTGGAAAATAGAAGTTTAAAATTATTGAAAATCCCTACAGCTGTTGCGTTGGTATTTGAAGGTTTGTTAAAGGGTGCTTCTAGTGAATTGATTAGAGAGGAGGTAATTAATAAATTTAAAATTAATGTTGACGTAGCAGACAGTTTGTATAAGAAAACGATAGATAGACTATTAGATTTAAACTACCTAGATAACCATAGAATGTCAGTATTAAACTAGATGATAATGCAAGTTAAACTAAATTAGCTAAAAGAGGTGCTATTTGTATGCCTATTAGTATTTATAACTATGCGGAAAGTAAGATACCACTAATCCTAGAAATGACTAGTAATACTACGCTTAGGAATTTACAGGGTAGTTATTACCTTGATAACGATTGGCAACATGGACCAAACACACTGGTAGTATTCCGCAATGGTTCTGAAGAGAGGTTTCTAGTGGATGAAATAAAAGAATTTGTACGTGATTATATCAATAGAAATCCAATTAATCACGAATATCTTAGGCAAAAACAACAATTATATCGGGAAAAACAAAGAACATTAGTTGAACTTGAATATCGAGATAATGTTGATATCAATTTATTACATGAGCATGGTCATGTTCTTTCAAGGCCTAGGAAAAGTGGAATCTATAATTCGAAACAACACCGAAAGACTTTCGATAAGTATCGATGTGATCTAAATGATATTTACCTAAAGATTTTGGAGAAATACCATGAATTATCGATAGTAGAAAGAGCACATCTATTTTTACACCAGTTTCGCTTTATTGCCTCATTATATGAGGATGGCCCCAAAAATGGACATTTAACATTTTTATCTCATGCACAAGGGTTCTTATCAAATATTGAAGCAAGAGGTTTGAATAGTAATATTAAGATTAATTTTGAAAAGAAAAGAACGCAACTATTTCATAACAATGAAATCATTTTGAGAGATGATATTATTGAATTGATGCAAGAATGGGAAGCTAGATGGACTAATATAGCAATGGAGATGAATGATAGCTTTAGTATAGACAATTATGATGATCCAGAAGAAGGAGTAGGATTAAAGCAACAACTAGAGTTGTTGAAAAGGGAACTTGCTCCTTTAAATAATGAATTTCATACGGATTTATTAAGTTTAGATGAAACTGGAGAACTAGAACAATTTCTTCACTCTAAAAAAATGCTTGTATTTAGGGACATTGTTAATTTATTTTACCTAAGTCTGCCATTATTTGAACAAAGCATGGCAGAGAAACAATTCTATGCCTATTCTGTTGTAAAATATTATGATGATTATTTTAATGGTGAAGTTCTGTATAAAATCTAATAAAGGATTTGGGTGTTAACTAATGACTTTAAATCCATTTGTATTAAAAAGAGAAAATATATTAGAAAAAAGTGCAATAAAACATGATTTTGATACCGACGTATTTCTTGAAATTGATCACGTAGAATTATTATTAAATAGTTACCGTGATAAAATAATTGACTCTCTTAACAAAATGCTTAAAAACACAAATAATCCTTACCTATTGAATTCTATTAGATATTTAAGAAAGAATAAGTATCAAAGATTTGTAAATAGTTCAGATAATATACAAGCATTTATTCCAATTACTCTAAATGAAGAAATAAGTAGATTTATCGGATTATATCGACATTATATTCAGTTATCAGAAAGCGCAAAACTAATGTATGAAAGAAATTTAACAGAAGTAAGGCAACGGTTTAAAGATATCCTTAAAGAAAATTTGTTTATATCAAACGGATTACATTTGATTAATCCACAGATTTATTCTAAATTAACATCTTATTTGAACACACCTTTAGAAGAACATAAAAGTAAACATCGTAAGTTAGAAGGTACCTTATATAATTTTATTAGTCGATCAGCTCTAAAAACGAGTCCATTTAGTAATATTACTAATGTCGGGAGAGCGGAATTATCTAATCGTAATACGTTAGCTAATGAATATCAAAAATCAGTTTCTTTAAATTATACATTTGTTTATAAATTGACTTATTATTATTTATTTAACTCTAATTTGTTTATTGAGAAGACGAAATATACGATCCCACCATTTTCAATTACCTTGGAAAATGGGGTACATTACATTGAGTTTCTTTCAAAAAAAGAAAATTCTAACCGAACAAAAGTCTTTCTTTCAGAGGAACGATTAGGAAAGTTGAAAATACCGCAGTCATTAGTTGCCCTTTTTAATGAAAAAGAAATGGATAACTATATATCCTTCGCTGAACTGCATACTGCTATAGGAAAAGAAATACAAAAGGAGAAGATACTTGCAATCATTCGTAACTACCTAAAAATAGGGCTATTAATTCCAGTAATAGGATTTGATGAAACAAAGTATGAAGTCTTTTTCGAAGATATCAAAAGCAAGCTAATTCCTTTATTGGAAGAAGGACCCTACTCAGAATTAATAACGTATCTTAATAAAATCTATGAATTGTCTAAACAAGTATCTTTTGCAGAAGATATCAATGAAAAACATTACTATTATAAAAAACTAAATATTATTTTGAAAGAAATAAGTGAGAAAACAGGTATTAAATTTGCTCCTAATCAAGTATTCTATGAAGACGGTTATTATACTGAGGTAGAATATATCGACAGTGAAATAATGAATAGATTCATTAGTCCGCTTAAACAAATACAAACATTTTCACTCATTTTTGATACTAGTATCAGATTACGGTATGAATTTGCTGCTAGATTAAAAAGTATTCGTAAACAGGATTTCCTAGAGATGGATAGTGATTTCTTCTCTATTTTGTTTGATTTATCCAAGGATATGACGAACTATTGGGAAAATCCCGCATTTATTGCATCGGATCAATTTTATTCAGACGAACTAAAAGAACTAGATAATATAAAATTTAGCTTTATAGCAGAATTAAATAGTTTATGTAAGAACTACTCATCTGACTCTATCGATATCACAAGATTGATTGACACCTATATCCAAAAAATCCCTAAAAAGATTAGAAAAGAGAAGGGGATAAGTACTGGTGTCTTTGCCCAAATTAATCAGGATAAATTAATAATAAATTCTTTATATGAAGGTCAGGAAAGATACCTGGCACGATTCATGAATTATTTTATAGAATATTTATTTGATAGTGAAGATTATCAGGTTTATACAAAGGATTTCTATGATGATAATAATTACTATGAATTATCAGATACGTACGGTTTTAATGGTAATGTGAAGGAACATCGACTTAGTAGAGAGTGCTATACAGTAGGCGTTGGAAACCGGAGATTCTCTATTAAGGATAATGAATTGCTTCATAAGGTCGAAGATTTTAAAGTAAACGTCAGTGATAATTTATTTAGATTTATTGATAGAGATGGTAAGGAAGCAAAAATCTGTTTTAGAGGATCTCTTACTCCTACATACATGCCTGGATATATAGCAATACTATTACAAATGTTTACATCAGGAGCGATGTATTACAAATTAGGAGAGATGATAAAGGAAGAAATTATACCAAGAATCTCTTATGGCAATATAGTGCTTAATAGAAAGAGGATTCGTTTAACCTACATACAAGAGGAATTAACAAGAAAAGATGAAGAAAGTGATTTTGAGTATTACAGACGTTTAAATTTAGTTTTCTCAAAATTGGAACTAGATAAAGAATTCTTTGTCGTCATTGATCGAAGTTCACAGCTAAATGATGAGGAACTTTTTAAATTTAAACCTCTCTACATTAACATAGAAAATCCTTTATCTGTAAAAGTATTTGAAAAAGAAGTGGTGGATAAGTTTGAGAAGTCAATTTATGATCTTTTTTTTATGGAAGAATATTTGAGCAACTCAGGTCCCAATGCTAAAGAGTTTAATTTTGAAATTTATCAGAAGGGTGAAACTTAAATGGATGGATTACTGATATTAAATCGACAAAATACAATGGTTTACTTGGATGAAAATAAAAGTATTATTAAAACGTATTTTCTAGAGGTATCCATAGAGACGTCTCAAGAACAATATGAGTTATTAATAGATCTTCTTAATGCTTCTAAACGTGAGCTAGTAATTAGTGATTACTTGAAAAGTCATGAAGATCAAAAATATATTATACGTTTATTGAAAGTGCTATATGAAATCGGAGCCATTTTCATCTATTCTAATTCTTATGGTTTATCTAGCTATTTCAATAATAGTTGGTTTAGAGTTTTGTCTCAGTATTTACCCACAGATAAGGATATTCTTCATAGTTGCCGTTTATTAGACGAAGCGGTAATACATATCACGCCAGAAGTCGAACAGCAATTTCCGATATTAAGAGATCTATTGATTGAAAATGATATGACTGTTTCACAAGAAATAGGAGGAGAACTTAAGGATAGTGATTGGATAATTACGATGGAGAATGAATTTATTCATCATAATATTATCGAGCTATCTTTATCAGCGGATAAAATAATCGGGAGTACGAATAAGCTAGCTCAAAATTACAAACCTATAGAGAATAAGGAACATTTGATTTCTAAAGAATCTTTATTATACAAAGTGGGTCCATACTATGCCATGTTATATGTTATTAAATCTATAGTGGGTATATCTAAATCTACTTTTTCCTTAAATAAAGAAGGGAAATTTTATGAATATGATTTAGAGGAAGAAGATTTCATGCAGACAGTTGAAGAATTTTCTTTTCCAAAACCTAAGCGTTCTAAGGAAAAGCTAGATTACATTGGAAATTTTGAGTCGTTCATCAATAACAATCCAACTATACCAATTTCTATTTCAGGTTGGAAGGATGAACAATATGCTGACTTATTTCAAATGGGATACACTACTTATTCTCTATCCGATAGATCAACGAACGACACTTTTGTTTATGCAGGTGTCGATTATATTGAAATAGCTATGGAAACTATAAAAAAAGGTCTAGAATACTATTTTAATAGGGATCTAAAACAAAGCAAATGGATGATTTCTACTAACGAGTCTTATTATCTAGATAAGGTGCTATTTCTACTACAATATGTGGATGAACCTTTTACGGTTCAGAAGGTAGAGCGAGTGAATTATCCTAATAATGATTTAAACAACTATCTTACTATACTAAATATGGATCTAGATTTTTATGTTAAAAAGTATATCAATTCTAGTTCATATATTGTTTACTTATTAGATCATGGAAAAGATAAAATGTACTCAGATGAAAAAAGGACATTAAACATTGAAGAAAAAATGGTTGAGTTAGCATTAAATTATATATTAATTAAGTTTAATTCCAATAAAAGAATCACGAATATTTTAACAGCTATCAATTCGATTGATAAAGAAGCATTACTTCAAACGGATAATCATGAATATATTAGCTTGGATATACCTAATGAAAAAGAATTTATAGAAAATGGATTACAGGTATTTAAGCACTCTAACTTATATCTATTGGAAAGTGCATGGAAGTATGAAGAACAATTACATGAATCTAATTTAATTGTTCGAAAGATTGAGGTGGAGAAAAATCAAAATTCTAGAGTCTAGGAGAACGGTTGTAGCTTCTCTTGAAATTAATCAATATGTTGTTGTAGCTTATAAGTCGCATAAATTAGGATGTATAGAATGTGTTCGGAAGAGAGTAGAAGATAAAGGTTTGAATCAACATTTCAGTAGACCTGATTTAAATCAAGTTGATTTAAAGATTATCGAAGAACTAAAACAGAAGGTTATGGAGGAGGAAGGGCATTACTATTTTGCCTATAACCTACTAACGAAAGATATTATTAAACTCTTTATGATTAAATATCCTCAATGTTCTGTTTGTGGTGAAAAAGAGTCCATTAACCTATTAAAGGAAACTGCGATAATTTCTGTAAACGATCGATTAAATGATGGATTTAGAGAAAGAGAATTTGATGAGGTAATAAAGGTCCTTCAAAATAATATAGAGAGCTTTTTACATCCACTGTTCGGTCTTTTTGATACACATAGCCGTAATATATCTGATAGTATGCCCCTTATCAGTTTGTATGTAACGTTAGGGAGAAGAAAATTTGATGCACATGGGAGGCGGAGTACATATAAAGGTTCATTTTTTACTTCTATATTAGAAGGGTTAGAAAGGTTTCACGGAATTGCCCCTCCAACAACTAGTAGTTACTACACCAGTGAACAATCTCTTATGGAGGAAAAACAGCAATTTATCTCGCTTCATCAATTTCTTCGTCTATCAGAATCATTGTTCACGGAAGATTTTGTACAAGTTGAAAAATATTCAACGGAGACTGATATATTTTGGAGATATGTATATTCATTCAATGATAAGAGATATATATTAGTTCCAGAAGAAGTTATTTACTTCTCGACACATGATTTTTATGAAAAACCACACGACAAACGTTACATTCTCGATAGTTCAAACGGTATTGCGCTAGGATCGAACGAGATTGAAGCATCAATTGGTGGTTTATTTGAGGTAATTGAACGGGATTCTTTTTTAGTACATTGGTATTCTAAATCAAGTCCATTAAGAGTAGAAGGTATAGAAAATATTGGAAATAAAAACATCAACTTGATGATTGCCTATTTACAGTCAATTGGATATAAGGTACATATCTTTGACGTAACTCTTGAAAGTGAAGTCCCCTCGTTTTGGGTCTTGCTTGAACTAGAAGATAAAGAGACAGATGAAGATAGAATTGCCCTATATACAACAGCTGGAACAAATATTAATCCAGAGGAGGCGATTGAATCTGCACTTGTGGAAGCATCCACATCAATTAGGTCTTTTATTGGATATCAAAAATTAATTTATAAAGGTGTTAAACCAACTGATTTCATGGAGGATTATAGAAAGATTAAAAAGCTAGAAGATCATTTATATTTATATTCATCACCAAAGATGAGATTTGCTTTCGATTTTGCTATTCACACTAAGCGTATTATAGATGCAAATGAACTTATGAAAAAACGCTCCACATACCTAAACAAATTCTCATCACAACGAGAGCTTTTTGACAATATTATAAATAAGCTCACTCCCCATCATGAAGTCTATCAAGCAAATTTATCGAGTCGTACCTTAAAAATTCTTGGCTTTAATTGTGTGAAAATACTAATACCAACAATGCAAAATATAGGTTTCGGGTATTTGTATCAAAATATTAATCAAGAAAGAATTCAACAAGCTGTCCAGTTAAATAATCTAGATGGTGAAACAGAGGTGATGAATCGTGAACCACATCCTTTCCCATAATCCATCTATTCATCAATTAGAATTGGATTATTATCAGAGTTATTCTGCTGATCGCTATACCAATTCAGATAATAACAATTTTACCATTTTGATTCCTTTTCAGAAGGAATTCGTTAATAGAGATTATCTATATAACGGGCATATTGAAAGATACCCACAATTAATTGATGATGTCATTGAACATACTTTAAAGATAAAAAGATACGATATTCTGAGTTATTATCATGACCATAATAACTCTCCTTCCGTGAGGAGTTTGCACACAGCGAAATTACTATTTCTAATTAATGGAAAGTTCTACTATTACAATATTTACGAAGAGCAGTTGTTGCTTGTTTCACATAGTAATATTGATGAAAAATATTTTAAGAGAGATAAATTATATATTTTTGGTGTAAGCGATGTACTGAATTTAGCTAGATTTTATAGTGAATTCGCTTTATATGCCTCACTACTTGATGCAGGGCATCTATTATATAATGTGAAAAATGTATTACTTAATAAAAATATAGACTTCCTCCAATATAAAGAGATTAATAGTAAATATATATATAAGCATATCAATATCGATCAGCGCTATAGCTATATTTCTTTTGGTTTAGAAATAAGTCTGCAAAATAAAGTAAATCTTTGGACAGGTTGTAAAAGCTATTCAACTGGCCGTGATATGAGAATATCTATTTCCCATAATGAACTAAGAAAATCGAAATATTTAGATGACCTTCTAAATCATTATAATAGTTCTGTTTATCAGGATAAATTCTCCATTAAAACAGATAACATTCCATTCTTTCCGTTATCTTCAAAGTTAATTAGAAATTCTGCTCATACAACGATAGGAAATCATAACTATGGAGAGAAATTTGAGTCTTTTATACCTGAAGATGTACTTCATTATTTGATGAAGTCAAAGAAGTTATTTAGTAGTAATGGGATGGAATATTGTTTTCTACTGAAAGATGATAATGGGGAATGTATATATTGGGCAGATTCAACTACAAGTAATGTAAAGATTGATTTTCGTAAAGTAATGCATGATGACCATAAATTTTTTGATTTTAAATCTTATAGAATTGTATTTGTATGTTTTTCACATAGAGAGTGTGTGCTAGAAAATGGTTTAAAAAATCACCTTATCACATCTTCAGAATTGATGCAGCTAGTTTCTTTATATGCTGCTTCCATTGGGTATGCTTTTAGACCAATGAAAAATCATAATGATCATTATTTGAAAAATTTACTAAACCTTAATAGCAATTATGAAATAAATTTCATAGGAGTTGTCTGTAACTCTCCAATTCAGCAATTAAGTTATTTTATTAGATAAATAGGAAAAACAAAGCAAACCGGTTTTCCTTCTCCTTTAATTTGTGAGAATAAAATAATAAAAGGAGTGGCAGAATGTGGTATTCCTTACATGGATTTATCCATGATTTTAAAGCGATTGATAATTACTTAAAGTCAGATTTTCAACATGTCATACAAGACGATATGGAGACATACTTTTTTATTAGGTATTGGTTAGGTGGCCCTCATGTAAGATTACGATTTAAATGTAAGGAAGAGGATTATCAAAAAATTAGAGTGCGCTTCGAAGAATCTATCACCACTTTTCTAAAGAAAAACATAGTGGATTTAATTGATTATGAACATTTCTACCAGAATACTATGTTAGAAAATGAAAATATTACTCATACCTACTGGTGCGAGCATGGTTCTGTAGTAGAGTTTGAATATGAGCCAGAATATGCACGGTACGGTGGCCAAGAAGCAATAAGGTATTCTGAAAATGTATTCTACGAAAGTAGTGTTTTGGCTAACCAACTAAACAAAATAGCATTTGGTAAAAGGATTATTATAGGTTTGGATTTAATATACTTAACTTTTCAGCTTGCTATAGAAAAAGATAATATTTATAGAACATATTCAGATATTTGGAGGGACTATAATGCTGATGGAGAAATAATTCATAAGTATGAACAGATATTGAAGCAAAGAATAGGTCACCTCCAGCAATCTACTATAGAACATTATGCAATATATAATAATTACTTAAATAGTATTAAACATAATGGTATTCATCACGATATTTCAGTGCTTATCTCACATGTTCATATGACAAATAATCGACTTGGGATTTTTCCAGCCATCGAATATAATTTAGCGGCATTGATTGCTAATAATATAGGGGGAGAGGGTGAGATGCTTGAAAAGCAATGATCTGCTTTGGGATTTGACTGGTAGTAGAAGTACATTAAGGAAGCTATATCATAATAATGCCATGATGTCGGAACACTATCACTCTAACAGAATAAAACCGGTAACGGATCCACGAGAGTGGGAAATACTTGATGCAATTCCTATGGAAGAACCTGAGGCAGAGACGAACTTTGAAAAACTGTTAATGTCACGGCGAACTATAAGAGAAGTCAGTGGAAAGAAGGTTGACAATAACTTTATCTCTAGACTTCTAAAGTTTAGTGTTGGGATTACTGGTAGTACCGAAAAAGGCTATCAATTATTTAGCTATCCTTCTCCAGGAGCTACTTATGCTACAACTGTATTTTTATCAATCAACCTAGAAAAGTACAATTATGTATATCGTTATAACGCCTACGACCATTCTTTAGAGAAATATTTAGAAGATCCTGACCATCATATTGCAGAAATAATTTATGATAAGAAATTGGCTGTATTTCCGATAAAATTATTTTTTGCTAGCGACTATCAATTAATAGAGAAAATGTACGGAGAAATTGCTTACCGGTTACTGTGTTTAGAAATGGGGCATATGGCTCAAAATATTTCACTTTATAGCCAGGAGCGGGGATATCACTCTGCGTGTATTGGAGGTTATAATGAGTTGCGGTTTAAAGAGATGATTGGGGAACAATACGATTTACATTATGTTGTCGTTGTGGGGTGAATTAGTTGTATTTAGTCTTAAAAGCAGAATACACCGTTATCAATGAAGAAGAATTTATTATTTCTCACTTATTTGAGGAGCTACATCGTTCCATAAAAGTTAGTAGTAATATAGATAAAGAGCTATTAGTTCAGAAATTATTGTATGGATTCAGTATGCCTAAGGATAAGAAGGCGTTATCCCAAGAAGAAAAACTAATGATAATGCTAAGTAAACAATTAGAGGAATTAATATTCTTAACAGAGGATGAATTTGATTATAGAAGAGAGATAAATATTCGAGGTGTTTTACTAGCTGCTAACAAGAGTGGGGTTGAACATTCTATTATTAAAGATTATTATGATACGTTTCATGATCAAAAAATCTATACCTTAGACGATAATCAGGAACTTATCAACTATTTTAAACGAGAGGGATTATCTCAAATTATCCCAATCTCTAGAGAAAACATTGCCTCTCTTCATCGAGGGAGCATTCTCTTAATTAATGAAAAGAATTTGCCATATGTTCAAAGTGTAAAAGACAATAAATATTTAGTTTACTCACTTGATAAATTAAGGTTAGGTCCTCTTTTAGTTCCAGGTACTACGATATGTTTAAAGTGCTATTACAACAATTATACTTTAATAAATAATGTGGAAAATGGCTATCCTATATATTATCGAAACTTTATATTAAATTTTCTTGTGAACACGGTATATTTTTGTTTAAATGACTTACATAAATCTTTAGGAACAGATGTAGGTCTCCCTATAAGGAAATGTTATCAACTAGCAAATCCCCAACTATCAGTTTCTGTAATGAATATCTATAAAACTAGTGATTGTAGTCTATGTTTCCAATTATAGGATATTCAGATTCTTTGAAGATAAATGTAAAAATTCGAAGATAAACTGTTGCATTAGTTGTGACAAATAATCTAACAGAAGGAGTTTTTTATATGATAAATATACAGAATCTATCAAAAAGCTATGGTAGGAAACAGGTCCTAAAAGATACTAGTTTCACTGTTAATAATGGAGAAATTTTCGCAATCCTTGGCCATAATGGTGCAGGGAAAACGACCCTTATTAAATGTATCATGAAGCTGATCCCTTATAGTGGAGAAATTGATTATGAGTTCCCTGAGAAAGATATTTACAAGAATATTAGCTTGCAAATGCAATCGTCAGTTTATGAGGAAGGGGCAAAAGTTTACGAAATATGTAATCTATATAAGCAACTTCAAAAAAGTGACATTGACATAGATGAATTACTGGATGAATTTGATTTGTTATCCTTTAAAAAGAGTAATATAAATAACCTTTCTGGCGGTGAAAAGCAAAAGTTATCAATATTACTCACTCTTATTAACAAGCCCAAAGTAATAATTTTTGATGAAATTACAACTGGTTTAGATATAGTAGCGAGAAGAAAAGTTTGGGGTTTAATTAAAAAGGTTAATCAAGAGTATAACACAACTATTATCTTAACAAGTCATTTCTTAGATGAAGTAGAGTACTTAGCAAATCGGATTGTTATCTTGGAAAAGGGTGAAGTGACTTTAAAAGGTAGTGTTGGGGAAATAGTACAACAAACATTTGGAAATAAGAAAAAAATTAGTTTTGTAGTACCTAATTTAGTTCCAAATCTAAAGGATGGTCCTTTAGAACAAGAATTAGGAAATGTAACAAGAGATGGTAATCGA
Source organism: Ornithinibacillus liuyingii (assembly GCF_055550225.1). Classification (NCBI taxonomy): domain Bacteria; kingdom Bacillati; phylum Bacillota; class Bacilli; order Caryophanales; family Bacillaceae; genus Ornithinibacillus; species Ornithinibacillus liuyingii. The sequence continues at coordinate 3,585 of NZ_JBPWOS010000017.1, read as the reverse complement.
TTTATTATTGAATACGATGCAGAACAGGAAGCGGAAATCCTAGAAAAGATTAAGGAAAGTAATGGAACAGATATCTATATTAAGAACTATTCATTTGAAGATGCATTCTTGAAAAATTTAGGATATGTCATTAACGAGAAAGGTGAAATTACACATGAATAAGATGATAGTATTTTCAAAATATCAGACGAAATTATTGTTGAGAAATTATAAGACGACGGCGATCGGTTTTTTAATGCCAGTGTTAATGTTTGTTATTTTTAGTAATGTATTTTCAGATATAGATATTACAGGGTCACAATTTACAATAGTAGATTACTTATTGCCTGCGTTCATTCCTATCATTATTATCAATGCAGTTATTGTCATTTACGGACAATATTTAGCTTTATATGAAGAACAAGGAAACCTATTAAAATATAGGCTTTTAGGCTTAAACCATGTTACGATTTCATTTGGAATATTTCTAGCAACTCTCATCTTTCAAATCATAGCCATACTGCTACTAGTCATCACTGCTATGATTATATCCGATGTTCCTATACCTTTTGATAATGTTTTATCGGTTATTATAGTGCTAACTGTGATTAACTTATTTCAGTATGCAATTGTTTATCTTGTTTCAGCAGTAACAACTAAAAGTGCAACATATCAATCGATTGCTTTAATATTATTTAACTTTCAAATGTTTTTAGGGGGATTAACATTTCCACCTGAAATGTTTCCAAAATTTTTACATACACTAGTCGAATTTATTAATCCTATCTATTATGGCTTAATTGCCATGAGGGGAGTTTGGACGGAAAAGGCAAGTGTATTTTCTTATTACCAAGAATTAGGATTATTATTAATTTTAACTACTGTATTCATTGTTTTTGCCACTATTATCAAGAGAAAAAAGGCTTTAATTTGATTCCTATTACTATTGGTGGGTAATAAATAATAAGGGGGGTACGTATTATGAATTACGGAAAGAGTTTTGCAGATGTATATAGTAAACATTTGATTCATTTTTCTGTTCAAATAGCTCCACGAATATATAAATATATTTCTACTAAAAGCAATAAGAAGGAAGTTTTGGATTTATGTTGTGGAACTGGACAATTAGCATATTATTTTTTAACAAAAGATTTTCAGGTTACAGGTATTGATATTTCTAACGATATGCTTTACCATGCCAAAGAACTGAGCAAACAATTTATTGAAAAAGGTAAAGCAGAATTTTATAATGATGATGCAAGGTACTTTTCGTTAAATAAAAAATTTCCTAATATTGTATCAACCTATGATGCGTTAAACCATTTAGAAGATGAACAGAGCCTTATACAGTGCTTTCAACAAGTATATGAACATTTAGAAGATGATGGAATATTCATTTTTGATCTCAATACGAAACTTGGTCTATCTAAAGGGGGAACATTTATTAGGGAAGAAGAGACACTATTTAGTGTCGCCCAAAGTATGTTCGAACCTTTAAGGAATAAAGCATTTACAAGGTATTATGGATTCGTCAAGAATGACGATTCACCTGACTATTATAAATATGATGAAGTGATATATAATACAATCTTCAAAATGGAAGATGTTAGGGAATATCTTTATAATGCCGGTTTTGGTTCAGTTGAATTTGCGCATTTAAATAATTTATTTAAGATTGTTGAAGAACCAGAGAGCGAAGAAAGAGTATTTATTATAGCTACCAAATAATAGATTAACTGTCAGTTATACAATACCTTAAAAATCCTTTACTTGAGGTGAATGTCTAGCATGAAAAAATATATAAGGAATGCTATAGTTGCTTCTGTAATAGTAGTCATAATAACGAGCTTGTTTAGTTATTGGTATCGTGGGTATATTTATTGGCTAGATTTAATAAATTCTGCCATAGGGACATTCATAATCTGGGCATTTTTGTTTCCACTTGTTTATAAATTAACTGACAGTTGTCGGAAAGAATAAATGCAAAGAAAGTTTTAATTACTTCTTATGAGTAAAAAAAGGAAGAAAGTATCCGACTTGATTAATACATTTACATAGCAGGCTAACTCAGGGACTTGCATTATGAGGGGGAGTCGGATAGTGGGGTTGGAAGATGTTGATGAGGTTGGCTAGGATTTTATGGTATTAACCGTGGTTGCTATATGTATAAGCTCTATATGGTATAACATTACAGTAGAACAGCTCCATCAAATTTACCTTATATTTGCTTGAATGAGAGGTGGCTGAACATAATCTCAACGGGTAAGAGGATGACATTGAGATGATAAAGATACAACTTCAATAAACGAGGTTCTATATTGCTTAAAGAGGCTACCCAGTGTGGGTAGCTTTTTTAAGTATTGAATGAACATTTTGTTTAATTTTATTGATGAAGTATGCAGGGTATTCCTCGTAATCTATTGATCTAGAGCGAATTTGGTAGAGTTCATCATCAGTGAAATATAAGGTTACATCTAGAATAATACCGAATAAACTGTAACCGCCAAATAAATCCCAATTTATTGGTAATAATAGGCAGTTTAGTAAAGTATAGCTTGTATAGCCCTATCTTACAATACGCTCCGGTTTTTATATATATAATAAATAATCTCACCTGTGAAAGGTATACAGTATCCAGAAAAATATGTTTTTACATTAAGTAAATCACGCTATAAAGTTCACAAAATGCCCTCTCCTCCATAAGATTATTGTCTTAATAATCATGGGGAGGAGTAGGCATTTATTTATGTGAACAATTAAGGTCATTCCATGCTGCATGAAAAGGACAGCTTTTTAGCGTCGTATTATCATCTCGTAAAAAGTACTGTCTCCATTCGTAATTGTCTTCGGCACCGTAGCTCTTCAAATCTGGATGTACACCGATAGAATCATACTTCACCAATCTTTCTCTAATTCGCTTTTTAATTTTTTTAGCGTTTACTTCTGATTGGTAAAAAGTCTGCAAGACCCACCTGGGTGTAATGGCAAGCATCATCGTATCAAAATGTCTGCTTTGTCTCTTTTCATGTGCTGGCGTTGCACAATACACAAAATACCTTTCATCATGGAAACAAAATTCCCAGATTGGGTTATGTGGATCAGTAGGAATATCCTCTGGCCAACCACTACCATCAACCGAGGTCAACGTACTTAATTGTTGCCAAAATAATTGCTCATAATCGTTGACGGTATAGGAATTTATCATACCATCTGTAAGTCGAAAAAATAGTATAAGCGAAGTGTAAGCTCCAAACCGCTTTGATTTATTTGTAAATTCCTTTAATAGGTCAGCTAGCTGCCCAACTGTTTCGAGTTTTCTTGGGTCACCCAAAAATCCATAGCGTAGTTGATTTAAAGTAAAACCAATTGTCGCAGGAATGCATGGGAACAGCTTTTCTTTATCATTCATTTTTATTACAAAATGTTCAAGAGTAGCTCTTTCCCAACTACTTAAATTGTTCCTATTTGTAGGGCTATCTTGATATAGTACGCTAATTCGAATCACCTCCAACCTCCCTCAATAAAGTTAATTTTTCTTCCAAATACTCGCGTATTCTCAATATTTTATAAACACTAGTTAGTTGACACACCTTATAGATAGTTAAA
>NZ_JBPWOS010000016.1:0-65978 GCF_055550225.1 Ornithinibacillus liuyingii | reverse complement strand
GCAAAGAAGCTGCTAGCTTCTGTAATTCTTTAATAGAAAAAACAGGGTATGTTTTTTCTTGACATACTGGTTGTTTTGTTCAGTTTTCAAGGAGCAATCATTTTGCTTTGTCGTTTTTAGCGACAAGATATAATTTAACATGTTTACCACACAATGTCAACATCTTTTTCGAAAAAACTTTTTGAAGTTGTATTCGACAATGTTTCGTATGTGACAACAGAAATTAATATACCATAGCTATAAAATAAAATCAACGGTCTTTTTCAAAAAAAATCTCTTCTGAAATTTTAGTATACTAACATTGTATTATATGTAAAACAGGACTTAATGGTAACTTATTCATTCTGTGTCTTCTTTGGTATGTATCGCATACATTCTTGTTCGCTAGCTACTCTTCTTAATAACTGGAACAACACTTTATACCGTTCTTTCATCGCACTCTTCACCATATTATCAATTCTTGTATCATCTAAATCAAAAATGATTTCATCTAATTCTCTTTTTATCAAATACTCTAGTTCCTTTTGTTCGGTCTGATTAATCATTAATCCTAGCATATTCTTTCACCTCATCATAATTCGGCAAATTTCACTATAATTCTTGTTACTATATACCTTCGTTTTTATTTAGGTAATATGGGGGTATTTTATATCGTTCTCACTTTTAATAAATTTATTCAAACGAAATTAGCAAATCTCTAGACAGCTTGTTCATATTTTATCGTTCCCTTCATAAGATGTATTGATAGCTTGTTTCCTTAGGAGGGTAAGTAATGAATCATTTTTACGTGTGGCGATTTAGTCGGATAAAAAGATGGGCGCTTGTAGCTATATTAGCTTTCTTCACTGCTGGCTTTCTTTGGTTTGAAAGCAATGGCGTTTTTTCTGTTTTCTCAAAGAATGAGGCGGTTGCGTTAACAAAGGGAAGTTCCAAGGAGCCGAATATTGCCTTAACCTTTAATATTAGCTGGGGCGAAGAGAAGGTGCATGATATTTTAAAACAGCTGGAGGAACATCAAGTACAAGCTACCTTCTTTGTAAGTGGTGAATGGGCCGAAAAACATCCAGACATTTTGAAAAAAATATCCGAAAGTAAGCATGAAGTCGGTATGCTAGGATATCGTTATAAAAGCTATTTAGACCAAGAAATCGGCCAAGTTAGGAAAGATTTACAATATGCAAAAGAGGTTTTTGGCAAGTTAGGTTATAAGGATCTAGAGCTTGTTCGTGCACCACATGGCCACTTCAATGATGAAATAATTAAATTAGCAGAAGACATGGGACATAAAGTGATTCATTGGAATATTAATCCGCACGATTGGCAAAACCCAGGAACTCAAAAAATCGTTGATCATGTCATGTCAGAAACGAGTAACGGGGATATTATCCTTTTACATGCATCTGATTCTGTAAAACAAACAGCAGAATCCTTGAATACTATTCTACCAGGATTAAAAAATAAAGGATTTACGTTTGTAACGGTGTCAGAAATAATCAATCAAGCCCACGCAGAATCTAAAATAGTGGAATAACAAAATTTCTCTCAAGCTATACACCTCGAATAAATCAAAAAACCTGATGACTATGTACAAGCCATCAGGTTTTTCTTGGATTTATTTAGCTATTTTCTCCTTTTTATCCGGACTGTTATGAAGACGATGCAGGATTAGTAGCTGGTATGTATTACATGCAAGTAATGTTAATACCATAATTAATGAAAACTCGACACCAACAAATCCAATTCGTAAAGCCGGTACCCATTCAACCACTGTAAATACAACCATGAAGAATAAAGCAGGTATAAATGCATGCTTTTTCGTTTCTTTCGCTTTTATTTTGGCAATAATCCATCCATAAATGAATAAAGCTAAAGCAGCCAGTATAAACCAAATGATGGATACTTCACCTTCTGCATTTTTATAAGGGAAATAAACTAAATCAAAAAGAACGAATGCGATTAATACAATCTGTACTGTCGGCCAGAATGAACGGAAGATGCTTAGACCTAATCTATGTACATACAAGTACGCGAAGAAGCCCGTTTGACTTACAGCACTGTACAACATTCCATGTCCTATAAAGAAAAGCATAACGCCTAATAATCCAATAAAATTAAACGGCTGCAAATTCTCTGTATAGGCACCACTAACATTCACAAAAAAACTAACAATTAGCCCAACGAGACCACCTAATGCTAATGTTTTTAAAAACAAGTTTACTACTTTGCGACTATTCAATTGAAATGTCCCCCTGATATAGTATAAATCCAAAATCCGCTTACATAATTGGTATTTTATCATGAACAACATCTTTTTTCCTTTATCAAGTGCATATTTTTACTTATCTCATCCATATTAAAGGATAAGTGGAAGGAGGATTTATCATGCTACGTGTGGTCTACTTACCATTAATTAGTGGATTGCTTTTATTAATGAGTGCATGTGGAGGGGAAGCAGCGCCAAAGGAAACGGATTATGATACAACCAAAAAAATGATTGTTGATATATTGCAAACCGAGGATGGAAAAAAAGCCCTTGGAGAAATATTAGCTGATGAAGAGATGCAGAAACAGCTCGTTATTGACTCCACTACAGTAAAACAGGCGATTGATGAGACCTTATCATCTAAAAAGGGCGGCGAAATGTGGAAAAAGCTATTTGAAGACCCTAAGTTTGTTGAAACATTTTATAAATCCATCGAAGAAGATCAGAAAAAGTTGATGAAGGACTTAATGAATGATTCGGAATACCAAAAGCAAATGATGGATTTATTACAAAATCCGGAAATGACAGAACAGCAAATTCAAACCTTAAAAAGCCAACAATTTCGCGCACACCTAGAAGAAACCATCCAGCAAACCTTAGAATCACCAATATTCCAGGCACGAATACAAGAGATATTACTAAAAGCTGCTGAAGAACAAAGTAAAGGCGGTGGCCAAGGCGGCGGTAATCAATCTGGTGAGCAAGGTGGTCCTGGTGGCGGTAATCAATCTGGCGGTGGATCTAGCGGGTCCGGTGGCGGAGCGGAATAAACTAAAAGATAAAAGGTCAGCTCCCATTTTTCAGGGTGCTGACCTTTTCCCTCTTTATTCTTCTACTTTGGCAATAACTTTAGCTGCCATTTTATGGTACTCTTTGCCATTTGGGTGGTCTTCTTGATACACGGATGGTGCAAATACATCCTCTTCTTCATAAGGCTGTTGAATTGGTAATTGTCCAAGCACTTTGGTTTTTAATACTTCCGCAAGCTTCTTACCGCCACCTTGTCCAAATACATATTCCTTTTCTCCTGTTTTTGGACTCTTGTAGTAAGCCATATTTTCCACAACACCTAATATTTCATGCTCTGTTTTCAATGCCATTTGACCAGCACGAGCTGCTACAAATGCTGCAGTAGGATGTGGAGTTGTTACGATTATTTCCTTACAAGATGGTAAAAGTTCATGCACGTCCATAGCGATGTCCCCTGTACCTGGAGGAAGATCTAGTAATAAATAATCTAGGTCTCCCCATTCTACCTCTTTAAAGAAACTATTTAACATTTTACCAAGCATTGGTCCACGCCAAATAATCGGGGAATTGTCTTCAACAAAAAATCCCATGGAAATAACCTTAACACCAAACCGCTCCACTGGAATAATCTTCTCTCCACGAACAACCGGTCTTTCTTCGATTCCCATCATATCTGGAACACTGAAGCCATATATATCCGCATCAATAATACCGACTTTTTTACCGATTCTTCTTAATGCAACAGCTAGGTTAACGGTGACCGTTGATTTACCAACGCCACCTTTACCGCTAGCAATGGCAAGGAAATGGGGTTGTTTATTGCCACCCATTAATGCCTTTTCTTTAGCGCTTTCAATTGCAGGCTGGTATTTTTTTATAACTTCGTCGGGTAACTGCTCGAATCGAAGACCTACTGTAACGGCACCATTACGCTTTAGAATGCCTACTATTTCTTGTTGAAGCTGCATTTGTTCAGCTGTATTCGTCTTTCCAATCGCAGCCTTCACACTGATATGCTTCTTATCTTCCTTTATCGTTACTTCTTTAATTCCTTGTGTTTCTTCAAACGTTCTATGTAAAAAGGGATCTTTTACAGGATTCAGTAATTGTATTACTTCTTCTTTCGTTAACATTTAATCACCTTCCTATTAGCATGGATTAAGTAGTCCAAGGCTAGTATACCATAAATCACTAGAAATCTAAGTGATATGAATTTTGGAAGGAGTGATCCAATTCTTATTCTTCCTCCACCTCAGGTTCTTCGGTGACATAGCGCAAAATCCCCTTATAGATACTTGCCGCCATTTGACGTTGGTACGTATTTGTTTTTAGTAATTCCCTTTCATGTACATTAGAAAGGAAACCAATTTCCACTAGTGCTCCTGGTACCTCGGCATGCTTTAATAAATAGAGATTATTCACAGCTAGTGCACTTCGGTTCGTATTTTCTAAATTACGGATAATTTCAGCTTGGATCATTTGTGCTAAATGCTTTCCCTCATCCGATTTCGGAAAATAGAATGTTTGTGCTCCGCTCCATTTGGTTGAGGGAATGGCATTTAAATGTATCGTTAAAAATAGGTCCGCATCATGTGAGTGGATAAACTCCATTCGCTTTCTAATATCCTCTGCCTTTCGCCTCGACAAACCTTTCGTATTTTCATCCGCTAAATCTGTATCTGTTTCTCTAGTTAAATACACTATTGCCCCAGATTGCTGTAAATAGTTTCTTAGCTCTTTCGATACCTCTAGCGCAATGTCCTTCTCTAATGTATCATCACTACCAACTGCCCCTCCATCTGGTCCGCCATGTCCTGGATCAAGTACAATGGTTTTCCCTGCCAGAGGTAAAGAAAATCCCATTGTTTCCTCTAAATCTGGTAACGGCAATTTGATAAGTGCAACAAGGACGATTAACCCAATAATCCAAGCAACTATTTTCCCTAATCGATTCATTCCATTCTCCCCTTTATTTATCCTCATCCTATTTTATGGGACAAGTAATCGGTTTATGACTTTGGAATGAATCGATACTACATGCATTAGAAAAAGTCCGGTAAATACGTTTGCTGCCTTGGTATCATATCCTCCAATTTATTAACCGCTTCGATATTTCCCTCGATTAACCCTAACGCAAGTAACTCTGTTGGCCTTTTATACCCTAAAAACATCGTCGTAAATGCTTGAATATTACAGGTAATATCTGCTTTCCCTTTACCTTTCATATGGGTACAGGTCACTCCCTCCTGACGAGGATTTAGTACATACACCCCCGTATTAACCGGTAGAAACTCATCTTCCACAAAAAGAGATACAGAAGGATGTAATCCCCCAAATGGATATTGAGTAAGAAAGCCCTTTACATTAACTACCCTCGCCATAAAGTACGGATTAACCTTTGTTTCGAATCGTGGCTCCTTAAGGAGAAGTGGGATATTATCATTTTCTGGTACAGTGATTTCAACATGCTCCGCCATGGAATCATGATTACCAATAAACTCCATTAATAGCTTTAAGCCAGTTAAGGACCGATAAGCAATTTCACTAACTGTAAATAGCTTATCCTTAACATGAAATAGAATATAGCCCTCCGGAACACGATTCTCATTATAGGCTACCGCAATTTGATGATGGTCTTTTAGTACACGCTGCTTCCACCACTTTTCATCCCGAATAAGGGCTCCCGTATAGTTCCCTATGTACTGGCTATACAAATTATCTAATAAGTCAATATCGACTTCCGTTCTTCTCACATATCCAGATTCATCCCAATTTCGCTTTAACTTCTCGAATGGGATTTTATATTGTTTTTTATTAAATGTAACTTCATACCCATATTTCCGATAGAACGGAACGGAGAATGGGTGAAGATAGGATAATACTTGTCCGTTTTGGTGCATGTGATTTAATGCGTTTGCTAATAGGCTCTTTACCATACCATTTCGTCTAAATTCAGGCCACGTAGCAACAGATGCAACGCCTCCCATTTGCATCGACCTTCCATGGATAGATACTGCTAAAGGAATTAAATGTAGTTTAGCAGCTAGTTGACCCTCCTCCATAACTCCCCAAATCGTATGACGCTCCGCTTCCTCTCGCTTTGCTTTTAATTCCGCTTCCGATAACGTATATTGAAAAGCAAACTGTGATAGTTTGAAAATTTCACGATAATGTTCCTTAATATTCAGCTCTTTGATCATCTGGGATTCCTCCTAACGAATGTATTGCAAATATATTATAACAATTAAGATTAAAGAGATGCTGACTAAAATAATTAATCCTGTATCACTTTCTACCGTGATACAGGATTATCCTAGGGACCTGCGCTAAGAAAAACATTTTAAATATGTTACCTCACCATAATCCCCATTAATATATGCTTCGTTCTCTCTTCATAATTCCCAATCTCCAACCAAGGCACCTGCTTAATCTTTAGAGGCGTGAAGAATGGCATACCATTGTACGAGAACGGAATCGATTCATCCGTAACAGAATCTCCCGCTTCCAATCCACTAACAATTTCCAATTTGTTATCCATCATAATACCAGTATGCACAGGAACTAATTCCAATGTTCCAGCCTCAGTCAACTTCCACACTTGATTATGATTTACCATAGTTGGATCAACCGTATTGGCATTCAATGATTCATTGACGGTTATCGTTAAATCAGCATGATACCCCGGTAATACATCCAAGATTTCTTCATCCGTAAAAGTCACTTCAAACGGATAAATACTAGCCGTATCCACATCTACTTCATACGGCGCATCTTCCACATGAGAGATAGTACCTTGCAATACTTGTCCACTTTCCTTTAACAAAATATCGACAGGTTGCTCCACGCCAATGTCAACCCTTGCAGATTCATCAACATTCCCCTTCACCTGTAAAGCTGTTTCTTCAATACTTATTAACGGATCATTTAATGTGGAAGAAAGTTTTTTTATTTTCCCCTCAACCGGACTTTCCACTGTAATGACAGCACCAGTCGCATGTAAATCATCTAATTGTGATTGAATCATATTTTTTAAGTCTTGTTTGGCAGCTAACTCTTGTTCCTTTTGAATAATAAATTGCTCCTTCATCACTTCCGCTTCTACCGGTTCAGGTGGTGAAACAATCACAGTTGTCCCGTCTTCCTCGTTACTCCCTACAACTGGCACTGAAGGACCCGGTATCCGAAACGCTACCATCTCGGTAATCGCATCTTTAATCGCATCGATTTCGCTATTTGCTTTCTCTAACTCATACGTTAGATGAGCTTCCGTCGTCAAATAATCATGTACTTGGTATTGAAAAAGCGGGTCTCCTACACCTACCACGCTTCCTTCCTCTACTAGAAACTGATCAAAGCTTCCTAGCGCTTTGTCAAAGTACACATAGCTTTCTCCGGAGTAGTCAACAACACCATCTGCTTCTACCGTTTCAACAAAGTCGGTTTGATAGACCTGCTCCCAATTTGTTACATACGCTTGTCTAACTACTTTTTCTCCATCATCTAACCAAACCAGTAGACTATTAATCCCTATAAACAAGATTATCGCTAACCATTTTATTCGTTTCTTCATTAATTAAACCACCCATTTATCATATGCATATCTGTAAGCGCGATTACAGCTGTTACAGTCCAAGTTGCTAGATGAAACAAGATGACCGTACTCCATATCCAGCCCTTATGTATACCAGAAAGTCTACTTAAGAATTTTACTTGAAAAATGATAATCCATAGCTGGAATAGAGAGCAAGCCCCACATAGATAAATCAAAAAAGAGATATCTGTTAAATAAGATGTGATAATCCCTAAGGAAAATGGTGATACAAACCAGTCAAGTCCAAAATAAATTGCTAGCGGAATCCACAAAATCCGCTCCAAAAGCATTATGAACAGTACTACGACTTGCATTAGTAAGAGTTTTTTATAAGGAATTTTTGTTACCCAATAATAAATTAAGGATGGGATAAATAAAACCATGCCTACCAGTGCTAATGAATAAATAATCCTACCGATAATAAACCAAAACTTATATACCTCGTACTCAGCAGCACTTAATAAAGCAGCTCCGCTAGATAATACGGAGGAACCAATTCCCAATAAACTAGCACCACTATAAATCAGGACACTGAGAAGCACCAATAAGGAAATCGTTTTCCATGGGTTGCGAATTTGTTCTGCTTTACCAATCCGGAAAATATGATCATCTACTGCAAATAATAGTTTAAAAATTTGTACCTGATAAATCATTTTTTCACCCGTTTCTGTATAACTTTCAGGGAGCTATATTTATCAATTTTATCGCACGGTTCCACAAATATCCATTATTTTCAATTAATTTAAAATAATAATAGTGCTTAAGCACCAGAGTTACACAAAAATAGTGCCAAGTATCCCCGAATTTTGCCACTTTACGGAGCTACTTGGCACACATAAGCTATTTAGTTTGATTCCGTCTGCCACTTTTCTGATGTGGCTTCTTTTGTTTCTGGTTTTTTATTAAGCATCTTTACTACATTCCAGCCGACTGCTGCATTTACAATTGCCATTAAACTAAACAAAAAATAATCACCTTCCGGATCTGGAAGCATTAAATCCATGATCAGCCAACCTCCGGCAGTAGTAGCACCAACAAAAGCACCAAACATAGGTTTCCGAAATCGACTCATTTCTTATACCCACCTTTAACTCTATTAGTAACTCGCATAAAAATTAACAGATATGTGTACAGACCCTCTTTTTACTAACTTCTATATATAAACAAAGCATGCCATATACAAAGTAGATTGACCCTGAAGGATACATTTATGCCTTCATCGCAGGCCTTCTTCTAACCTAGTGAAACAGGTAACATTGAATAACCTATTCAATGCACCAGGTAAACATTAATGTGCTCCGGTGGTTATCCTTTCCGCTTCCCCTCCTTTACGTTGCTTCCTATCAAGCATTCTTACAAATTGCCAACCAATTGCAGCGTTAACCAATCCCATTAATCCGAATAACAAATAGTCACCAATTGGCTCTGGAAGTAATAGATCCATGATCAACCAACCTCCAGCAGTCGAAGCACCTACAAGTCCTCCAATTATTGATTTACGATAACGATTCATTTTTTGCACCACCTCTAATCGTTTTTACGAAGTACTTTCTATGAAGAATAAAAAAGTGGATAAATATAACTTCTTGCTAATGTACTCTTCATGTTTATCCTATGTCTGAGATAGCCATGAAATAACTAGAATTTGCTGTTGGCCTTGTCCACTGGCAGGCTTGGAGGAGCGTTTCTATTTTTTAACTAGAGGGAATTTGGAGCTAGCGTATGTCCCGTCAATCTATATTGATAGAACAGCTTATATAAGGAATACGATAAAAGAAGGATGCATCCTGTTTTCATAAGGAGATTCTCACCGTAAAAAGGAAAACCGACTCCTTCTCACTGGAGAAAGGAATCGGTTCTTTAGTTAATGTATATGGTTATTTCATTGATTCTCCGATTTCGATAAATGTTTCTGTGACATGGTCTTTACCAAATGCCTCTAACATATCATTCGAAATATCTAATTTTATAATATAGTAATAGGTTCCATCATAAAGGTGTAGATTCATACGATCTTCCAAGAAATATGCTTCTTCCCAGCCATCTACTTCTACCTCAAACCCAGTATTCTCATTCATATAGAGCTTCGGTTCGCTATTTCGTATTTCCAAATCCATCTTGATGTCGTTTTCCCCATCACCTCTATAATCGATTAGATAGTCGACTGTTTCACCATCTCTGTAGGAAATGACACGCGGATTTCTTGTTTCTGGCTCACCAATTGGAAATTTCTTAGGGAACTTTAATCCATCCATTTTAAGCTCATGGAAAGCCGTATCGATTGGCTCTAGCGACTGGACAATAGATAGCATTTCATCTTGGGTGTAATCTTCCGCATCGATAAAATAACATACATTGTCAATTAATACACCTGCTTCAACATCGGAATTTTGATATGCATGGAAATAATAGTCATTTCCATTCTTTGTTTCGACAACTTCAAGATCCCTTAGTAATGGACAAGTGTCTCCTTCGTCAATTTTCGAAGTAGTGAAATTAATTTCTTCTCTTTTATGGGATGTTGTATCAACGTATATGGTTTGAGAATATCGTCCTTTACTTGGATCACCGGAATAATGATTGGTTTTATCAGTAACCGTTTCAGGGAACTCGGTTGGGAACATAACCGAGGTACTGCTGTCCCATAATTCAAGGAACAGGTCGGATTCTTCAAACGATGCATCTGATAAGGCAATTTCATCCTGACCAACTTCTTCTCTTTCCCTTTCCTCTTGCGCTTCAAAACTAGTTGTCTCATACGTATTAATATCACCAAGAGATACTCGATAAAGATACGTTGTATAATTATCGTCATTTCTTTCTTTATCTGTATAAATGATAAATTGTCCATTATGAGTTAGGGTGAAATATCCCGAATATACACCTACCTCTATCTCGGGAATGATCTTTGTTTCCTCCCTATCGAAATTATATAGATAAAGGTTTTCGTCTCCTTCTAATAACAAGTTTCCGTGTATGTCAAAATTACGCACACTGTAATCTAATTCACCATAAACACGGACTTCTCCACTTTCTAAATTATGAAAGAAGTATTCTTTATACACTGGATCACTTGAATTTTCACTAATGCTGTAATATAAATATTTCCCATCTGGGGAAAGTCTAGCATTGTATATGAATAAATTGTTATTATCAAATTCTTCTTGATAAGGTTCCACATCTTCTATTTTACGGACATCTCCGGTTTCTGTGTCAAAAAGATATAGCTCTACTACAGTATCAATTAGTATTTGTTTACCATCGTCTGTTGGAATGATTTTACTAATTGAGGCATGCTCAGTTCCAAGTAAATCGTCGAGAACATAATCTTGCGTTGTTTTAGTTTGCACATCATAAAATGTCAATTGTTTTTCCCAGTCGTCATTTTCTGTCTCGAAGTAAACCGTTAAGTCATTCGAAACTCCAAGAATATCGTCTCTGTTTAAACTATCATCCTCTGGGATTTGATGTGTCGTTTCTTCTTCCTCTAAGTCATAGATGGAAAAATGGATGCCATCATCATGACAGTCATACAGTAAATACTTCCCATCCGGAGATAGATTCAAATCTACACATCTTCTCTCTTGATCTGGGTCATTCGCTAACTCAAGAGCCTCAATAACTTGATCATTTCGATCGATAAAATATGTATAATAATCTTTTTTTCTGTCAATGTCTTCTTTGGCGGTAAATACTACTGCAGAACCTTCTGAATCAGTCTTTATGCCTTGCAGAGAATAATCTCTAGATTCTTCATGATCATAAGAATAAAGTACTTCAATAGCTAACGAAGTTTCTCCTGTTTCTTCATTAGCTTGATCATCATTTTCTGATTGCTTCCCTTTTGTTTCCTCGCCAGAATTGGAACAAGCGACCAAAAATGATAGCATTAACAAAATTAAAAATCTTTTCTTCATCTAACCATCCTTTTAATAATTTTCTGTCGATTGCTGGTTTATTCTCCTACATCAAACTGTCGAATTCACCCCTTCTGCCCATGGCTGTGTAACCAGCATAAATTAGTATTTTGACATACATTAATAACCCTAGCACTAATAAAATGAAATATCTTGTGCAGAAGGGCATAGGAAAATAGTCGGATTAACCGATAAAATGTTATATTTTGTCGAATCACGTCGTTTGAGGTAATGGTGGATAATTAACCTTGTTGGGGAGTGATCTGTTTTAGAGAGAAGAGTAGCTCAACTAACTATGGGAGCTTAAACTATAATGGGTATAAAAGAAAGTAACTGTTGGTGGTTCTCTTGAAATAATCGCAGTTTTCCATACTGCGTGAGTTTCAATTTCATAGGCCGAACGAATGACATGAACATTTGGCATAGCACGTTTGCTAGCTAATTGTTCGATTGATTCATATGTTGGACCATCCTCTCCAACTAAATATTCCTTATAATTATTCTGTATCGATTTATATTTTGGGGAACCATCAATACTATTAGTAATAGAAACTAATTGTGAGCAAGCTCAGGCTTGCTCTTTTATTTTGCCTATGTTTCTGTTGCCATCCGAATAATAAACGCCTGTGGAACTAAGATACCAGAAGGCAGAACATTTGGACATAAAATACCAGTTATATATAATAACGATTTTTTAATTGAGGTTTCTTTTGAAAGAGAACTGTATGCTATGAGACTAGATTAATACATGAAGATGAGAAAACAACGTTTCACGGATTAAGAGATCACATGCATCATTTTATTTGCTAATAACATAGATATTGCTTATGTATCAAAGCGATTAGGTCACATTAATGTTAAATCACACAGAATTATTATCTGGAATTAATACCAGAAAAAAAGCACCAGCAAGATGCTGATGCTTTAAATCTGTTAAGTGCTTTATAAGGTTCAAGTGAAGCAACTTAAAAAGCTCTGTAAACATTGATGTATCAATGTTTCTATTAACGTTTTAAGAACTGAGGTGCACGGCGAGCTCCTTTAAGACCGTATTTCTTACGTTCTTTCTGCTAGTCTCGACAGCCTGAGCCTACATTCAAATGTAGGCTCAGGCTGTCGAACCTAATTGCTCTTATAGCTTTGCACTAATCTAGCTATAATTAAGATTACGACTATGAGCAATAAAATTAATGCTGCCGCCAAGAAAGCATAACCCCAAAAAGTAAATTCAAATCCAGCATCAGCGGAAAGAATATGGACATCTTCACCAGCTCCCAAACGAGAATTTAAGTCCTCACGGTTTATTGCTGAACCACGAGCTATAAGAAAAACGCCTGCGGCTGTGAATGAAAATGGATATAACAAGAGCAGCAAGGAATAAAGGTAGTGCCTATTTTTTAATAATTTTATATAGACGATTATGGCAGTAAATATAAGCAGGATAAGAACGAAAACAGCTATAAACATATTAAAAACAAAAAACAAAGCGCCCACAATAAAATCTCCCTTATTCGGTAATAAATGATAGTTGAGGTCTACGCATTTGATTGCTTTTCTCTTGTTCATAATACACATATAAAAATAATCTTTCAATATCACTTATGATTAATTTCAGACCTATCTCGCCCCTTAACGTGGTGGATCAAGCGGAGCATACCAGCTCCGCTTTTTCAGTTTCGCCCATGCTGGGCGAAACTGAAAAACGTCATTCCAAAATAGGAACGACGTTTTATAAGGTGCTATATTCATTTACTGTGATATTAACACTCATTATTTAGTAGTTCGTTATTGTCACTGTTTGCCTCGTCTAGTAATACATGACATTTTAGCTAGGGGTATTCAAATCCAAATTTGGACATAAAAAAACCCTCTCTGCTTTATAAGAGCATAGAGGGCAAACCATTTGTATAAGGTTTTTAACGTTTTGAGAACTGAGGTGCACGACGAGCGCCTTTAAGACCGTATTTCTTACGTTCTTTCATACGAGGGTCACGAGTTAGGAACCCTGCACTCTTAAGCGCTGAACGATAACCTGGATCTGCTTCTAGTAAAGCACGTGCGATACCATGACGGATAGCACCAGCTTGACCAGTAAATCCACCACCATGAACATTAACGATTACATCATATGTTCCTTGAGTTTCAGTAGCTTGTAGTGGTTGGTTAAGAATTAGAATTTGAGTTTCATATGGGAAATAGTCTTTTGCATCACGACCATTTATGGTTACATTACCAGTACCCGGTACTAAACGTACACGTGCAGTTGAGCTTTTACGACGACCTGTGCCGTAGTATTGTACTTGTGCCAATTGATTTACCTCCTTTTATTATCCGCGAAGTTCGTAAACTTCAGGTTTTTGTGCTGCATGATTGTGCTCAGCACCTCTGTATACATGTAATTTCTTAGCCATTTTACGTCCTAAAGATCCTTTTGGAAGCATGCCTTTAATTGCAATCTCAAGCATTTGCTCAGGATATTTTGTACGCATTTCATCAGCAGTACGTTCTTTTAATCCACCTGGATGTCCAGAGTGACGGTAGTACTTCTTGTCACTTAATTTGTTTCCAGTTAGTTCAATTTTGTCAGCGTTAACGATGATTACATAATCACCAGTATCAACGTGTGGTGTATAAGTTGCCTTATGCTTTCCACGAAGGATTGCAGCAACTTCACTTGCTAGACGACCAAGGCGTTGGCCTTCAGCATCCACAACAAGCCATTTGCGTTCGATATTGTTTTCATTCGCCATGAAAGTTGTGCGCATGATTGGTTCCCTCCATATTTTTCATTCATTAATTTTTAAATGTTTAAAGTTCGTTATTCCTATATTTTCAACACAATTAGTTCCGGGGCTAATCGCGGTTTTAGAAATAAAATGCCATAGACCATAATATATCAAAATAGGGTAAATTGTCAAGAGTCTGGCAGATTTATTTATTGATATTTTTTTATAATTCATTGCAAAAACACTCTTTCTATTATACAGCATTTCTATCTAAAAAGAAAGGTGTCGATATTTCCCAGGAAATGTAGTGTTTTGTCAGAAATAATGATTCCTTAATAGCTTACTCTCCACAGGAATAAACCTTGAGCTGGAGCTGTTTTCCCGGCATATTTCCGGTCCTTTGCCTCTAACAACGTGCCAATATCAGGCGGGCTAATTTTCCCTTGCCCAACATCGATTAACGTTCCTACTAAGATTCGAACCATATTATATAAAAATCCGCTTCCTCGGAAAATAAATTCTATTTGCCCGTTATCTTGATTACATGAAACCTCATACAACGTTCTTACCTTATCCCCTTTGACAGTTGCCTTTGCTGAAGAAAAGGTGGTAAAGTCATGGGTTCCTTCTAAATAACGACAAGCTTCTTGTATCGCTTCTATATCAAGCTTATATGGAAAATGATACACATGATTTCGTCTAAAAACATCAGGATTCTTTGTATTTAATAAAAAATAACGATATTCCTTCTCCACTACATTGTATCTAGAGTGAAAATCATTGGAAACTATTTCTGCATGTGTCACATATACATCACTCGGTAATAAGGCATTGAGTGCCTTCCTCCAACTATTTCCCGGGATATCTAGATTCGTTTCAAAGTGAATGGTTTGTCCCTTAGCATGAACCCCTGTATCGGTTCTGCCGGATGCATGAATATGGATTTTTTCACCTTTGTGGATTTTTTCCAATGCATGCTCTATTTCTTGTTGAACGGTTCGTTTATCGGGCTGGACCTGATAGCCATGGAAATTGGTTCCATCATAGCTAATCGTACATTTAATTTTCAGCAAAACTGTCCAACCTCCAAACTATGAATAATTTCTCGTTAAGAATAGCCCAGCAATTACCAATAGGAAGAAAAGCAATACAAAGATATCGATCTTATCAATTTTTAATTGCCTTAGCTTCGTTCTTCCCTCTCCTCCCTGGTAGCCTCTAGCTTCCATCGCCATCGCAAGCTCTTCAGCACGCTTAAATGCACTAACAAATAGCGGTACTAATAGAGGAACAATTGCTTTTAACCGTTCCTTCATTGGTCCAGTACGAAAATCCACTCCCCTTGAGGCTTGTGCCTTTGATATCTTATCTGTCTCTTGTAAAAGGGTTGGGATAAAACGTAAGGATATCGACATCATGAGAGCTAGTTCATGCACTGGGAACTTGATTTTCTTTAATGGATGTAACATATCTTCAATCGCATCTGTGATCTCTATTGGTGTTGTCGTTAACGTTAACAGCGATGTAATCAAGATTAATAGGAAGAATCGTAACGATATCGCAAACCCCTGTATAATGGCTCCTGAGTATATTTTAAACCCAAATAAATCAATAACTACGGAACCTTCCTTTGTTACAATCAAATGCAGCATAAAGGTAAAAATAATTAAGAACCATACTGGTGTTAATCCCTTCAATATAAAACGAAACGGGATTCTCGTGATAACAATCGTTATAATCGCAAATGCTGTCAAAATACTATAGCTAACGACATTATTAGCAAAGAACACAATAATAACGAATAAGAAGATGATCGTAATTTTCATTCTAGGGTCTAACCGATGCACTAAAGAATTTCCTGGGACATATTGTCCGATAATCATCATGTTATTCATCCGATTCAGCCCCCTTTAGTAATTGCTGAATCTCAACCGCAAGCTCTTCAACGGTTTGACGCTTGAAGGGGATGGTTAACCCAAATTTCTCCTGAAATGAGGTAATAAATTGAATAGCTTCAGGGACTTCTAATTGCACCTGATGAAGCGCTTCTCGTTGCGTAAATACTTCTTCTGGCGATCCCTCCATATATTTTGTTCCTTTGTTCATGATAATGACATGGTCAGCGTATTTGACGGCATCCTCCATACTATGTGTTACTAGTATCGTAGTTAAGTTGCGCTCTTGGTGAAGCGTATAGAACATGTCCATTATTTCCAATTGACCTCTTGGATCTAGCCCTGCAGTTGGCTCATCTAAAACAAGAATCTCTGGCTTTATAGCAAGAACTCCAGCTATCGCAACCCGTCTCATTTGTCCACCACTTAGATCAAAAGGGGATCTTTCTAGTAAAGACTCATCCATTCCAACTGCAGGAATAATATCTCGTATTCGTTCCGCTATTTCTGTATCGGAAACCCCAAAGTTCTTCGGTCCAAACGCGATGTCCTTTTCGACGGTTTCATCAAATAATTGGTGTTCAGGATACTGAAAGACGACTCCTACTCGACTACGAAGTTCCTTTAAATTCTCCGGTTTTTTATCCGAATTAATATGAAAGTCACCAATTCGAACTTCACCTTTAGTTGGTGTTAACAGTCCATTTAAGTGCTGGAGTAATGTTGACTTACCAGATCCAGTATGACCAACTATCGCGACAAAGGATCCAGATGGAATATGAAAGGATAGGTCCTTTAACGCAGAATGAGCAAAAGGTGAGTTTGCTTGGTAGATGTAACTTACATCTTTGAATGTAATGTCCATAATTCCTCCAATAATTCTTCATGATTTAAAGGTTCCGTCGAGATCTCTAGCCCATTTCGTTTTAATTCATCTGCCAGTAACGCAATATAGGGAACATCTAAGCCGATTTTCCGTAACTCATCCTTTTTAGCAAAAACCTCTCGCGGTGTCGCCTCTTCCCATACCTTACCGCTATTCATCACGATAACGCGCTCTGCTTGTACTACTTCCTGTAAATCATGTGTTATCGTAATAAGTGAAATCTCATTCTTTGCTTGAATCTCTGAAACGGTTCGCATAATTTCTTTACGACCCTTTGGATCTAACATTGCTGTCGCCTCATCTAGGATTAGAACAGCTGGTTGAATGGCTAGCACACTAGCTATCGCCACTCGTTGCTTTTGTCCGCCTGATAGTCGATGTGGTTCTGTAAGGCGATAATCTTCCATCCGTACAGCCTTTAATACCTCATCAATTCTAGTGACCATTTCTTCTCTTGGGACACCTCTATTCTCCATTCCAAAGGCTACATCATCCTGAACAGTTGTCCCGACAAACTGGTTATCAGGGTTCTGGAAGACCATTCCTACTTGCTTACGAATTTCCCAGACGTGCTCGTCGTTAACTGGCATCCCATTTATTAAAATTTCCCCTTCTTGGGGATACAATAGTCCATTCATTAACTTAGCGATTGTCGATTTACCAGATCCATTATGCCCAATAATCGCTACCCATTCATCTTGATATATTTCAAATGAAACGTTCTCTAATACCCAAGGCTGCTCTTCTCCGTATCGAAACGATACATTCCTAAACTCTATAAACTTCTCTCTCATCTTTATTCCTCCTATTCTCTACGTAGCCTTTAGGTTACATCCATGTATGTATTTTACTACTTCTGTTGTTGAATGTTAATAGATAGGTGTTTAATTTAGCGAAGGGTGTCTGGGGAAAGTGGTTGGGGCTGACCTTACTTAGCTTAGTGAACCTAAAGCAGGATAATTAGCTTTCAACTATGCTTGTATAGCATAACCGTGTATCCGAAACATCTGCCCATTATATGGTATATTTCCCTATTACAGTTCTAGCGACCATCTAAAGGTTCGGATGCCTAATTCCTCTATAACTAACCCTAGTTAACCACTTCATACCGCTTATATTACATGTATATTGCCCATTCAATCGAAACAAGTGATCCACTTAACCTGAAATCCAAGCCCTTTTCTATACAAAAAAAGGGCTTGGATTTCACCTCGTGGAAGAGATCAAGTCCTGCCCTTAACGCGTATGGATTGATTAAACTAGCTCAATAATTGCCATTTTCGCTCCATCACCTTGGCGTTCGCCTAACTTAAGAACGCGTGTATATCCACCTTGTCTGTCTTCATAGCGCTTCGCTACATCATTGAATAGCTTTTGAAGAACTGTATCTTCTTCATTAGCCTCTTTGTTGTATAAGAATGCAGCTGCTTGACGACGAGCGTGTAGATCACCACGTTTACCTAATGTAATCATTTTGTCTACTACAGATCTAAGTTCTTTAGCCTTAGCTTCTGTTGTTTCAATCCGCTCATGAATAATTAAATCAGAAGCAAGGTTGCGAAGTAGTGCTAGTCGTTGATCTGTTGTACGTCCTAGTTTTCTTGCCATGGACTATCCCTCCCTTTCTTGAAACTCTAAAGATGTCCGATATTAATCTTCTTTACGTAAACCTAAACCTAAATCAGCAAGTTTAACTTTAACTTCCTCTAATGATTTACGACCTAGATTACGCACTTTCATCATATCTTCTTCAGATTTATTTGAAAGCTCTTGAACTGTATTAATGCCAGCACGTTTTAAACAATTGTAAGAACGAACCGATAGGTCTAATTCTTCAATTGTCATTTCCATTACTTTTTCTTTTTGGTCTTCTTCTTTCTCAACCATTATTTCAACATTCTGTGCTTCGTCTGTTAAGCCTACGAAAATATTTAAATGCTCAGAAAGAATCTTTGCCCCTAAAGAAATTGCTTCTTCTGGACGAATGCTTCCATCAGTCGTAACATCTAAAGTTAATTTATCGTAGTTCGCACTTTGACCTACACGAGTATTCTCAACTTGGTAAGTGACACGTGATACTGGTGTGAAAATGGAATCAACTGGAATAACACCAATTGGTTGATCTTCATGTTTGTTTGCATCTGCTGGAACATAACCACGACCACGTTGTGCAGTTAATTTCATACGCAAGTTTCCTTTTGCATTTAATGTTGCAATTGGAAGTTCAGGATTCAATACTTCTACATCACTATCATAAGTTAGATCGGCAGCAGTAACGACTCCTTCACCTTGCACATCGATTTCTAATGTTTTTGGTTCGTCTGAATAGATTTTAAGGGCTAGCTTTTTCAAATTCAAAATGATTGTCGTAACATCTTCAACTACTCCATCAATAGTTGAAAATTCATGTAATGCTCCATCAATTTGAACTGACGTAACAGCAGCACCTGGAAGTGAGGATAGTAGGATACGACGCAAGGAGTTTCCAAGAGTTGTACCATAACCACGTTCGAGCGGTTCTACCACAAATTTTCCAAATGTAGCATCATCACTAATCTCAACCGTTTCAATCTTTGGCTTTTCTATTTCAATCATTCCATAATACCCTCCTTTAAAACGTCGAAACCCCGGCTAGATATGATCTAACCGAAATTCCTCGGGATCGGCAGTTGGCGTTTCTGCACTACCTGTGTAATTTATCGTACGTTTGTCTTTGCGATGCTGTATAGTAAGGTCTTAATAAGAAATATATCTCCTCGCCCCTAAAGGCGTGTTGCTATACCATCTTCTCATAATTACCTTGGTGTACTTAAATTTATCTCTATTACCATCTATACTTTTAGTCATCATAACCCATTATAGACAGGGTGACAAATAATATACGTTTAAATTATACACGACGACGTTTTGGTGGACGGCAACCGTTATGAGGTACTGGAGTTACATCTTTAATAGCTGTAACTTCTAGTCCAGCTGCTTGTAGAGAACGAATAGCCGCTTCACGTCCAGCTCCTGGACCTTTAACTGATACTTCTAGAGTTTTCATTCCATTATCAACCGCAGTTTTAGCAGCTGTTTCAGCAGCCATTTGTGCAGCAAATGGAGTAGATTTACGAGAACCTTTGAAACCTAGTGCACCTGCAGAACTCCATCCAACAACATTACCTTGAACATCAGTGATAGTTACAATAGTGTTGTTGAAAGTAGAACGGATATGTGCTACACCAGTCTCAACATTCTTTTTCACACGACGTTTACGTGTATTAGTTTTACGAGCCATCTATTAGTTTACCTCCTTACATTATTTTTTCTTGTTAGCGATTGTACGACGTGGGCCTTTACGAGTACGAGAGTTGTTCTTCGTATTTTGACCGCGAACCGGTAAACCACGACGATGTCTTAGACCACGATATGAGCCGATTTCAATTAGACGTTTAATGTTAAGCGATACTTCACGACGAAGATCCCCTTCAGTTGTGTAACCATCAACCGCTTGACGAATACGTCCTAACTCATCTTCAGTTAGATCACGAACACGAGTATCTTCAGAAACGCCTGCTTCTTTAAGGATATCTTGTGCAGTTTTCTTACCAATACCATAAATGTATGTTAAAGAGATTACTACACGTTTATCACGTGGAATATCTATACCTCCAATACGTGCCATAAAAAATGCGCACCTCCTTCAATTATCCTTGTTTTTGCTTGTGTTTCGGATTTTCACAAATCACCATTACTTTGCCTTTTCGTTTAATGACTTTGCATTTTTCACAAATTGGCTTTACAGATGCTCTTACTTTCATCATCTTTACCTCCTTTTATATCGGAGCTCGCTTATTTATAACGGTACGTAATTCGTCCTCTTGTTAAATCATATGGAGAGAGTTCTACCGTTACTTTATCACCTGGTAAGATACGGATGAAGTGCATACGGATTTTTCCCGACACATGTGCCAAGACCGTATGACCGTTTTCAAGCTCTACGTTGAACATTGCATTTGGCAATGTTTCTGTTACGGTTCCTTCCACTTCAATTACATCATCTTTCGCCATCGCGCCTTACTCCCTTCTTTTAAATCAGTCACAATATTGTTCTAAAACAACATATAAACGATAAATTTTCATTTGTGACACGACCAGTTTCTAGAAGGCTGTTTTGGACTTCTGGAGACGTATAATCCATGTTCAATATGATGTTTACTCATTCTCTTTGGTCGAGATCATATTTACGTGTTCCCCATCTGCTACCAAGACACAACGATCATCAATCACTCAAACCGATAATGCCTTGTCGCCTCTTGCAAATTCGACAAACAAGACCTATTCGTGGCATCGAATCAGTTTCGCTTCATGACGTTCACCTAAATGAGGGTGGAATGTTAAACACAGGGTGTCATTATCCACATAGTAAGCATTAAAGCTAAACGACTCTTATTACTATGAAACAAATAGAATTGTCTATTCGTGCAGGGCCTACAATGAATTACTTTTCAATAATCGATTGAATGTCTTGAAAAACCTTATTGATATCTTGATCACCATCAACGGTTACAAGATATCCTCTATCTTCATAAAAGTCTAGTAACGGCTTCGATTGTTCGATGTTGATCGCCAAACGATTTTTAACCGTTTCTGGTTTGTCATCATCACGTTGAATTAACGCTGAACCATCAATATCACAGATACCCTCTTTTTTGGGAGGATTATATATCACATGATAAGCTCTACCACATGTTGGACAAATTCTACGACCGGATAAACGCTCCACTAATTTATCTTCTGGTACTTCTACATGTAATACATGGTCAATCGCTTGATTCATTTCCGATAAAAGTGCTTGTAAAGCTTCTGCTTGTGCAATGGTTCTTGGGAAACCATCTAACAAGAACCCTTTCTCACAGTCAGCTTTACTCAAACGCTCTTTTACGATTCCAATTGTTACTTCATCCGGAACAAGTGCGCCTTGGTCCATGAAGCTTTTAGCTTTCACGCCAAGTTCTGTTCCTTCTTTAATAGCGGATCGGAACATATCTCCTGTTGAAATATGAGGGATGTTATATTTCTCGCTTATTTTATCTGCCTGTGTACCTTTGCCTGCACCAGGAAGACCCATTAACAATAGATTCAAAACTTTCCCCTCGCTTCATTGGCAAATTCTTACTTAATAAATCCTTTGTAGTGTCGCTTCACTAACTGACCTTCTAATTGCTTCATTGTTTGAATTGCTACACCTACAACGATTAGTAGACTTGTGCCGCCGATTTGAATTGATTGTGGAAGACCTGCAAGTTTACCGAATACAATAGGTAGTACGGAAACTGCAGCCAAGAATATTGCTCCTACAAATGTTAAACGATTGATAACACGAGTAAGATACGTTTCAGTATTTTTACCTGGACGAATTCCTGGAATATATCCACCCTGCTTTTGTAAGTTCTCAGCCATTTGCTCAGGATTAACTTGAACAAATGTATAGAAATACGTAAACGCAATAATTAGCGCCACATAGATAAGCATACCTGTTGTTGTTGTATAATCAAAGATCGATTCAATTGTATTAGCAACATTACCATCAAAGAATCCTGCAACAGTTCTTGGAGCCATAATAAAGGCAATCGCGAAGATTACTGGGATAACTCCCGCAGCATTTACTTTTAGAGGTAAATGTGTAGAATGACCACCAACTGGAGAACGATTTACAAGTTTCTTTGCATATTGAATTGGGATCTTACGTAACGCTTGTTGTACGAAAACAACACCAGCCGTGATTGCTATCGCAACTAAAGCTATTAAAGCTACAATAACGATATTGATAAACAGTTCATCTCCAGGATTTGTAAAGTACTGGGCATATAACTGTTCAACAGCGTTCGGTATAGCAGCTACGATACCTGCAAAAATGAGTATCGAAATTCCATTCCCAACTCCATTTGCAGTGATCTGTTCACCTAACCACATTAGGAATGTTGTTCCAGCAGTTAATACTAATGCAATGATAAGGAACTTCATTGGATCTGGATTGGCAATTAAGAAACCACCAGCCATTGCATTGAAGCCAATAGACATGGCTATTGCTTGAACGAATGCAAGGACCACTGTTCCATAACGGGTAACTTGGGCAAGTTTCTTTCTACCCACTTCACCCTGCTTTTTCCATTCAGTAAACTTCGGTACAACATCCATTTGTAGTAATTGCATAATGATTGAAGCTGTAATATAAGGCATTATCCCCATTGCGAAAATGGAGAAATTCATCAATGCCCCACCGCCAAATGTATCTAGAAATCCAAACACATTATTTTGCGAGTTCAAATGTTCAATTGCAGTTTTATCTGTGAATGGCACAGGAATAAATGTGCCTAGACGGAATACAATTAACAAAGCAAGTGTAAAAAATATTTTCCGTCTAATGTCAGCCACGCGCATAAAATTGGAGAATGTACGGAACATTAGATCACCTCTGTTTTACCGCCCGCTTCTTCGATTGCTGCCTTTGCTGAAGCAGAGAACTTATGAGCTTTAACGGTATATTTGTTTTCGACGGAACCATTACCAAGTACTTTAATACCTGATTTTACGTTCTTTACGACACCTGATTCTAATAATAACTCAGGAGTGATTTCTGTGCCGTCTTCAAATCGGTTTAAAACGTCTAAGTTCACTATAGCATATTCTTTACGGTTTATGTTCGTAAATCCACGTTTTGGTAAACGTTGGAATAAAGGCATTTGTCCACCTTCAAATCCAGGACGTACACCACCGCCAGAACGAGCGTTTTGTCCTTTGTGACCACGACCGGAAGTTTTTCCGTTTCCAGATGATGTTCCGCGACCTACACGGTTTCTCTCTTTACGTGAGCCTTCTGCTGGTTTCAATTCATGAAGTTTCATACGAGCACCTCCTCTTTACGCTTCTGTTTATTAACCTTCTTTAACCGTTACAAGATGAGATACTCTGTTAACCATTCCACGAACAGCCGGAGTATCATCAAGAACTACGGTTTGACGAATTTTTTTAAGACCTAGTGCTTCAACAGTTTTCATTTGTTTTTCTTTTGCACCTATTACACTGCGTGTGAGGGTGATTTCTAATTTTTTAGACATAGTGTTTCCCTCCTTATCCTAACAGTTCTTCTACAGACTTTCCTCGTAGTTTTGCTACATCTTCCGCGCGCTTAAGGTTAGTTAAACCATTCATAGTAGCGCGAATCATATTAATTGGTGTGTTAGAACCAAGTGACTTAGTTAAAATATCACCAACACCAGCAAGCTCAAGTACCGCACGAACCGGACCACCAGAGATAACTCCAGTACCTTCAGAAGCTGGTTTCATTAATACACGCCCAGAACCGAATTCTCCATGAATTTCATGTGGAATTGTTGTTCCAACGATCGGTACAGTGATTAAGTTTTTCTTCGCATCATCAACTGCTTTTCTAATTGCATCTGGTACTTCTTGTGCTTTACCAGTACCAAATCCAACATGGCCGTTCTTATCTCCTACAACTACTAATGCAGCAAAACGGAAACGACGTCCACCTTTTACAACTTTTGCTACGCGGTTTACCGCAACAACACGTTCTTCAAGATCTAATTTATTAGGATCGATTACTGTTTTCATCTGTGTCCCTCCTTTTACAATTAAAATTCAAGACCTGCCTCACGAGCAGCATCTGCTAATGCTTTTACACGTCCATGATAAAGGTAGCCTCCACGATCAAATACAACTGATTTATGACCTTTATCTTGGGCACGTTTTGCAATCAATTCTCCAACTTTAGTTGCAGCATCAACACTGCTAGTTGAATCAACGCTTAATTCTTTATCTACAGTAGACGCGCTAACTAATGTTACACCGTTAGTATCATCAATTAACTGTGCATAAATGTGTTTATTTGAACGATACACGTTTAAACGAGGACGCTCAGGTGTTCCGAAAAGATTCTTACGAACACGGTTATGTCTTCTTTTACGTGCAACATTTTTGTCAGGTTTTGTGATCATCTGGGTCACTCCTTTCTCGCCTAACTAACCTTACTTAGCAGTTTTACCTTCTTTACGACGTACATATTCATCAACGTAACGAATACCTTTACCTTTGTAAGGTTCTGGTTTTCTAATAGCTCTAATGTTAGCTGCAACAGCGCCAACTTTTTCTTTATCGATACCTTTAACAATCACAGAAGTGTTGTTTGGAACATCGATTTCAATACCGTCGATTGGATCTATTTCAACTGGATGTGAATATCCAGCGTTTACTACGATTTTATTACCTTGCTTTTGTGCACGATAACCAACACCGATAATTTGAAGATGTTTTTCAAAACCTTTCGATACACCTTCAACCATGTTAGCTAGTAGGCTACGAGTTGTTCCGTGTAATGAACGATGTGTTTTTTGATCACTTGGGCGTTCCACTGTGATCACGTTATCTGCAACAACAATCTTCATATCAGGATGAAATTCTCTAGTTAATTCACCTTTAGGGCCCTTAACTGTTACTGTATTTTCATTAAGTT
Source organism: Ornithinibacillus liuyingii (assembly GCF_055550225.1). NCBI lineage: Bacteria > Bacillati > Bacillota > Bacilli > Caryophanales > Bacillaceae > Ornithinibacillus > Ornithinibacillus liuyingii. The sequence goes on along the minus strand of NZ_JBPWOS010000016.1, from coordinate 40,432 downwards.
TTACTTCTACACCACTCGGAATCTCAATTGGCTTAAGTCCTATACGAGACATTCCATGCACCTCCTCATCATAAAAAATTAATTACCAAACATATGCAAGTACTTCGCCACCAACAGCTTGAGCGCGTGCTTCTTTATCAGAAAGTACACCTTTAGATGTTGATACGATTGCAATACCTAAACCGTTTAGTACACGAGGTACTTCACCAGCTTTAGCATAAACACGTAATCCTGGCTTACTAATACGTTTAATACCTGTAATTACTCGTTCCTCATTCACACCGTACTTAAGGAAAATACGCAGAACGCCTTGTTTGTTATCTTCAATAACTTCATAATCACGTACAAAGCCTTCTCTTTTTAGAATATCAGCAATTTCAGTTTTAATTTTAGAAGCAGGAAGTTCTAACTTTTCATGTTTAACCATGTTCGCATTACGAATGCGAGTTAGCATATCTGCGATTGGATCTGTCATAACCATTAATCATTACCTCCTTCCCGAATCGGGGTTTACCAGCTTGCTTTTTTGACACCAGGAATTTGACCTTTATAGGCAAGTTCGCGGAAACAAATACGGCAAAGTTTAAATTTACGCATTACTGAATGCGGACGTCCACAACGTTCACAACGAGTATACTCTTGTACTTGATACTTTTGTGTGCGTTTTTGTTTCGCAATCATTGATTTTTTAGCCACAATTTTCCCTCCTTGTATTAGCTCATGTCTATTTTTGGAAAGGCATGCCAAGCTGAGCTAAAAGTTCACGTGCTTCTTCATCAGTATTAGATGTTGTTACGATAACAATATCCATACCGCGCACTTTACTTACTTTATCGTAATTAATTTCTGGGAAAATTAATTGTTCTTTAACACCTAGCGTGTAGTTACCACGGCCATCAAAAGCTTTTTTAGAAATACCACGGAAGTCACGTACACGTGGTAGAGATACCGCGATTAGCTTTTGTAGGAATTCATACATGCGCTCACCGCGAAGAGTAACTTTCGCACCAATCGGCATTCCTTCACGTAAACGGAATCCTGCGATTGATTTTTTAGCACGTGTAATCATTGGTTTTTGACCAGAAATTAATGCTAGTTCTTCAACTGCGCTATCTAGTGCCTTAGAGTTTTGAACTGCATCACCAACACCCATGTTGATAACGATTTTTTCGATTCCAGGCACTTCCATAACAGACTTGTAATTAAATTTATTCATTAAAGATGGTACAATTTCATCTTGGTATTTTTGTCTTAATTGATTCACCATGTTGCCCTCCTTTCACAGCACATACTATTTATCTAATGCTTCACCGGAACTTTTAGCGATGCGGACTTTCTTTCCATCACGCACTTCGTAACCAACACGTGTCGGTTTGCCGGTCTTTGGATCTACTGGCATCACGTTAGAAACATGAATTGGAGCTTCTTGGTTAAGAATTCCACCTTGTGGATTCTCTTGAGAAGGCTTAGCGTGTTTTTTGATCATGTTAACACCTTCAACAAGAACGCGATCCTTTTTCGGATATGCTTCTAAAATTGTGCCTGTTTTACCACGGTCTTTACCGGAAATAACAATTACTTTATCACCTTTTTTTACATGCATGCTTTACGCACCTCCTTACAAGGTAATTCTCTTCTTATAGAACTTCTGGAGCTAGAGATACGATTTTCATGAATTGTGCATCACGTAATTCACGTGCAACTGGTCCGAAGATACGAGTTCCTCTTGGACTTTTGTCATCACGAATGATTACTGCAGCATTTTCATCAAAACGAATATATGAGCCGTCTTTACGACGTACACCAGATTTAGTACGTACAATTACTGCTTTTACAACGTCACCCTTTTTGACAACGCCTCCTGGTGTTGCTTGTTTTACGGAACAAACAATAACATCACCGATATTAGCAGTTTTGCGACCTGAGCCACCTAGTACTTTAATCGTAAGTAACTCACGTGCACCAGAGTTATCTGCAACTTTTAAGCGTGTTTCCTGTTGAATCATACGCTTTAAACCTCCCTTCGGATACCTTCCGAGCGAAACTTTATTATATAATTACCGCTTCTTCAACGATTTCAACTAGACGGAAGCGTTTAGTTGATGATAACGGACGAGTTTCCATAATACGAACGATATCACCAGTTTTTGCTTGATTGTTCTCATCATGTGCTTTAAATTTCTTAGAATACTTAACACGTTTACCATATAATTTATGGTTTTTGTAAGTTTCAACTAAAACTGTGATTGTTTTATCCATTTTATCTGAAACTACACGGCCTGTATATACTTTACGATTATTACGTTCAGTCATTTTGAGGCTAACCTCCTCTCATTATCAGTTGTTTACGCTTAGTTCGCGTTGACGGACAACAGTTTTCATACGAGCAATGGTTTTTCTTACTTCACGGATACGTGCAGTGTTCTCAAGTTGACCAGTTGCTAGTTGGAAGCGTAAATTAAATAACTCTTCTTTTAAAGATTTAAGTTTTTGTTCAATTTCGGCAGTGGTTAGTTCTCTGATATCATTAGCCTTCATTGATTTCACCACCAATTTCTTCACGTTTTACGAATTTAGTTTTGATTGGAAGTTTATGAGAAGCAAGACGTAATGCTTCACGAGCAACCTCTTCAGAAACTCCAGCAATTTCAAACATAACTTTTCCAGGCTTAACTACAGCAACCCATCCTTCAGGAGCACCTTTACCAGAACCCATTCGGACTTCTAGAGGCTTCGCTGTATACGGCTTATCTGGGAAAATTTTGATCCATACTTTACCGCCACGTTTCATGTAACGAGTCATAGCGATACGAGCAGCTTCTATTTGACGACTTGTAATCCAAGAAGCCTCAAGAGCTTGTATTCCATATTCACCAAAAGTAACTTGAGTACCACCTTTTGCTTGGCCTCTCATTTTACCACGATGTTGTCTACGATATTTAACACGTTTAGGCATTAACATGTATATAGCCCCCTTCCTTATTTGTTCGATTTAGTTGGAAGGACTTCACCACGATAGATCCACACTTTAATACCAAGTTTACCGTACGTAGTATCAGCTTCTGCTGTTGCATAGTCGATATCAGCACGTAATGTGTGTAGTGGAACAGTTCCTTCACTGTAATGTTCAGCACGAGCAATATCTGCGCCACCTAGACGACCAGATACCTGTGTTTTAATTCCTTTTGCACCAGCACGCATAGCACGTTGGATAGCTTGCTTTTGTGCACGACGGAATGAAATACGATTTTCTAATTGACGAGCAATATTTTCTGCAACTAGCTTAGCATTAACATCAACTTTCTTGATTTCAACAATATTGATGTGAACACGTTTGCCAGTTAAACTGTTTAATGAGTTACGTAGAGCTTCTACTTCAGATCCGCCTTTACCAATAACCATACCTGGTTTACCAGTGTGAATTGTTACGTTTACGCGATTAGCTGCACGTTCAATTTCAACATGGGAAACAGCTGCAGTTTTTAGACGGTTTTCAAGATATTCTCTGATTTTAATATCTTCATGTAGTAAGTCTGCATAGTCTTTGCCAGCATACCATTTAGACTCCCAGTCTTTAATGATACCAACGCGAAGACCTGTTGGATTCACTTTTTGACCCACTAACTATCCCTCCTTCTTTTCTGTTACAACCACTGTAATGTGGCTAGTGCGCTTATTAATCTTGCTTGCACGTCCTTGAGCGCGTGGACGGAAACGTTTTAAAGTAACACCTTCATTAACGAATGCTTCAGAAATCACTAGATTATCTGGATCCATTTCGTAGTTGTGTTCTGCGTTTGCGATTGCAGATTTTAACACTTTCTCTACAACTGGAGAAGCACCGCGTTGTGTGTGGCGTAAAATAGCAATTGCTTCGCCAACTTGTTTTCCTCGAATTAAATCAACGACTAATCGCACTTTACGAGGAGCAATACGAACTGATTTAGCTACGGCTTTAGCTTGCATTTAGAGCGCCTCCTCTCATTAGCGTTTTGTTTTCTTATCGTCACTTGCATGTCCTTTGTACGTACGAGTTGGAGCAAATTCACCTAATTTATGTCCAACCATGTCCTCTGTAACAAATACAGGAACATGTTTACGTCCATCATAAACAGCAATAGTGTGCCCGATGAATGTCGGGAAAATAGTAGAACGACGTGACCAAGTTTTAATAACTTGTTTTTTGTCAGATTCATTTAGTTCATCAATTTTTTTCAATAGATGGTCATCTGCAAAAGGTCCCTTTTTTAAACTACGACCCATGGATAAACCTCCTTTCGAAGTTCCAAGATGGGAGTTATTCCCACCTTAAATTACGATTATTTTTTACGTTTACGCACAATATACTTATCTGAAGCTTTATTACGTTTACGTGTCTTATAACCAAGAGTTGGTTTGCCCCAAGGTGACATTGGTGATTTACGTCCGATAGGTGCACGTCCTTCACCACCACCGTGTGGGTGATCGTTCGGGTTCATAACAGATCCACGTACAGTTGGGCGAATACCTTTCCAACGAGAACGTCCTGCTTTACCGACACGAATTAATTCATGTTCTAAGTTACCTACTTGACCTACTGTTGCGCGGCAAGTTGATAAAATTAAACGAACTTCACCAGAAGCTAAACGCACTAATGTGTATTTTTCTTCACGACCAAGGATTTGAGCTTCAGCACCCGCAGAACGAGCTAACTGTCCGCCATTTCCTGGTTTTAGTTCGATATTGTGGATTACTGTACCTACTGGAATGTTTGCTAACGGAAGAGCGTTACCCACTTTAATATCCGCGCTTTCACCAGATTCAATTACTTGACCTACTTGTAAGCCTTTTGGTGCAAGAATATAACGCTTCTCACCATCAGCGTAGTTGATTAATGCAATGTTAGCGGTACGGTTTGGATCGTATTCGATAGTAGCAACTTTACCTGGAATACCATCTTTGTCACGTTTGAAATCGATGATACGATATTGACGCTTGTGACCGCCACCTTGATGACGAACGGTTAATTTCCCTTGGTTGTTACGTCCACCACGTTTTGGTAGAGGTGCTAATAGGGATTTTTCCGGTTGATCTGTAGTGATTTCTGCAAAATCAGATACAGACATGTTACGTCTACCATTAGTGGTAGGTTTGAATTTTTTAATCGCCATCTTGTTTTCCCTCCTTCACTTATTTACTTTTTAACCTTCAAAGAAGTCTAGATCTTTGCTGTCAGCAGATAGCTGAACGATAGCTTTTTTGCGATTTGGGCGGAAACCACCGTAACGACCCATTCGCTTGAATTTACCTTTTAAGTTCATAGTGTTAACTTTTTCAACTTTCACACCAAAGATTTCTTCAACAGCATCTTTGATTTGTGTTCTGTTAGCTTTCGTACTAACTTCGAACGTATATTTCTTCTCTGCCATTAGATCTGCAGAGTGTTCAGTGATGACAGGGCGCTTAATAATATCACGTGCATCAGTCATTATGCAAGCACCTCCCCTGCTTTTTCAGCTGCATCTTTCGTTAAGATCAACTTGTCATGCATTAATAAATCAAGAACGTTTACTTCTGTAACTGTAAGAACTTTAACCCCTTGAAGGTTATTAGCAGAACGTACTACGTTCTCGTCAGTGTCAGCAGTAACGATAAGAGCTTTTTCATTTACGTTTAAAGCACCTAGCATTTTTACAACTTCTTTTGTTTTAGGAGCATCTAGTGCAAGACTTTCTAAAACAACTAAGTTTTCTTCTTGTACTTTAGAAGATAATGCTGATTTAAGAGCTAAACGACGAACTTTCTTTGGTAGTTTGTAGCTGTAGCTACGAGGTGTAGGTCCGAAAACAACTCCACCGCCTACCCATTGTGGTGAGCGAATAGAACCTTGACGCGCGCGACCTGTACCTTTTTGACGCCATGGTTTGCGTCCACCACCGCGAACATCAGAACGATTTTTAACAGCGTGTGTACCTTGACGCATAGACGCACGTTGCATAACTACCGCTTCGTGTAAAACGTGTGTATTAGGCTCAATACCAAATACAGACGCGTTTAATTCGATTTCACCTGCTTGTGAACCATCTTGTTTAAATAGTGCTACTTTAGGCATGACATATCCTCCCTTCGTATATATGATTAGTTAGCCTTAACTGCACTCGTGATTTTTACGAATGATTTTTTAGCACCTGGCACATTACCTTTGATTAATAGCAGGTTGCGATCAACGTCAACACTTACTACTTCAAGGTTTTGGATTGTTACTTGCTCTTGACCCATGTGACCTGGTAAGTTTTTGCCTGGGAATACGCGCATTGCATCAATTGCACCCATTGAACCTGGAGCTCTATGGTAGTGAGAACCGTGAGACATAGGTCCACGTGATTGACCATGACGTTTAATTGAACCCTGGAAACCTTTACCTTTAGAAGTTCCAGTTACATCAACTTTTTCACCAGCTTGGAAAATTTCAACGCTAACTTCTTGACCTACTTCATATTCATCAAGATTAGCGTTACGGATTTCACGAACGTAGCGCTTAGGGGTTGTGTTTGCTTTTTCAGCATGACCTTTCTCCGCTTTGTTAGTACGTGATTCCTTAAGATCTTGGAAACCGATTTGAATCGCTTCGTATCCATCGTTTTCAAGAGTTCTTTTTTGTAATACTACGTTAGGCTCAGCCTGAACAACTGTTACCGGGATTAATTCTCCGTTTTCATTAAACAATTGAGTCATGCCGATTTTTCGACCTAAGATTCCTTTCGTCATCCGTTACACCTCCTATTTAAAAACAAATTTTATAGTTTAATTTCAATATCAACACCAGATGGTAAGTCTAAACGCATTAGCGAATCTACTGTTTGCGGTGTTGGGTTTACGATATCGATTAGACGTTTATGTGTACGCATCTCGAATTGCTCACGTGAGTCTTTGTATTTATGAACCGCACGTAAGATTGTGTAGACAGCCTTCTCTGTAGGTAATGGAATCGGACCAGACACTTTCGCACCAGAACGCTTCGCAGTATCTACGATTTTTTCAGCAGACTGATCTAAAATACGATGATCATATGCTTTTAAACGAATTCTAATTTTATCTTTTGCCATTATTTTCCCTCCTTTATCGCCCATATTATTATAGACATACTCCGTGAAAATTTCTTAGCCACCGCCCATGGCAAAGGGGCCGGGTGTGCCAACAACCTTCCACATCATCGCCTGAAACGACCAACATTCTTATTATATAGAATATACGTGGTCATTGCAACCCTTTTTTAGTTATAAAACTAATTTGTTGCACATCTATGTATTATACTTAGTAATCTTAGTGATTGCAAGGATTCTAGGGAGTTTTTTGTTGGGAAAGTTTGGTTTTAACGATGTGGTAGCTCGATTCATAGTCCCTTATCATCATTCCACCATTACTATATGAACTGCTATAGCAATATGGTGACGTTCTATGCGAGATAAATACGATGATGCTAGTGCGCCTTTCTCAAGAATAGAGCAGCATCTTTAGGTAGCTTGTAAGCTACTAATCCTTCTTTGTCACCTTACGAAACAAATTTCAGTACAGTATATTGCATTCTAAGCTTCGGGCAACTTATCTACTATACCCCTTATGCCTGAAATGATTGCACTAATCCTTTATACAAAAAAGACAACCGAACAATCGGCTGTCTTTATATATGATTCATTTAATTATTTTTGGATAGAAGATACTACGCCTGATCCTACAGTACGTCCACCTTCACGAATAGAGAAACGAGTTCCTTCTTCGATAGCGATTGGAGAAATTAGTTCAACATCCATTTCGATGTTGTCTCCAGGCATAACCATTTCTACTCCTTCTGGTAAGTTGATAACACCAGTTACGTCAGTTGTACGGAAGTAGAACTGTGGACGGTAGTTTGAGAAGAATGGAGTATGACGTCCACCTTCTTCTTTAGATAATACGTAAACTTCAGCTTTGAAGTTAGTGTGTGGAGTAATTGTACCTGGTTTTGCAAGTACTTGACCACGGTTGATATCTTCACGAGAAACACCACGTAGAAGTGCACCAATGTTATCTCCAGCTTCAGCATAATCAAGAAGCTTACGGAACATTTCAACACCAGTTACAGTAGTTTTGCTTGATTCTTCTTGAAGACCGATGATTTCAACTTCGTCTCCAACTTTAACTTGACCGCGTTCTACACGACCAGTTGCAACTGTACCACGACCAGTGATTGAGAATACGTCCTCAACTGGCATCATGAATGGCTTATCAGTGTCACGTTCTGGAGTTGGAACATACTCATCTACAGCGTTCATTAATTCAACGATTGCTTCTTCGTATTGAGCGTCTCCTTCAAGAGCTTTAAGAGCAGAACCTTTGATTACTGGTACATCATCACCAGGGAAGTCATATTCAGATAATAGATCACGAACTTCCATTTCAACTAGTTCTAATAATTCTTCATCGTCAACCATATCTACTTTGTTTAGGAATACTACGATTGTAGGTACACCAACGTTTTTAGAAAGTAGGATGTGCTCACGAGTTTGTGGCATTGGACCATCAGCAGCAGATACTACTAGGATAGCTCCGTCCATTTGTGCAGCACCAGTGATCATGTTTTTAACATAGTCAGCGTGTCCTGGGCAGTCTACGTGTGCATAGTGACGAGTTTCAGTTTCATACTCAACGTGAGAAGTCGCGATAGTGATTCCACGTTCTTTTTCTTCAGGTGCACCGTCGATTTGGTCATATGCCATCGCAGTACCTTTACCACTTTTCTTAGCCATTACAGTTGTAATAGCAGCTGTTAATGTAGTTTTACCATGGTCAACGTGTCCAATTGTTCCAATGTTAACGTGACTTTTAGAGCGGTCGAATTTTTCTTTAGCCATTTATATTTCCTCCTTAAATAAATGAAAGATTGTAAGTATATGTTGGAGCTAAGAAATAGCAGCTTGTGTTATTTCTTAGCTTACAATAAAAGTTATACTTGAGAATGATAAAAAAATCAATTATTCTCCAGCATTTTTCTTAATAATTTCTTCAGAGATGCTCTTCGGTACTTCTTCATAATGATCGAAGTGCATTGTGTAAGTTCCACGTCCTTGAGTGTTTGAACGTAATGCTGTTGCATATCCAAACATTTCTGATAGAGGAACAAACGCTTTAACAACCTGTTGGTTACCGCGTGCTTCCATTCCTTCTACACGTCCACGACGAGAAGTGATGTCACCCATAATATCTCCAAGATATTCTTCAGGGATTACAACTTCCACTTTCATCATTGGTTCAAGAATTACAGGGTTACACTTACTTTTAGCAGCTTTAAGTGCCATTGATGCAGCAACTTTAAACGCCATTTCGTTAGAGTCGACATCATGGTAGCTACCATCAAATAAAGAAGCTTTAATGTCGATTACAGGGAACCCAGCTAATACACCGTTTTCCATTGCTTCTTTAATACCTTGTTCAACAGCAGGGATGTATTCACGTGGTACTACACCACCAACGATGTTGTTTTGGAATTCAAATCCTGCGCCCTCTTCGTTTGGTTCAAATTTGACCCAAACGTGACCGTATTGTCCACGTCCACCAGACTGACGTACGAATTTACCTTCGACTTCAGCAGCAGCACGGAATGTTTCACGGTATGCAACCTGTGGTGCACCAACGTTTGCTTCAACTTTGAATTCACGTTTTAGACGGTCAACAATGATGTCTAGGTGAAGCTCACCCATACCAGAGATGATTGTTTGACCAGTTTCTGGATTTGTTTCCGTTCTGAAAGTTGGATCTTCTTCTGCAAGTTTACCAAGTGCAATACCCATTTTATCTTGGTCTGCTTTCGTTTTTGGTTCGATAGCAACATCAATAACTGGTTCTGGGAATTCCATGGACTCTAAGATTACAAGATTCTTCTCGTCACATAGAGTATCACCTGTTGAAGTATCTTTCAGACCTACAGCTGCAGCGATTTCACCTGCATATACTCTAGAAATTTCTTCACGAGTGTTTGCGTGCATTTGCAGGATACGACCTACACGCTCACGCTTATCTTTTACAGAGTTACGTACATATGATCCAGAATCTAATGTTCCTGAGTAAACACGGAAGAATGTTAATTTACCCACGAAAGGATCTGTCATAACTTTGAAAGCTAACGCTGCGAAAGGTTCGTCATCAGAAGATGGACGAGTTACTTTCTCATCTGAACCAGGAAGTGTACCTTCAATTGCTGGTACATCTACTGGAGATGGTAGGTAATCAATAACACCATCTAGCATTAATTGAACACCTTTGTTTTTGAACGCTGATCCACAGAATACTGGATAGAACTCAACGTTTACTGTAGCTTTACGAATAACTGCTTTTAATTCCTCATTAGAGATTTCTTCTCCGTCAAGGTATTTCATCATTAGCTCTTCGTCTAATTCAGATACAGCTTCTACTAAGCTAGTACGTAATTCCTCTGCTTGATCTTTTAAATCAGCTGGGATTTCACGTGCTTCAGAACGAGTTCCTAAATCATCCTCATAGAAGTAAGCTTCCATTTCGATTAAGTCGATGATTCCTTGGAATTCATCTTCTGCACCGATTGGGAATTGTACTGGGTGTGCATTAGCACCTAGACGTTCTTTTAATGTACCTACAGAGTATAGGAAATCTGCACCTGTTTTATCCATTTTGTTGATAAATACAATACGTGGTACTCCATAAGTTGTTGCTTGGCGCCAAACTGTTTCAGTTTGAGGCTCAACCCCTGATTGAGCATCAAGTACTGTAACCGCACCATCAAGTACACGTAATGAACGTTCAACTTCTACTGTGAAGTCTACGTGCCCAGGTGTGTCGATGATGTTGATACGGTGACCTTTCCATTGAGCAGTTGTAGCAGCAGAAGTGATTGTAATTCCGCGCTCTTGCTCTTGCTCCATCCAGTCCATTTGTGAAGCACCTTCGTGTGTTTCACCAATCTTGTGAATGCGTCCTGTATAGAAAAGAATACGCTCAGTTGTAGTGGTTTTACCTGCATCAATGTGAGCCATAATACCAATATTGCGCGTCTTTTCCAAGGAGAACTCTCTTGCCATGTATTCTTCTCCTTCCTGTTAAAACCTTTATTTTTATTTATATTACCAACGATAGTGAGCAAACGCTTTGTTTGCTTCTGCCATTTTGTGCATATCTTCGCGTTTTTTAACAGATGCACCTGTATTATTTGAAGCATCTAGAATTTCATTCGCTAAACGCTCTTCCATTGTTTTTTCTCCGCGTAAACGTGCGTAGTTAACAATGTAACGTAAACCTAAAGTTTGACGGCGTTCCGGACGAACTTCAACCGGTACTTGGTAGTTAGAACCACCAACACGGCGTGCACGTACTTCAAGTACTGGCATAACGTTTTTCATAGCTTGCTCAAACACTTCCATCGGATTTTGTCCGCTGCGTTGTTCAACTAGTTCAAAAGCGTTATAAAGAATCTTTTGAGCAATGCCTCGTTTTCCATCCTCCATGATTTGGTTGATTAAACGAGTTACTAGTTTTGAATTATAAATTGGATCTGGCAAGACATCGCGCTTAGGTACTGGTCCTTTACGTGGCATATGTCCCCCTCCTTTCCTGTATCATGTTGTTAAAAAGAGTTATTTTTTCTCTTTAGGGCGTTTTGTACCGTATTTAGAACGACCTTGCATACGACCGTCTACTCCAGCAGTATCAAGTGCTCCACGAACGATGTGATAACGTACCCCCGGTAAGTCTTTTACACGTCCACCACGGATTAAAACTACACTGTGCTCCTGTAGGTTATGACCAATACCAGGAATGTATGCAGTTACCTCCATGTTGTTTGATAAACGAACACGAGCATATTTACGTAAAGCTGAGTTCGGTTTTTTAGGAGTTAGTGTACCAACACGAGTACATACGCCACGTTTTTGTGGAGAGTTTTCATCAGTTAGAGACTTTTTGAAACTGTTGTACCCTTTGTTAAGTGCTGGTGAGTTAGATTTCTTAGGTTTGCTTACGCGACCTTTGCGGACAAGTTGGTTAATTGTAGGCATTATGTTGTCCTCCCTTCTTTTCTTTGGTTAGTAATTAGCTAGTTTATACCGTTTTGTAATTCCACACATCCAGGCGGTTCATCTTAAGGTAAAAAACAAAGCTTTCGCAAGAGTGCCTCTTGCCAAAACCACTTTCTACTTTTTAATTGCAACCGCTGATGCGCCGACATCTATTCCACATGCGGTTCCTAGCTTTTTCTTGGAATCAACACGTTGACATGGAATGTCTAGTGTTTTTGCTAATTCTTCTACTTTTTGTGTAACGAACCGATCAGCATCTTCGGCTATATACACTTGTTTCACTTGGCCATTTTTCATAGCTTTAAGTGTTTGCTTCACACCAATAATCGTTTGTGACTTTACTTGCAGTACTTTTTCATAAGACATGGTATATCCTCCAAAGTTACAAGTATAAATCGGAAGCACCTTGAATATAGTATCATTCTCGTTTTTTAATGTCAACTAGAATTCTAATATTTTTTGTTGCTTCCTTGATATTTTTTTCTTTATTAGATCAAATAAGATGTGAAGTCACACCTGTGGTCCGAATACACTTTCTTTCTACGTGGCTTTATCTTGTGAGAATTCCCATAGTAGATTCCATGAATTCGGACCGTTTAGTGCGACTAATTAATTTGACTGATAACTAGCACTTTTACAGTTACATAGTCAATTAAGTTATTGAACTGGTTGTTCTAATTCTTCTTCTGTTTCTTCTTGTTCTACTGCTGGTAGTTGAATTTTGCGATAGCGTTGCATACCTGTTCCAGCCGGTACTAGCTTACCGATAATGACGTTTTCTTTAAGTCCTAGTAATTCATCACGTTTACCCTTAATTGCTGCGTCAGTAAGTACTCTAGTTGTTTCTTGGAATGATGCAGCTGATAAGAATGAATCCGTTTCTAGGGAAGCTTTTGTAATACCTAGTAATACCGGTCTACCTACAGCAGGCTGGTTACCTTCAAGTAATACTTTGCGGTTCGCTTCTTTGAATTGATGTAACTCAAGTAACGATCCAGGTAATACATCAGTATCTCCAGCATCAAGTACACGAACTTTACGTAGCATTTGACGTACCATTACCTCAACGTGCTTGTCGCCAATTTCTACACCTTGCATACGGTATACACGCTGCACTTCACGTAGTAAGTAGTCTTGAACGCCAGCTACTCCTTGAACACGAATCAGTTCTTTAGGATCCACTGAACCTTCTGTTAGTTCTTGACCAGCAATCACTTGGTCTCCAACAGATACTTTTAAGCGCGCATTGTATGGTACAGCATAAGAACGTTGTTCCACATCACCTTGTATCACAATTTCTTGTTTGTCTTTCACTTCGTGAATTTCTAGTACAGTACCGTGAACTTCACTGATGATCGCTTGCCCTTTCGGATTACGCGCTTCAAACAACTCTTGGATACGAGGTAGACCTTGAGTGATATCGTCTCCTGCTACCCCACCTGTATGGAAAGTACGCATCGTTAACTGTGTTCCTGGCTCACCAATAGATTGTGCTGCAATAATACCAACTGCTTCGCCAACTTCTACTTCTGAACCAGTCGCTAAGTTGCGACCATAACATTTCTTACATACGCCGTGTTTTGTATTACATGTAAACACGGTACGGATTGTTACTTGTTCAATTCCTGCTTCAACGATTTGTTTCGCCTGATCTTCAGAAATCACTGTATCGTATTTCACAATGACTTCTTTTGTTTCAGGATGAACCACTTCTTCGAACGCAGTACGTCCTACTAAACGGTCAAATAATGGCTCGATTACTTCATTTCCATCCATTAATGCTGTTACTGGTAATCCACGGTCGGTTCCACAATCTGTTTCACGAACGATAACGTCCTGTGCCACATCAACAAGTCGACGTGTTAGGTAACCAGAGTCCGCTGTCTTCAGAGCTGTATCGGCTAGACCTTTACGCGCACCGTGCGTAGAAATAAAGTACTCTAATACCGTTAAACCTTCACGGAAACTAGATTTAATCGGTAACTCGATGATTCGTCCTGCCGGGTTAGCCATTAGTCCACGCATACCTGCTAACTGTGTGAAGTTAGATGCGTTACCACGGGCACCAGAGTCACTCATCATGAAGATCGGGTTACGATTATCTAGAGACTGCATTAGTTTATTTTGAATCGTATCTTTTGCTTGCGTCCAAATAGCGATAACACGATCATAACGCTCTTCTTCTGTGATTAAACCACGACGGAATTGCTTCATGACGTTATCTACTTTCTTCTGCGCTTCAATTAAAATTTCTTCTTTTTCAGGTAATACCACGATATCAGAGATACCAACCGTCATACCTGCAGTGGTAGACATACTAAATCCAAGGTCCTTCATACGGTCAAGCATTTTAGATGTTTCTGTAATCTTAAATCGCTTGAAGACCTCCGCAATAATATCACCTAAGAAGCCTTTCTTAAACGGCTTGATGATTTCGCGTTTTTGAATCTCTTCTTTAATATTTGTTCCTTTATCAACAAAGTACATTTCCGGAGTACGCACCTCAAGGTTTGTCTTTGTTGGTTCATTAATATACGGGAACGAGTCTGGTAATATTTCGTTGAAAATCAACTTACCTACTGTTGTAAGTAATAGTTGGTTATTTTGTTCTTCTGTGAATGTTTTGTTGTTTAAACTAGACGCTTGAACAGCAACACGAGTATGCAAATGAACATAACCATTTTGATATGCGATTCTAGCTTCATCTACACCCGTAAATACAGTACCTTCTCCAACTGCACCTTCACGCTCTAACGTTAGATAATAGTTACCTAATACCATATCCTGTGATGGTGTAACAACTGGTTTACCGTCTTTCGGGTTAAGAATATTCTGTGCTGCTAGCATTAGAAGACGTGCTTCTGCTTGTGCTTCTGCAGATAGCGGTACGTGAACAGCCATTTGGTCCCCATCAAAGTCAGCGTTATATGCTGTACATACTAATGGGTGTAGGCGGATAGCACGACCTTCTACTAATGTAGGTTCGAATGCTTGAATACCTAGTCTGTGAAGTGTAGGGGCACGGTTAAGTAATACCGGATGCTCCTTAATCACATCTTCTAAAACTCCCCAAACATCTGGGTGAACGCGCTCAATTTTACGTTTTGCAGATTTGATGTTATGCGCAATTCCACGCTCAACAAGTTCCTTCATAATGAATGGCTTGAATAACTCTAAAGCCATTTCTTTTGGTAATCCACATTGGTACATTTTTAAGTTTGGACCTACTACGATAACAGAACGTCCCGAGTAGTCTACACGTTTACCTAGTAAGTTTTGACGGAAACGACCTTGCTTACCTTTAAGCATATGTGATAGAGATTTCAATGGACGGTTTCCTGGTCCTGTAACCGGACGACCACGACGACCGTTATCAATTAAAGCATCTACTGCCTCTTGTAACATACGCTTTTCGTTTTGAACGATAATGCTAGGCGCACCTAAATCTAATAGACGTTTTAAACGATTGTTACGGTTAATTACACGACGATATAAATCGTTTAAGTCAGATGTAGCAAAACGACCACCATCTAACTGTACCATTGGTCTAATTTCTGGTGGGATAACTGGAAGAACATCTAAAATCATCCAAGAAGTCTCATTACCAGAATTACGAAATGCCTCTAGCACTTCTAAACGTTTAATTGCTCTCGTTCTACGTTGACCTTGAGCTGTTTTTAGTTCCTCTTTTAGCGCATCTACTTCTTTATCAAGGTCAATATCTTGAAGAAGTTTACGGATTGCTTCAGCGCCCATTTGTGCTTTAAAGGCACTACCGTATTTTTCGTAATATGCACGAAACTCTTTTTCTGAAAGAAGTTGTTTCTTTTCTAAAGGTGTATTACCTGGATCTGTCACAATATATGCAGCAAAATAAATTACTTCTTCTAATGCACGTGGTGACATATCTAATACAAGACCCATACGACTAGGGATTCCTTTGAAATACCAAATGTGTGAAACAGGAGCTGCTAATTCAATATGCCCCATGCGTTCACGGCGTACTTTTGATTTGGTTACTTCAACACCACACCGATCACATACAACACCTTTGTAACGCACTCTTTTATATTTTCCACAATGACATTCCCAGTCCTTTTGTGGTCCAAAGATACGTTCACAGAATAAACCATCTTTTTCTGGCTTTAGTGTACGGTAGTTAATTGTCTCTGGCTTTTTAACCTCACCATACGACCAAGAACGAATCTTTTCTGGTGAAGCTAAACCTATCTTCATAAATTCAAAATTATTTACATCTAACAAGGGTATACCTCCCTTTTTAATGTCCGTTTTCCAATGGATTTACTTACGAATGAGCTATGGGGGAAAGACAATAAAGTCAATTCCCCACCAACATTAATTTTCTTCAACTTCTAAATTAAGCTTACTAGCTGCTTGTGTTTCTTCTTCTAAGTCACGCATTTCTATTTCAGATTCGTCTCCAGCTAAGATTTTTACGTCTAAACCAAGACTCTGTAGCTCTTTAATTAATACTTTAAATGATTCTGGAACTCCTGGTTCAGGTACGTTATCGCCTTTAACGATTGCTTCATACGTTTTCACACGTCCAACAACGTCATCCGATTTCACGGTTAGAATTTCTTGTAACGTGTATGCAGCACCATATGCTTCTAGTGCCCATACCTCCATCTCACCGAAACGTTGTCCACCAAACTGTGCTTTACCACCAAGCGGCTGCTGTGTAACAAGCGAGTATGGACCAGTTGAACGAGCGTGTAATTTATCATCAACCATGTGCGCTAGTTTAATCATATACATGACACCAACAGATACACGATTATCAAATGGTACTCCAGTTCTTCCATCATAAAGAATCGTTTTCGCATCACGTGGCATACCAGCTTCTTCTAATGTATCCCAAACGTCTTGCTCTGTCGCCCCATCAAATACCGGTGTAGCAACATGGATACCTAGCTGTCTAGCAGCCATACCTAGATGTAATTCAAACACCTGTCCGATGTTCATACGCGATGGTACCCCTAATGGGTTAAGCATGATATCGACCGGTGTACCATCAGGTAAGAATGGCATATCTTCCTCCGGTAAAATACGGGAAATAACCCCTTTGTTACCGTGACGTCCTGCCATTTTATCCCCTTCATGGATTTTACGTTTTTGTACAATGTAAACACGTACTAATTCATTAACGCCTGGTGGTAGTTCATCACCATCTTCACGATTGAAGACTTTGACGTCTAATACAATACCGCCAGCACCATGTGGTACACGTAAAGATGTATCGCGTACTTCACGAGCCTTTTCACCGAAGATTGCGTGTAATAAACGCTCTTCCGCTGAAAGTTCAGTAACCCCTTTTGGTGTTACTTTACCTACTAGAATATCACCGTCTGAAACCTCTGCACCGATACGAATAATCCCTTGTTCGTTAAGATTCTTCAGTGCTTCTTCCCCTACATTCGGGATATCGCGAGTGATTTCTTCTGGTCCAAGCTTCGTGTCACGCGCTTCAGATTCATACTCTTCAATATGGATCGAAGTATATACATCATCTTTTACAAGACGCTCACTCATGATGATTGCATCCTCGTAGTTGTAACCTTCCCATGTCATGAACGCTACTAATACGTTACGTCCAAGTGCAAGCTCACCTTTTTCCATGGAAGGTCCATCCGCAAGTACCTCACCTTTTGTAACACGATCACCCTCTGTTACATTCGGGCGTTGATTTATACAAGTACCTTGGTTAGAACGAATAAACTTCTGAAGCTTATAGCGATCTAAATCACCTTTTACTTCTTTACCATCCACCACAGATACACGACGTACTAAAATTTCTTTTGCTTCTACTCGTTCTACAATACCATCATTCTTACAGATGATTGCTGCTCCAGAGTCTTTACCAGATACATACTCCATTCCAGTACCTACAATTGGAGCTTCTGGATTTAATAATGGAACCGCCTGACGTTGCATGTTCGCTCCCATTAGTGCACGGTTGGAGTCATCGTTTTCTAAGAATGGAATACATGCTGTCGCAGCCGATACTACCTGCTTCGGTGAAACGTCCATGTAATCTATCTTTTCACGAGCAACAACTGTATTTTCACCACGGAAACGTGCTACTACTTCTTCATCAGCGAATGTTCCATCTTCATTTAATCTAGCATTTGCTTGGGCAACTACATAATTATCCTCTTCATCTGCTGTTAAATAATCAATTTGGCTTGTAACTCTACCAGTATCCGGATCAACCCGACGATATGGCGTTTCAATAAATCCAAATTTATTCACTTTCGCATAGGAAGATAATGAGTTAATTAACCCAATGTTCGGCCCCTCTGGAGTTTCAATCGGACACATACGACCATAGTGGGAATAGTGAACGTCACGCACTTCAAAACCAGCACGTTCACGAGTTAAACCACCAGGTCCTAGAGCTGACAGACGACGTTTATGTGTTAATTCAGCTAACGGGTTAGTCTGATCCATAAACTGTGATAACTGTGAGCTTCCGAAGAACTCTTTAATAGACGCAATAACCGGACGGATGTTGATTAATTGTTGTGGTGTTACACTAGATGTATCTTGAATAGACATACGTTCACGAACCACACGCTCCATACGGGATAAACCAATACGGAACTGGTTTTGTAGTAATTCACCAACAGAACGAAGTCTACGGTTACCTAAATGGTCAATATCATCTGTGTCACCAACTTGGTGTAGTAAGTTAAAGAAATAGCTAATCGATGCTAATATATCAGCCGGTGTAATATGTTTCACACTCGTATCGATATTTGCATTACCAATTAGATTAAGCACTCTTTCACCACTTGGGTCTGTTGGATCAACAATCTTAATAGATTGAATTCGAATCGGATCCTCTAATACACCATCATGTGGCTCTAGAATTTGTTCACCAAGAACAACATCTTTTTTCTCGATATATGGAATGATTTTATCTAACAATCTACGTTCGACCTTATCTCCTGCTTCTGCAAGAACTTCACCAGTATCCATATCAACAATAGGCTCAGCCAATACTTGATTGAATAAACGATTTTTCAGATGAAGTTTCTTGTTGATCTTGTAACGTCCAACATGCGCAAGGTCATAACGTTTAGGATCAAAGAAACGTGAAATTAATAAGCTTTTCGCATTTTCTACAGTAGGTGGTTCACCCGGACGCAGGCGCTCGTAAATTTCTAATAGCGCTTTTTCAGTCGTTTCGGTATTATCCTTTTCTAGCGTATTGATCAGATACTCGTTTTCACCGATTAAATCGATAATCTCTTGATCAGAACCAAAACCAAGCGCACGTAATAGTACGGTAATTGGCAATTTACGTGTACGATCAATACGTACATAAGCGACGTCTTTAGCATCTGTTTCAAATTCTAACCATGCACCGCGGTTTGGAATAACAGTTGCCGCAACACCACGCTTACCGTTTTTATCCATTTTTTCATTAAAATAGACACTAGGTGAACGTACAAGCTGCGAAACAATTACACGTTCAGCTCCATTGATAATGAACGTACCAGTATCTGTCATGAGAGGGAAGTCTCCCATAAAGACTTCTTGCTCTTTCACTTCGCCGGTTTCGTTATTAATCAATCGAACCTTTACACGAAGTGGAGCATTATAAGTAACATCTCTTTCTTTTGATTCATCTACAGGGTATTTCGGCTCACCTAAGCTATAATCAACAAACTCAAGTGATAGGTTACCTGTAAAATCCTCAATCGGAGAAATGTCCTGGAACATTTCTCTCAAACCTTCTTCCATAAACCATTGATATGAAGCGGTTTGGATTTCGATTAGATTCGGCAATTCTAATACTTCACTGATGCGCGCATAACTTCTACGTTGGCGGTGCCGTCCATACTGAACTAGTTGACCTGTCAACTGCTTCACCTCTCAAATCATGCATATTTTATTTGCGAGCAGAGCTCACATGTAAATAACAACTATATTGTTAGAAAACAATTGTTTCATGTTAATGCTTTCTTAGTTAGAGAAACAATTGCTTAAAAACGGAAAAAACTACTAATAGGATTTATGTACAAGTAACAAACCAAAGTGAATCAACAGCGGACGTTGATTCTACTTATAAGGTAAAACTATTACTTGCCATCCCTAAAAATATGGGGTATGATTTTAAAATAGAAAAGCATAATAAGTTGTACATTCATCTGAAACAATTCCACAAAAGCGAAAAATAGATAGAACGCTCATAATTCGATTCTATCATTGTTTCCTAAACTTGATGAATTATACACTTTCCTCTTTCAAAAAAATTCTCTTGACAAAATAATCCCATATTAGCATTTTATTATATTATCATAGTCCTTCTATCGAAGTCAATCATTTATTGACCGCAAAATAAAATAACCTTTACTCTTTGCTATCGTTTCACAATTTCCGAATAAAGATTCTAATTTTTGTATAGCAGAAGGAGCACCTTGCTTTTTCTGAATCACAACCCAAAGTTCGCCACCTTCAAGCAAACTTTCTCTACTACCTTCAAACATCCCATGCACAACCGATTTCCCGGCTCGAATAGGTGGATTAGTTAATATAGCAGCAAACTTTCGATTCTCTAATCCCAAAAATCTATCACTGAGAACAAATTCTACATTCGATACTCCATTTTGCTCCGCATTGGATGCAGCTAATGTTAACGCGCGTTCATTAACATCGGCCATAACAACCTTACGCTCTAGCAATTCATTTGCAATAGAAATCCCTATCGGCCCATAACCACACCCTAAATCCAGTATATCCCCGGGAATTTCAGGCGGAGTAAATGTTTCTATTAATAACCTCGATCCAAAATCTACTTCATTCTTAGAAAACACACCGACATCACTTGTAAATTTATATTCTTTTCCTCTCAGTCTGTAATTCCAATGTTTGGGTGAACTTTTTGATTGGGGTTTTTGTGAAAAGTAATGCTCAGACATTTGGGCACCTACTTTACTTTTATGTAATATAAGGAAGATTCTGTGTAAATGTAGAGCCCGTCGAATAGTTACGACGAGCTCATGTTCATTGAATTATAATTATTTAACTTCTACAGAAGCGCCTGCTTCTTCAAGTTTAGCTTTAACTTCTTCAGCTTCATCTTTAGAAACGCCTTCTTTAACAGCTTTAGGAGCGTTATCTACTAAATCTTTAGCATCTTTTAAGCCAAGACCAGTGATTTCACGAACCGCTTTAACAACTTTAATTTTAGAAGCACCAGCATCAGCAAGTACTACGTCAAATTCAGTTTTTTCTTCAGCAGCTCCACCAGCAGCAGCTCCACCAGCTACAGCAACAGGTGCAGCAGCAGTTACTCCAAATTCTTCTTCAATAGCTTTTACAAGATCGTTAAGATCTAGTACAGACATTTCTTTAATAGCATCGATAATTTGCTCTTTAGTCATTTTTATTTCCTCCTGATTTTTAATGTTTTTTTAATATCCTAAGACAATTGGTTGATTCACAATCAACTTACGCGCCTTGTTCTTCTTTTTGTTCTGCAACAGCTTTTGTAACATAAGCAAAGTTGCGCATAGGTGCTTGTAGTACGCTGAGTAGCATAGATACCATACCTTCGTAGTTCGGTAGATCTGCAAGCTCCTTGATTTGATCAAGCGTTACGATTTTGCCATCTAAGACACCTGCTTTAATTTCTAAAGCTTCGTGCTCTTTAGCAAAATTGCTAAGGATCTTCGCTGGAGCAACTACATCATCTTTACTAAAAGCAATAGCAGTTGGTCCAACTAAAACTTCATTTAATTCAGCTAATTCAGCTGCTTCAGCTGCACGACGAGACATTGTGTTTTTGTACACTTTGAACTCAACACCAGCATCACGAAGTTGCTTACGAAGTTCAGTAACCTCTGCAACGTCAAGACCACGATAATCAACTAAAACTGTTGATTGGCTTTCACGGAATTTATCAGCGATTTCTTGTACGATTTGTTGTTTCTTTTCCATTACTTTTGACATTGTTCCACCTCCCGTTAGTTTCGTCCATCATACCGTTTTAGGTTTCACTATTAAAAGAGCCCCCATATAGACATGGAGGCTCGAATAAACAAAGTTTAACTTGTTTCAAACACCTCGGCAGGATATTAAGCTATTCAGCACCTACTGTCTACGGTACAACGTATTCAATTCATCACAAATTACAGTATACCGAATCGAGGAATAAAAGTCAATTACCAATTAACGGTAGTTGGAAACGTCTACTCTGATTCCAGGTCCCATTGTTGAAGTAATTGCAACATTCTTCATGTAAACCCCTTTAGCAGCTTGAGGTTTTACTTTTACAATTGTTTCAACAAGAGCCTCGAAGTTTTCAACAAGCTTTTGGTTGTCGAAAGAAATTTTTCCGATAGGAACGTGGATATTAGATTGCTTATCTACACGATATTCAACCTTACCAGCTTTAATTTCTTTGATTGCTTTTTCTACTTCGAAAGTAACAGTACCAGTTTTAGGGTTTGGCATTAAGCCTTTAGGTCCTAGAACTCTACCTAATTTACCAACTTCAGCCATCATGTCTGGAGTTGCAACGATCACATCAAACTCAAACCAACCTTGGTTGATTTTGTTGATTAAATCTTGGTCTCCAACATAATCTGCACCAGCTGCTTCTGCTTCTTTCACTTTGTCACCTTTAGCGAATACTAGTACACGTTGTGTTTTACCAGTACCGTTTGGTAACACCATAGCACCACGGATTTGTTGGTCAGCTTTCTTAGGGTCAACCCCTAGACGGAAAGCCACTTCTACAGTTTCATCAAATTTAGCTTTTGCTGTTTCTTTTAATAAAGCAACAGCTTCGTTTATATCATAAGATTTAGAACGATCAATTAGCTTTGCAGCTTCTTGATATCTTTTACCTCTTTTAGCCATTATTTATTTCCTCCTCTAATGTGGTAATAGCGGTAGTACCTCCCACTTATAGAAGCAGCGCTTGCTTCTATAAAGCTTGCGATACAATCTATTAGTTATAGATTGATTTCATGAAAAAGGGTTGCGCGAAACGGAAGACCATTACCGCAACCTCTAGTAGTAACATTTATAGAGTATTAGTCTTCGATTACAATACCCATGCTACGTGCAGTTCCTTCAACCATACGCATAGCCGCTTCAACGTCAGCTGCGTTTAAATCAGGCATTTTAGTTTCTGCAATTTCTCTTACTTTATCACGTTTTAAAGTAGCGACCTTTGTTTTGTTAGGTTCACCAGATCCTGACTCTAATCCAGCTGCTTTTTTAAGTAATACTGCAGCAGGTGGAGTTTTCGTAATAAATGTAAATGAACGGTCTTCAAATACAGTGATTTCAACCGGAATAATTAAACCAGCTTGATCTTGCGTACGTGCGTTGAATTCCTTACAGAATCCCATGATATTTACACCAGCTTGACCTAGTGCAGGTCCCACCGGTGGAGCTGGATTCGCTTTACCAGCTGGAATTTGCAATTTAACTAATTTGATTACTTTTTTAGCCACGAGACACACCTCCTTAAAGTCCGTGATGTGGTAATTGGGGATTTTCCCCTCCCACTCAGGTTTTCATTCCCTCCTAGGGCATGAATAACAAAAGAATTTTAGCATGTATTCCGAAAAAATGCAAGTGCCTTCTGAAAAGTTTAGCATATTCCTTTGGTTCGAATCATGACCATGACCACGATCTATAGACAGGAAAAATTCCTGATACACACCATATACCGCAAGTATTTATTACTATTTTTTTGCGATTTCTATTACGTTTCTATATAAAACTTATATTTTCTCAATTTGCGAGAAATCTAGCTCAACCGGGGTTTCTCTTCCGAACATGTTAACATGTACTTTTATTTTTTGCTTGTCCATGTCGATGTGTTCAATAGAACCAGTGAAGTTCGAGAACGGTCCATCTGTTACGCGAACGTTTTCTTTCAGCTCAAAGTCAACTTGAACAACCGGCTCTGCCATGCCCATTCTTTTTAGAATTGCTTCTGCTTCTCCTGGCATGAGTGGGGTTGGCTTCGTACCTCCACCACTTGATCCGATAAAGCCTGTCACACCTGGCGTGTTACGTACCACATACCAAGAATCATCCGTCATTATCATTTCAGCTAATACATAACCTGGAAATACCTTCTTTTTCAAGACTTTCTTTTTGCCATTTTTTATTTCCGTTTCTTCCTCTTCTGGAACAATGACACGAAAGATTTTATCTTCCATTCCCATCGTTTCGACACGCTTTTCTAAGTTAGCCTTTACTTTGTTTTCATATCCTGAGTACGTATGAACAACATACCAATTTTTCTCCATTTATTTAGGACAATTACGTTGCCCTTCCCTCCCTTTATAGGTGAATTTATATCAAAAAACAACATATTAAAAAAACCCGCAAATTTCGGGTTTTTTTAGAAACTTCCTTAATCTATTTTTCATTATAGCATATTTGTAGGAAAATTATTCAAAAAATAAGTTCAATACTTGTGAAATACCTAAATCAACA
Organism: Ornithinibacillus liuyingii; assembly: GCF_055550225.1. Lineage (NCBI taxonomy): Bacteria > Bacillati > Bacillota > Bacilli > Caryophanales > Bacillaceae > Ornithinibacillus > Ornithinibacillus liuyingii. The sequence goes on along the minus strand of NZ_JBPWOS010000016.1, from coordinate 15,878 downwards.
ACACCAAAGAATAGTGCCATAAAGATAACCGTAGTGATAACAACGATCGTATAGCTTGTTAATTCCTTACCTTTTGGCCAACTAACCTTTTTCATTTCTTTAGATACGTTACCTAGAAACTTAAACATGCTTGTACCCTCCCCAAACTTAGGCCTTGAAGATGCGTAAAAATGAATTTATAAATTTATTTTGTTTCGCGATGCAATGTATGTTGCCCACATGTTTTACAATATTTGCGCACTTCCATGCGTGAAGCTTGTGTGGATACATTCTTACTAGTAGTATAGTTTCTGCTAGAACAAATTGCACACGCTAAAGTAATTTTTTTCGTCATGATTTCACCCCGTATTTCGGGATATTTCCTCACTTAAATGTAGCATGGTTGACAGGCTGTGTCAACGTCGCCCTATTGACCCACTTCGTTTGCTTCCATCAGCTGCTCCAGTTTACGCTTAACTCGTTGTAGTGCATTATCAATTGATTTAACATGTCGGTTAAGATCGGCTGATATTTCCTGATAGGTCCGTCCTTCCAAGTACAATTGAAGAACCCCTCTCTCAAATTCACTAAGTAATTCGGAAAGCTTTACTTCCATATCACCAAACTTCTCTTGGTTAACGAGTAACTCCTGTGGGTCTATCGCCGTTGATCCTGCTATTACATCAAGTAATGTCCTGTCCGACTCTTCATCATATATAGGCTTGTCCAATGACACATATGAATTAAGTGGAATATGCTTTTGTCGAGTGGCTGTTTTGATCGCGGTAATTATTTGCCTAGTAATACACAATTCAGCAAACGCTTTAAATGACGTTAATTTATCCTCATTATAATCGCGAATTGCTTTATAAAGGCCAATCATCCCTTCTTGGATAATATCCTCTTTATCCGCTCCAATTAGAAAATACGTTCTAGCTTTTGCCCGGACAAAGTTCTTATATTTATGTATTAAATAATCTAATGCCTGATTGTCTCCTTGATGAATTAACTCTAAAATTTCATCATCATCAAGCGTAACTAATTTGTCGTTGTCTTTGATTAATTGCTTGATGTTCATCCGGAAAGCCCCCTTGACAAATTGTCAATCATTAAAAATATTATACAGTAAGCGATTTAATAACTCAATAGCTATAATTTTCAAACGTTTTACCGCTTTAATGTTTGCTCCGGTTAGTTATGCGACAAATGAAAAATATAGCTTACCCCTCGATTAAACAATCCTATCCCAATAGCTAGAACCGCTTCGTTTACTTACTACTCTCTTATAACGAAAAAGAGGGAAATGCACAGTTACATTTTCCCTCTTCTCCATTTTTCAAACTTCTCTAATATGTCATCATTTAATGGGATCTTCGACTTTGGTCTTGCCTTCATATGCTCTGACACACTATGCGAGATTTCCCGATTCATATTCTCGAGCTCTACCTTTAATTCTCTAGCTGATTTCCTAAGTGCACCTTGTCCGAAAATCATTCGCTGTTCCTCATAATCAGATGTTGCAACATAGATTTGTGTTCTTACATTTTTTACTTTTTTAACTAACCGCTCGATACATTCGTCAGCTGTTTCCTTCTCTTTTGTATAAATGATTTCTACCTTGTATTGCTTAAGCTTACTCTCAATTCCACGAACATAGTAGGCATCAAATACAATAATCACACGGGATCCAGAATAAGCTTGGTATTCTGCCATTAACTCAATTAACCGATCTCGAGCTTGGCTTAGGTCTTTCTGTTTTAACTGCTTTAGCTCATCCCAATCACCGATAATGTTATAGCCGTCTACTATTAATACAACCATGAACTACTCACCGACAGGATACCTTTTACGGTACACCTCATATAACAATAAGCTACACGCGACAGAAGCATTAAGAGAAGAAACGTTTCCCTTCATCGGGAGACTTACTGTCCAATCACACTTTTCACGTACTAGTCGACTCATCCCTTTTCCTTCGTTCCCTATCACTAATGCAATCGGAAGCGTCCCGTCCAATTTTCGATAATCCTCCGTTGCTTCCGCTTCTGTACCAACAACCCACACATTTTCTCGCTTCAATTCTTCAATTGTGTTCGCAATATTGGTCACACGGACTACAGGGATATGCTCTAGAGCACCTGCTGCTGTCTTCGCTACTGTTGCGGTTAAACCAACAGACCGTCGCTTCGGAATGATGACACCGTGTGCTCCAGTAGCATCTGCTGTTCGCAATATGGATCCTAAATTATGAGGGTCTTCTAATTCATCTAAAATAATAAAAAACGGCTCTTCGTTTCTTTCCTTGGCCTTTCTAAACAATTCATCCAGTGATGCATACTGATAGGAAGCTACATAAGCGACAACCCCCTGGTGGTTTCCATCTGTTATGTGATCTAGCTTCGATTTGGGAACCTTTTGTACAATAGTCCCCGCTTGTTTGCCGAGCTGAATAATCTTTCCTTGTGTATTAGCATTTAATTGATCTGAAATAAGCACTTTATTCACGGATCTTCCTGAATTTAGTGCTTCTATTACTGGGTTTTTACCAATAATCATTTCTTGATCCATTTAGCCATTCCTCCTTTCTATTTGTTCAATCGCTAAATTTATTAAATCCTGTAACCTTGTCTCATTTTTAGATAAGTAATGAAACCCAATTAACGCCTCAAACGCCGTAGAATAACGATAGGTGACAACATCGGTGTTTTTAGGAACGGAGCCGGATTTTGCATTTCTCCCTCTTGCAACAATCCGCTCCTCCTCACTCGTTAAAATCCCTTGCTCTAACCAATCCCGTAAAACAAAGCTTTGCGCTTTGGCCGATACAAAGGTAATGGCCTTCTGATGTAGTTGATTAGGCTTCACGGTTCCTTTTGCTAATAAATGCTCGCGAACAAATACTTCATAGATTGCATCGCCCATATAGGCAAGGGCTAAGCTTTTCATCTGTTTAATGTCAGTTCCCATTCACTAGCCCCTTTTCCAACGAACCCCTTGTGGTGTATCTTCTAAAATAATATTTTTTTCTTTTAATAAATCACGAATTTCATCTGCTCGAGCGAAATTACGCGTTTTTCTTGCTTCATTTCTCTCCTCAATCAGCGCTTCAATTTCCTCATCCAATAAAGCTGTCTCACTTTCAACGGTTACTCCTAAAATTTCTAAGAACGCTTTTATTCTCTCTTGAAATAGGTCGATTACATGTGGTGATGTATGGTCTTGATTTAAATAAACATTTGCTTCTTTTGTTAAATCAAATAGAACAGAAATTGCATTTGCTGTGTTAAAGTCATCATCCATCTCTGCTTCAAACCGCGATGTTAAAACAGCGATTTTATCTACCCATTCTTGCTGGTTTGTATCAAGATTAGTACTTGATGGTTTCCGGTGCTCCAAATTATGATACGAGGTGATAACGCGTTCCAAACTATTTTTGGCTGATTCTAATAGTTCACTTGAGAAATTGATAGGATTTCTATAGTGAACACTTAACATAAAGAAACGAATCACATTAGCATCATGCTGTTCTAATAAGTCTCTTGTTAATACAAAGTTACCTAGTGATTTAGACATTTTCTCGTTATTAATATTAATATACCCATTATGCATCCAATAGTTTGCAAATGTTTTCCCGTTATTTGCCTCTGATTGGGCAATTTCGTTTTCGTGGTGTGGGAATGTTAGATCCTGTCCTCCAGCATGAATATCAATCGTCTCGCCAAGGTATTTCTTTGCCATCGCTGAGCATTCAATATGCCAGCCTGGACGGCCTTTGCCCCATGGAGAATCCCAAGAAATTTCCCCCTCCTTAGCACCTTTCCACAAAGCAAAGTCAAGAGGGTCCTCTTTTTTCTCACCGATTTGGATCCTAGCTCCAGATCGTAATTCATCGATTGATTGATGAGAAAGCTTCCCATAGCCTTCAAACGCCCTCGGTTTAAAATAAACATCCCCCTCCGCTTCATAAGCAAAGCCTTTATCTACTAGGTCTTTAATAAAATCAATTATCTCTTGCATCGTATCGGTTACCCTCGGATTATGTGTTGCCTTTTTAACACCTAATTTACTAACGTCTTCTAAATAAGCATCGATATACTTATTAGAAACCGCAAACACATCGTCCCCTAGCTCATTTGCCCTTTTAATAATCTTATCGTCCACATCGGTAAAATTGAGAACATAGTCAACATGATAGCCCTTATATTCGAAATATCTTCTTACGGTATCAAATACAATTGCTGGTCTTGCGTTTCCAATATGAATGTAGTTGTATACAGTAGGTCCACATACATACATACGGACCTTGCCTTCCTCTATTGGCTTAAACTCTTGTTTTTCACGCGTTAGTGTATTATAGATTGAAATTGACATATCCTATTTCCCTTCCTTTAGTTTAGCAATTTCGGCTTTTAATAATTCAATTTCCTTTTGAAGACTTGAACATTGTTCCTCAACCGGATCAGGTAATTTATGATGGTCTAAGCGCCTAAGCTTCTTCCCGTCTTGAATGACTACTTTACCCGGAATCCCTACTACCGTTGAATTATCAGGAACATCCTTGAGCACAACAGACCCTGCGCCTATTTTGGCATTCTCTCCAATCGTAATTGACCCTAATACCTTAGCCCCAGATGCAATTAATGCATTATCTTTAATCGTCGGATGCCTCTTCCCTTTTTCTTTCCCTGTACCACCTAACGTTACACCTTGAAAGATGGTTACATTGTCGCCAATTTCACAGGTTTCTCCAATTACAACACCCATTCCGTGATCAATGAAAAGCCTGCGCCCAATTTTAGCCCCTGGATGTATTTCTATCCCGGTAAAAAAGCGACTAATCTGTGATATAGTACGTGCAATAAAGTATAGCTTTCGTTTATAGAACGCATGTGCAATACGATGGGACCAAACAGCATGTAAACCAGAATAAGTTAAAAATACTTCAAAATATGTTCGAGCTGCTGGATCTTGTTCGAATACAACATCCATATCTTCCTTCATTCGCCTAAATAACCCCATAAAAAATCCCCCTTGAAAAGGATACATGTTTTTTCAAAATAAAAAGCGTCCCTGTGTAAAAACACAGAGACGCTTTTAGCGCGGTTCCACTCTGTTTGGAGGTGTTTGTTTATATCCCCCCAACTCATACTCTTATAACGGTAGAGTACCGCCGTTATGTACTAATTCCTTCCATAACGGACTCAAAGGAGCACTTCATAGATAGCGATTAAAATCACTCCCAGCCATGGTGATTCTCTCTGTGTAATCTACTAACTATTACTTTCCCTTATCAACGTTCTTTATTTATTGTATTAATACTATATTATAGATTAGTAAAAATGTGAATCACTTCGCTCCAGTATTTTGAAAAAGCGAATGACGATCATCGGGTCCCGAATATACTTCCTTTTCTAAAGTATGCTAGTGCACGCCTCTTGCTACGACGACTAAAGTTTCGGAAGCGGACCAAGCTCTTCTAATAAGAACTGGTCAGAAGCTATAAGAATAATAAGTACCGACATCCTAAGCTACATAATCCAAACCCCGTTCATTAAGCTCCTAAATCGTTTAACAATTTATCTAGGCGTTCAACGATTAATTCTTTACCTAATAATTCAATTGCGAGCGGTAGCTCTGGGCCATGGGTTTGTCCTGTTGTCGCAACACGGATTGGCATGAATAGTTTTTTACCACGGTGTCCGGTTTCTTTTTGCGTTGCTTTAATTTGATCTTTAATTGTATCTTTATTGAATTCTTCTAAATGGATTAGCTTATCCGTAAACACTTGTAATACTTCTGGTACTTGTTCTTCTGCTAATACATTCTTCGCTTCTTCATCGTAAGCTATTTCTTTATTGAAGAACATCTCTGTAAGTTCTACGATTTCTTGACCGTACCGCAATTGTTCCCGGTATAATCCAATCACTTTTTCCGCCCATTCTTTTGTTTCCTCATCCATATCAGCTGAAAGTCTTCCCGCTTCAATCAAATGAGGCATGGCTAGTTCAATTACTTTATCTAGATCTGATGCTTTAATATATTCGTTGTTCATCCACTTTAATTTTTGTACATCAAAGATAGCTGGAGAAGTGGATAGTCTTTCTGGATTAAAGATTTCAATAAGCTTTTCTTTTGCGAAAATCTCTTCTTCCCCAACAGGAGACCATCCTAATAGTGTAATAAAGTTAAACAAAGCTTCTGGTAAGTAACCAAGATTTTTATACTGTTCAATGAACTGAATAATATGTGAATCACGTTTACTTAACTTCTTACGGTCCTCATTTAAAATTAATGTCATATGACCAAATGTTGGTGCTTCCCAACCAAATGCCTGATAGATCATCAATTGTTTTGGTGTGTTCGAAATATGCTCTTCACCACGAAGTACATGTGTAATATTCATTAGGTGGTCATCAATCGCAACTGCAAAGTTATACGTTGGAACACCATTTTTCTTCACGATAACCCAGTCACCGAAATCACTAGATTCAAACTTAATTGTACCACGTACCATGTCCTCAAATGTATAGGTTACATTATCAGGAACTCGGAAACGAATACTTGGTTTTCTACCTTCTGCTTCATATGCAGCTATTTGTTCTGGTGTTAGGTTACGATGCTTTCCGCCATATTTAGGTGCTTGGCTATTGGCGATTTGCTCTTCACGTTCTTGCTCCAGTTCTTCTTCTGTCATGTAGCATTTATATGCTAGTCCTCTTTCTAGCAATTCATTAACATACTGATTATAAATATCAAGGCGTTCCATTTGGCGGTAAGGTCCGTAATTTCCACCGACATCCGCACCTTCATCCCATTCCACGCCTAACCACTTAAGGAATTTAAGTTGGCTTTCTTCTCCACCTTCTACGTTACGCTTTTCATCGGTATCCTCAATCCGAATGATAAACTTCCCATCGAAATGCTTCGCATATAAATAGTTAAATAAAGCTGTACGAGCATTTCCGATATGTAAATGGCCAGTTGGACTTGGCGCATAACGCACACGAACTTCTTTTGTCATAATAGTCTCTACCTTCTTTTCTATATTTATATAATAATCATTCCTATAACATTATAACAAAAAGTGATAACACTGACTGTTATCACTTTTAATTTATTGTCAATCTTCAATATAAGTTATACCTTTTTTATAATGCTTTTTCAAGTAATTTTGGCTTTGCAAAAATCATGCGTCCGGCAGAGGTTTGTAAGACACTAGTTATTAGTACTTCAATCGTTTTACCGATGTAATTTCTACCTTCTTCCACAACAATCATCGTACCGTCGTCTAAATATGCAATTCCTTGATTTTGCTCTTTACCATCCTTAATCACTTGAACCATTAATTCTTCTCCAGGCAATACGACTGGTTTTACAGCGTTCGCAAGGTCATTAATATTCAACACCGATACACCTTGCAAATCACATACTTTATTTAGATTAAAATCATTGGTAACTACAATACCATCCATTACTTTGGCTAATTTAATTAATTTACTATCTACTTCCTGTATCTCTTCAAAATCACCCTCGTAGATTTCTACTTTAATAGGTAATTCCTTTTGAATACGATTCAAGACGTCTAGGCCTCTTCGACCGCGATTTCTTTTCAGGACATCTGAAGAATCTGCAATATGTTGCAGTTCACCTAACACAAATTGTGGGATAACAATTGTCCCTTCGATAAAGCTTGTTTGGCAAATATCTGCAATACGCCCATCAATAATCACACTTGTATCTAATATCTTCGGTCTCGGTTCATTACTATCTAGTTGATCTAGATCAGTAGAACCCTTCTTCTTATCCTTGCGATTAATACTTAACAGATTAATTAATTCATCACGTCTACGGAAACCGACCTGAAATCCAAAATAACCTAGAAGTATGGTAATAAATAACGGGATGACCTTCGATACAAATTCAATGTTGATTTCCTGAATTGGCAAATTGATTAAAAATGCCGTTACTAAACCAATAATTAGTCCAAGACTACCAAATAGTAAATCACCAATTGGTATCTTTACTAATCCCTCTTCAATCCACCTTAAGAAATCTACAATATAATCCGTAACCAGATAGGAAATAACAAATAATATAATTGCGCCTAATACAGCACCTAAATACGGTGATTCCAACCATGCTAAACTGTTAAAATCTAATAGCCTAATAACATATGGTATATATAAATACCCAATGGTACCCCCTGAAATGATAAAGAACAAATGAACAATCTTTTTCAGCACCACCGTCACCTCCTAACCATTATTATTACCTATTAACCTAAAATAATAACCATTAATTTTTAATAAACTTCACTTTCTTCAGTTATTTAAGACGAATTATTTCGTTACGGATATGGAAAAATCCAAAACATTACCATCTACCAATTTAGAGTAGTACTTCACCATAATAGCATAGCTTCAAAAAACAATCAAATTGGCAAAACATTAGATTTTATCACACTAAATTAACCAAGTCAATCAAAATTCGACAAAATTCTACTGATTTTTTAAATCTATTATCTTGGTACCCCTAGATCTAGCGCTTCTTGAATCGTTCTGACACCAATAACTTGAATATCCTTTGGAATAGTCCATCCTTCTAGATTATTTTGTGGACAAATGACACGTTTAAAACCAAGCTTTGCTGCCTCTTGAACGCGTTGCTCTATTCTAGATACCCTTCTAATTTCTCCAGTTAATCCAACTTCGCCTATGAAGATATCATCCGGCCTAGTCGAAATATCTCTAAAACTAGATGCAATACTAACCGCCGTTGCCAAATCTATCGCTGGTTCGTCTAACTTCACTCCACCCGCTACCTTTATATAGGCATCCTGATTTTGTAGCATTAATCCGACTCGCTTCTCTAAAACCGCCATTAGTAATGATACGCGATTGTGATCGATACCAGTTGCCATTCTTCTTGGATTACCGAAGCTAGATGGGGATACTAAGGCCTGAATTTCCACTAATACAGGTCTTGTCCCTTCCATCGACGCTACAACTGTCGAACCGGCAGTACCTTGTGACCGCTCCTCGAGGAATATCTCAGAAGGGTTCAACACTTCTCGTAAACCCTCTTCCTTCATTTCAAAAATACCCATTTCATTCGTGCTACCGAAGCGATTCTTTACACCACGTAAAATTCGGTATGTGTGATGTCTTTCTCCTTCAAAATAAAGCACGGTATCTACCATATGCTCTAATAACCTCGGACCAGCAATTGCTCCTTCTTTCGTTACATGCCCTACGATAAAAATAGGTATACCACTCGTTTTAGCAATTCGCATTAATTCACTTGTACATTCTCTAACCTGGGATACACTTCCAGGTGCACTAGTTACCTCTTCACGATAGATGGTTTGTATTGAATCAATAATGACGAGAGATGGTTTTAATTGATCGATATGGTTCGTTATCGTTAGTAAATTCGTTTCAGAGAGTACATAAAGTAAGTCTGAGCTTACACCTAACCGATCTGCACGAAGCTTCGTTTGTCTAGTAGATTCTTCACCAGATATATATAAAACTGGTAGCTGCTTCTTGGCAAGCTGTGATGAGACTTGTAATAGGAGCGTTGACTTCCCAATACCCGGGTCACCACCGATTAGTACTAATGATCCAGGTACAACACCCCCGCCAAGCACACGGTTTAACTCGTTTAAGTTTGTTGTAATTCGTGGCTCATCCTGTGACTCAATGGATGTTATTTTTTCTGGTTTACTACCAGAGCTAGAAAGGCCACTAAATGTATGTCTTGATTGTTTACCTGTAATTTCGGTTTCCTCTACAAAGCTATTCCAATTATTACAACCTGGGCATTTGCCCAACCATTTTGCAGTTTCATATCCACATTCCTGGCAAACAAATTTAGTCTTTCTTTTTGCCAATCATATCATTCCTTTCGGATACCTCTATTATATACGTTTTACGTGGTATTAAGGTTACAAAAATCTATCAATTTAGTATTATTTTTCCTTAAGTTTGCCACATATTCTTCATAAGTTAGGGTTTCATTAACATTATTTTACTAACAGAACACATCGCTCTATATACTATATCCGCTATAAAACTGCCAATTTATAGACGCCCTACAATTATAACTTGCATCGTACCATACTTTTCTGAGGAAGAAAAAAGCTAGAAGGTGAAATCCTCCTAGCTTTTTCTTCAAGAAAATAAAAGTTTTTTTACGGTAAAATAATAAATTCACCTTTATTATTTAACCCAATTTTAACCTTTTCTCCGATTTTAATCGAACCTTTTAGTAGCTCCTCTGATAATAGGTCTTCAATATTCTTTTGTATGGATCTTCTTAATGGTCTTGCACCATATTCAGGATCAAAGCCCTCATTAGCAATTTTTTCAAGTGCTTTATCGGTAAGTGTGAAATCAATTTCCTGTTCGATTAAACGCTTTTGTACGTCTTTAACCATTAACGTAACAATTGATTTCATATGTTTCTTCTCTAAGGAATGGAATACAATCGTTTCGTCGATTCTATTCAAGAATTCTGGACGGAAAGCTTTTTTCAATTCATCCATGACTTTTGATTTCATATTCGCATAGTCCTTGTTTTCATCATCTAAGTTAAACCCGACATATTTGTTACGCTTCAGCTCACTTGCTCCAACATTTGATGTCATGATTACTACCGTATTACGGAAGTCTACGACACGACCTTTTGAATCAGTTAGGCGTCCATCTTCTAGCACTTGTAGAAGGATATTAAACACCTCAGGATGTGCTTTTTCTATTTCATCTAATAATACAACAGAGTATGGTTTTCTACGAACTTTTTCAGTTAGTTGGCCACCCTCCTCGTATCCAACATATCCCGGAGGAGATCCAACAAGTCGTGAGGTCGAATGTTTTTCCATGTATTCGGACATATCAATACGAATCATCGCATCCTCATCGGCAAACATCGCCTCAGCAAGTGCACGAGCCAATTCTGTTTTCCCTACTCCCGTTGGTCCTAAGAAAATAAAGGAACCAATTGGACGTTTCGGATCTTTAAGTCCTGCTCTTGCTCTTCTTATTGCTTTTGCAACAGCTTTAACGGCTTCTTCTTGGCCGATAACACGATCGTGTAATACCTCTTCTAAATGTAGCAGACGCTCACTTTCATCTTTTGTTAATTTAGAAACCGGTACACCAGTCCAAATCGACACAATACTAGCAATATCTTCAACTGTTACTTGAGAATCCTCTTGTCCTTGTTTCTCTTTCCATTCATTCTTTGTCGTCTCTAGTTGCTCACGTAAACGCTGCTCTGTATCTCTAAGTGAAGCTGCTTTTTCAAACTCTTGACTCTGTACTGCAGCATCTTTTTCTTTCCGTACCTCTTCAAGCTTTTGCTCCAAGTCCTTTAGATTTGGCGGAACAGTGTAGGAACGTAATCTTACTTTAGAACCTGCCTCATCAATTAAATCGATTGCTTTATCTGGCAAGAAACGATCGGTAATATATCGATCCGATAATTTAGCAGCCGCTTCTATCGCTTCATCGGTAATCGTTACACGGTGGTGCGCCTCATAGCGATCACGTAATCCTTTTAAAATCTGAATCGTTTCTTCTAATGTTGGCTCATCCACTTGAATTGGTTGGAAACGTCTCTCTAAAGCTGCATCCTTTTCAATATATTTACGATACTCTTCCAGTGTAGTAGCACCGATGCATTGTAATTCTCCACGCGCTAATGATGGCTTTAAAATATTGGAAGCATCAATTGCCCCTTCTGCACCTCCAGCACCAATTAACGTATGCAACTCATCAATAAATAAGATAATATTGCCTGCTTGGCGGATTTCCTCCATTACCTTCTTCAAGCGGTCCTCAAATTCCCCACGATATTTCGTACCTGCTACAACAGTACCCATATCCAATGTCATGACACGCTTATCTCGTAATGTTTCTGGTACTTCATTATTAATGATTTGCTGTGCTAATCCTTCTGCTACAGCTGTCTTACCAACACCAGGCTCTCCGATAAGGACTGGATTGTTTTTCGTACGGCGGCTTAACACTTGGATAACACGTTCTATTTCTTTACTTCTTCCAATGACCGGGTCAATGTTCCCCTCTTTTGCACTTTGTGTTAAATCTCTCGCTAGTGAATCCAATGTCGGTGTATTAGCATTAGAAGCTTGGCCTCGACCTTGTCTGCCAGCTTGAGATTCATTACTACCTAATAATTGAAGCACTTGTTGTCTTGCCTTATTTAAACTAACCCCAAGGTTATTTAAAACACGAGCAGCTACGCCCTCACCTTCTCGGATTAGGCCTAATAGTATGTGTTCTGTTCCTACATAGGAATGACCTAATTTTCTTGCCTCATCTTGGGATAGCTCGACTACCTTTTTTGCTCTAGGTGTATAGTGAATGGTTTGCATTGGTTGCTTACCAGTTCCAATTAGCTTTTCCACTTCTTCTTGAATTTTTGATACTTCTAATCCAAGAGATTCTAATGCTTTCGCAGCTATACCTTCCCCTTCACGCACTAATCCAAGAAGAATATGCTCTGTACCTATATTATTATGACCAAGACGTACGGCTTCTTCTTGTGATAAGGCTAAAACTTTCTGTGCTCTCTCAGTGAAACGTCCAAACATCATATAAGATTTCCTCCTACCTATTCCTCAAATTGTAATCGTTCCCGGATTAAAGACGCTCTTAGTACATCTCTCTCTGAAGCGGTTAGCGTCTTTTTTGCATAATGCTGCAAGAAACCTGGTTGTGTTAAAACCATCAGTTCATTAAGTATATTACGAGAAACATTTTTAATGATTCCTAAATCAATTCCCAGTCTAACATTAGATAAACATCTTGCAGCCTCTTTTGATTCAATAATTCTACTATATTCCAAGACACCTAAAGAACGGAAAATACGGTTCTCTAGTTCGATTCCGGATTGTTCTAAAATTCTAGTACGAGCCTTTCGCTCATGTTCAATTAACTGTTGTACAACACTCTCTAAATCTTCTATGATGTGCTCTTCCGTCTTTCCAAGTGTAATCTGATTAGAAATTTGAAAGATATTTCCTAATGCTTCGCTACCTTCCCCATAAATCCCTCTTACTACTAGTCCTAGCTGATTTATAGCTGGCATCATTCGATTGATTTGTTTCGTCATAGCAAGTGCTGGTAAATGCATCATTACCGATGCTCTCATCCCTGTCCCAACATTAGTCGGACAGCTTGTTAAGAAGCCCCGCTTTTCATCAAAAGCATAATTTACCTTTTCTTCAATCCAATCATCAAACTCCAGGGCTTTATTTAATGCCTTCGTTAATTGTAAACCAGGAAAGTATAGTTGAATTCGAATATGATCCTCTTCATTTATCATGACAGAGACTTGTTCGTTTTGTGAAATTAGTGTAGCAGCTGCACCTTCTCTTTTCGCAAGTAATGGACTAATTAGGTGCTTCTCTACTAATACACTTTTCTCAATTGCGGTTATGTCTCGAATCGAGATAAATTCAAAGTTCTTATATTCTCCAAATGACGTATGCTCATATTCCTGTTTAAAGAATTTACGGATTTGCTCTAAGTCTTTTTGATCGGCAATAATAGGAAATGGCATGTCTGCAAAGTTACGCGCCAAACGAATGCGACTACTTAGTACAATATCATGATCTGGACCTTGTTCACGCATCCAAGGACTGATTGCTTCATTCATGAAATGTTGAAGTGTCATTACTATCACCTGTTTCCTTACGATTAATCTTTGCTTCTAATTCCTTAATCTTATCTCGAATTACAGCAGCTTGTTCAAATTCTTCATTAATAATTAATTCTTTTAACTCCGTCTTATAATTTGCTAGCTGTTTCTTAAGATGTAAATTGCCACCTTTTCGCTTCGGTATCTTACCCCTATGTTCTGTATTCCCACTATGAACACGACGGAAAATTGGATTTAGATTGGAAGAAAAGGTATGGTAACACTCCCCACATCCAAACTTACCGATTTGTTTAAATTCCGTAAAGGTCAAACCACATTTTGGACATTGAACATCTTTTTCCTTTTGTAAGTGTGCTCCAGGTGACCCGACGGTTCCAGACTCAAAGTTAAATAGTCCCGTTAATAGATTGTGAAGCGAATATCCATCTTCCGGATACGTCATATATCCTTTTTCTTTTGCACAGACCTCACAAATTTGAATTTCAGTCTTATGTCCGTTAATCACCTGTGTATAATGCAAAGTAGCTGGCCGTTGATGACATTCCTGACACTCCACCTTGTTTCCCCCTTATCTAAAATCTGAACCGATTAACTTATAAGTACTTTAATGTTGTGAGCATAGAGGTTAAAATTCTTGCTCTAATCTCATCTCGTAGAGGCAATTTAAATGCTAATGTCTCCCTACTGATTCCATTAGCCATTATCTTAGCTTCTCGTTCCGTTAAGATTCCCTCTTCCATAAGGCGTTCTAATACATTTACAGCGGCTTGCTGTGTTACCGTAGGGTTAATTAGCTCAATAATCTCATCAATTAATTCTGATTTATCGCGGTGTCTAATTCGAATTATTCGAATATATCCTCCTCCACCACGCTTACTTTCAACAATATATCCTTTTTCCACAGTAAAACGAGTATTAATCACATAGTTTATTTGTGATGGAACACATTGAAATCGATCTGCAATCTCGCTACGTTTTATTTCAATAGCATCTTGCCCTTTTGCTTGTAAGACTTGTTTTAAATATTGCTCAATTACATCTGAAATATTGCTCATTTGGTTCCCTCCTAGATTCCAGAGTAATCTCAGGTTCGTCCACCATATTGACTTTGACTATCTTTGACTTTACTTTTATTATACTTCAAATTTTATCAGATGCAACTATCTTACAATAACTATTGTAGACAAATTCATAACAATCAAAACCATTTATCTAAAGAAGATCTTCCACCCTTATAATTATATAAAAAAACCTACACAGCTGTTCATGGCGTGTAGGGGACTAAAAAGTTACTTATTATCTTTCTGAAACACTTTTTACAGCATCTATACTAGATAAACGTTCAAACAACTCAATTTTATTTAGATTAGCCTTTCGTTCAACCTTTATAAAAATACTTTTTAGATCATTTTCAACTTTAATAACTTCCACCTGTCTTACTTTTAGCTCACTATCCTCTAACACAGAAACAACTTTATTAATTGGTAGCCCACTATACGAAATAATCTCTAATACTAGGGACGTTTTGCCTCTAGTGAATAGCTTTTCAAAGTTATTAAGAAAAACTAGGCTTAACAAGATAATCAAGGTGGTAAATACAGCGACAGCATACATTCCTGCTCCTACAACAAGGCCTAGACCTGCTACTGCCCAAATGGAAGCTGCAGTAGTTAAGCCTCTTATCGTGCCTCCATACACCATAATTGTTCCCGCTCCTAAAAAGCCAATCCCACTAATTACATAAGAGGGAATACGTGCTGGATCAAATTGAACATTATTATATTTTTCAATATATGCCTCAAAGCCAAATAAAGATAGGAGCATCATTAAACAAGCACCAACACCAACTAGAATATGAGTACGAAAGCCAGCTGAATGATTTTTCAATTCACGCTCAAAACCAATCAAACCAGATAATACTAAAGCAATTAGTACACGTGCTATTATTAGAAGGAAGTTATCATCGATTAAGTTTTCAAAGACCGCATTCATGTTAGTTCCCCCTTCTCTTAACTATTTCTCTCTTATCAGTTTAGTCATTCCAATTGAAAATATGATAATTGAATTATATTATATACAAAAAAGCCAAGAGACAATACAATCTCTTGGCTTAAATCTTGCCTGGCAACGTCCTACTCTCGCAGGGGCAATGCCCCAACTACCATCGGCGCTGAGAAGCTTAACTTCTGTGTTCGGTATGGGAACAGGTGTGA
>NZ_JBPWOS010000015.1:0-84592 GCF_055550225.1 Ornithinibacillus liuyingii | reverse complement strand
CCATTTTTGCTTCGAAGCTTTGGACACCTCGTATGATACCAAGAGGGCTCTTTTTGTTTCAATCCTCAAATTTCTTCATTACAGGAATGCTCCTAGTAATAAAAAGATGATATAGATTGGTTGTCTAAACCTGTTATCGGTACCTATTAAACCACAATCTCGTTAACTCATGTTTATATTTACTAATACTTTACGTAATTTTAAGATTATTTACATAACTTTAAAATTTAGTAGATGAATCTAACATAATACCCATAAAACAGGAGATTTCACCTAAGAAAGTAGAGAAGGAGAGCTCTTTCTGGCTTTAAGAATTTCTAAAAATATAAAAAGCAAACCTACTTAACTTAGTAGATTTGCTTTTTCATGTATCCATCACTATAGTATTTCCATTTAGAAGAGTAGCAGGCCTATCGATATTGGAATAAAGCTAAAGAACAACACCATTACACAGAATCCCATAATATCACGGACCTTTAATCCAGCAATGGCAAGTAAAGGCAATGCCCAGAATGGCTGAATCATATTTGTCCAAGCGTCACCCCAAGCAACCGCAATAGCAGTCTTTGGAATATCTGCACCTAAATTCATTGCAGCACTCATCATAATATCGCCTTGTATTGCCCATTGTCCACCACCTGATGGAATAAAGAAGTTCAAGATGCCCGCGCTAATAAAGCTTAGCCATGGTAATGTAACTTCATTAGAAATATTAACGAAGAACATGGATAACTGCTCCGATAAACCTGAACTTGTCATCATTCCCATAATACCTGCATAGAACGGGAATTGAATAATAATGCCGCCAGCATTCTTTACAGCACCAGACACACTATTTAAGAATCGACGTGGTGTACCATGGAATAAAATCCCTAAAAATAGGAAAATAAAGTTTACGATATTAAGGTTTAAATCAAACCCTTTGCTTACAAAATGGTACAAAACAAAGGCTAATCCTAATATGCCAATAAGTAAGGATATGATTCTACTATTCTCCAAACGTTCCGCTGGCGTGACCGATTTAATTGTCTCTGGTTCTTCCTCTTCTATTTCCATTACTTTCTGTTGTAAATTTAATAACTCTGGATCGATTTGCCCCACATTTCTAGCAGACTTCATTAGTAGTCTATTCAATAATGGCAGGGTCAATAGTAATGTTCCAACGATAAACAAGTTAGGACCACCAAACAATGTTTCTGATACAGGCACAATACCAATTTCCTCTATTAGCATGTGATTATCTGTTGCTATTGACAATGGAATGGATCCTGACAACCCTCCATGCCATAGTAAAAATCCGCTATAAGCACTGGCCATTAGTAAACGATAATCTGCTGAAGGGACACGTTTTGCAACGTGAATAGCAAGTAACGCTCCTACAACTAGACCAAATCCATAATTAATTAAACATGCAATGGACGCAACTAGTGTTACTAATAACACTGCTTGTCCTGGTGAATTAGCTAACTTACTAATCCTCCCTAGTATTTTTTTCACAATGGGACTATTAGCAAGAATATACCCAGTTACAACAATGAGTGACATCTGCATAGCAAACTCTAATAATCCCCAAAAGCCCCCACCCCAGTATTCCACCATGTTAACAGGTGAGCTGCCAGTAAAAATCATCCCAAGTATAAATACAACAAAAGTAAGAATAATTGCAAACAAAAATGCGTCAGGTAAATACCTTCGAACCATTCGGTCGAAAAAATTCGTGATAGCACCTAGCATATATTTCCCTCCTATATTATCAATCTATTTACAACAGTTTATTCGAATAAGTAGGTTTTATTCTGATGCCATTCTTATAGTTTAATCACTTTCAAGTAAAAATCCAAGCATCTAGTTGAGGAGGTTGCTAGTAGAACATGTAGGATATTTCGTAAGAGGTTCGTATAATGGAGGTCAAAGATGTGATTTTGCTCTTTCGTTTATTTCCTATCTCTCATATAGTTTATAATCATCGTATCCAGTTCTTCACTTACTTTTAGTACTCGTTGACTATTCAAACCAAATTTAGATGTTTCCTCGATTAATATAGCACGTTTGTCGTTAATTTCTTGTAACGATATCTGTTTATGCTCTCTTTTATTTTTTTTCATGAAAAACCTCCCCCGAGTGTATAAAATAAAGTAATCCTTCCTCGAGTCTATCTCATATATTTGAGAATCAACTCTACTCTATCTATTCCTCTTTTTTTACTTTACTAATCCAGGTAAATGGACCTAGTATTCACAATAAAAAGCAATACATTATGAACAATGCATTGCTTCCTAATTTAATCTATTACAAGGTATAAATGGAGGTCACCAACAGCTTGAAAGCCTATCGGTAATCGAATGACCTTATCATACCCTAGAAGCTTTGTTATCCCTTCCATAATCGTTGGAGCAGTTATATCTGTTTTCATCCCATTTTGTCCAATATTAGTCGATAGTCCACCTGCAATGATATTACCTAATTCTCCACTTAGTGAGACAAGCATATCATCCTGAATGGGCATGCCAAACATTGCCTCGCCAATTCTACTAAAGACTTGCCTATCACCAGATAAAACTAATTTACCTCTAACATCGCCGGTAATGCCAATAAAAACACCAAATTGGAACTGTAGAGCATTACTAAAAAGTTCAGGCTTTCCTATATTAGCCTGAATAGGAATTGAATTTCTAACTGACATGATGGAGCCATTTAATAAGGCAGTGATGACTTGATTTTTTTCATCTGTTACGCTCAAAGCTGCTCCTCCTTCTAGGGTAGGTTTAATGTTTACTGTGACAAATTATAAGTATTAGTAATCCTAATAAGACCGTAATATTAGTATAAAGACAATCATACATGAAAATCAATAAATTCCGACAAAATCCGAAAAATATTTATAACAAAAAACACCCCATCAATAGATGAGGTGGAAACCTGTATTATTTTCTTTTTCTAAATAAAAGCGCTGCACCTAAAACTGCCCCTGCTGCACCAACATATTTAAAACTAGTGAGCGATTTCTGTAGCCAATAGCGACGAATCGATTCCATCTCCCGTATTAAATCAGCAATTTCTTCATAGATGAATCTTTTTTCCATTGGTGTTAGACTTTTTTTCTGCATGCTTTCTTTCAGCTCTTCAATTTTAGCCGCATTTTTCTTCTTATCTTTTTCTGTTATCTTCATTCCCTGATCATTGATCATTTCCAGGCAACGAATAATTTCACATGCAAATTTTTTCGAGTCACTACGCCTTATAAGCTTGCTGATATAATTTTCTAAGTCAAGCTCTCTTAAATCCCCTAATTGCTGAACAGTCTGACTTATTTCTTGACTAAATCCATCTAGTTGATAATCCTGTCTGTTCTTTCGTCCCATAGCCCTCACCCTAAGTTGAAATATATTCCAATCTATCACTTATCATACAACATCTCACCTAGGAATTCGATTACAGTTATGTTTCAAATATTTATCGTTTATTTGGCTAAATTTCTATGGTTCCATGTACTCCTACACACTTCCAATCGAACCATTAAAACCTCTCTAGAATAACGAGCCTTTCATACATAAATCCTATTTTATTTGCAAATGAATAAGCTGAGGTGAATTTATGCTAAATCGTGCCATGACTACTGCATTAATTGGAATAGGTGCAGCACAGTTCTTAAAAGTACCACTTCATTATAAGGAAACCGGTGTATGGGATTGGAAGAAGATGTTTGGGTCCGGTGATATGCCGAGCTCCCATTCCGCTGCGGTTACATCTTTAACAAGTTACGTCGGCTTTAAAAGAGGGATCTCATCGATGGATTTTGGAATTAGTAGTATATTCAGCTTAATCGTCATGTATGACGCAATGGGAATCCGTTGGCAAGCAGGACAAACCGCTATAGCGGTGAATGATATGTATGAAGAGCTTGAGAAATTAGCAGAGCACCATCCAGGATATAAGTATCGCAAGCGAGAAAAGGAATTAAAAGAAATGCTTGGTCACATGCCTGTTGAAGTATTAGGGGGCGCAGCACTTGGTGTATTAATTGGAGCAGTTAGTAACCTGTTAGAAAAAGAAGCCTAAGAGTGGAGTCCCTCATGCTATTAGCTGAGGGACTCCATACTAATCTCCTTCATGGTGCAAATAATCATTTTAGGGATAGCGGACAATGGAAGTGGAAGGGTTTCTACCCCAGTTTCCCGCTTCCATTTCATTTCAAGCCAGTCCATACATGTATATTGTCGTTTCTTAGGGTCTACACTAAGAATTGTTTCTGGCATTTCTTGATGGAACAAAATGGATAACACATTTAATTCATTTGCCATAGTCACGTCATGATCTAGTCTATCACCTACATGAGCTACAATTTCATTATTTGTATCATGTAATTCCTTAACCATATTAATCTGTGGCTTGCCATACCTTGCTTTTTCAGGGGTAATAATAACATCGAAAAAACTTGTTAAACCTAATGCGTCCATGACAGGCTTCTGGTATTTTTCAAATCCATTGGTGACTACCGCTAAATTGAAGCCCTTTTCCCGAAGAATTTGTAAATCTTGAAGAATATTTTCTTCCAATAGATATACCTTAGGAGGCTTCGTGTGTTTGACTAGCAGCTCCGCAACATCTACATGTACAAATACACCATTTGTTGAGAATACATGCCTTACAATATCATCCCAATCATAAGCATCAACAATTAATCCTGCCTTCATTCGCCTACGATGCTCTTTAATCAGTTCACTTCTAATCCCATTCGCTTGATCATCACCAATGCAATCGTTATATAGTTGTTCAATCTCCGGAAATACCCACTTTCCAAAAGGATTCTGCATCAAAGTTCCATCTAAATCAAAGGTAATCCATTTCTTCATTATTTCACGGCTCCTATCGTCAAAATAAAGAAATCGTATAACTCTATAAAAAACCAATGGATTGATTTGTGGATTAATAACATTACTAACCCCTAATCGTAAAAACGTACCTACACTGTACAACTTTATTATAAATTTGAAGATTACGACAGTCTATCTCCCTATATATCCTCAATCAAATCTTCACTAACAAAGAGAAGAGCACGTAACATTTAGGTATAAAGAACTATTAATGTGCGTTTATTTATAATTTACAGTTTATAAAAGTTGCTTTATACTAAATACATTAGTGAAAAAAATAGTAGTTTACACCTATGAAAATCATGCAAATAAATCACTATTACACCTTGTCTTTGATAGGTCATATTTTGAGTAGAATAAACGTACATATTTTATTTAATGTCCCAAGTATCGGGATTGCTTGGACTGTTTGAAAAAATTATATCCTATATTCCAATCAACATGACTATTAAGCTGGTATATATGGGGGAAAATAATTACTTAGCCATTAGCATCATGTGAAAGATTGAGCCTTTTACTGTTTTTACCATTGAAAATGATTTAATTCATTACATACATAGTGTCATAGGTTTGATGATCGTACTTCAAGGGAATTATCTACTAGTTAACATCCTAGTATAATTAATTAATCAATAAATAAACAAACATTTGATAGGTGACTTTCGCTTTAGAGAATAAAATGTATGCGGTTAACTATTTTCAATAAGTCAATGCTAGTGTAACTAATTTCCATTATTATTTTTCAGAGAGGATTCATCATGGAAAAAACACTTCACAAATCTTTATTATATGAAGAGAAACAAGCCACAAAGTGGTTTTTAGGGTTATTTTATGGGACGTTTTTAATCTATGATGTTATTTATTATTACTTATTTCCTATACTTCCATGGGGATCTGAGGAAGGTATTTCGCTAAGTATTAAAGACTATTTTCTATATTTAGTGGTCGGGTTCCTTGTACCCGTAACCTTTTATCTGTTCAAAAAGAAGAAATTATGGTTAATTAAATACCTTTATTTTATCAGCTATACTACAATCACTATGATAGGTGACATCTGGTATTATTCAACTACCGATTTTCCATATAGTAGTGGAAATTTAGTAGAAGTAGTAATTATTTTATTCGCACCTATATTCGTAAATAAAAAATACTTCTACGTAGTCTTCTTAGGTACCACTATAAAATATATTATGGTTGGCTTATTTCTCGACTTCTCAGAAGTAATGCTACCCTTATTAGTAGTCATTGTTCTCTATATGATTAGTTTCATTATTTTACATCGTATCATTAGTTACGTAGAAACGGTTATGAGTTCTTATGATAGACAAATAGAAGGGATTGTAAAAGGAATTATTGCCACCCTTGAACTTAAAGATCCATATACCCGGGGCCATAGTGAACGTGTCGCTGAGTATGCAATGTCATTAGCTACTGCAACAGAAAAATTTGATAAAGATGAGTTAAGATATTTTTATTATGCTTGCTTATTACATGATATTGGAAAAATTCATATACCTGATGCTATTTTAACTAAACCTGGAAAACTTTCAAACGAGGAATATGACATAATCAAAACACATCCACGTGTAGGGGCAGAAGCTGTTGAAGATGTTGAAGGGATATCAGCTAATATAGATGTTGTATTACATCATCACGAGCGCTGGGATGGAAAAGGCTATCCTGATGGCTTGAAAGGTGAAGAATCGCCACTATTAGCAAGAATTACTGCACTTGCTGATGCTTTTGATGCTATGACTTCATCTAGATCATACAGGCCTGCTTTATCTTTGGAAGATGCATATGAACGTATTATTGAAGGAAAAGGAACACAATTTGATCCTAAATTAGTAGAAATCTTTCAAAGTATATTTCCTGATTGGGAAAAAATTCACTCAAAACACAATAGCAACTAGGCATAACTTGAAAGGGGGTGTTTAAACTTGAAAATCCGCAAACTTAAAAAAATAAAAGTTACGTGCTGGTGGTGCATCTTTGGACGCCCATACTAAAAAGCATAAGGATGCTAGATTACTAGCATCCTATTATTATAAAAAGTGGCGGTGTAAACATGAATCTAACACTTGAATCAACACTTAGCTTAGTCGATTTAGAGATTCGCCAAGATAAAAAACATTATATTGTGGAAGACAATCAGTCTGGTGAATTCTATGAAATGCCTAAGGTTTGCATCGATGCAATTGAATTAATCAATAATGGCAAAGGGTTAGCCGAAATCGAACAGATATTGAAGACTAATTACCCTAATGAGGACGTAGAGATTATTCCTTTTGTTGAACAATTAGTTGAATTTGGTTTGGTGAAAGAAATCGATGGTGAGATAGTTACCACTTCCCAAAAGAACAAGTCAACAAATGCCTTTGATTGGATTTCAGCTAATTTCGCCAGCATTTTTTTCAATAAGATTTCCAACAAAATTTATCTTCTTTTGTTGTTCATAAATATAGGATTCATCCTATTACATCCTGAACTTTTACCACATTATCAAGATATTTTTATTTTTGATTCCATGATAGCGAATATGCTGACATATATGGGGATTTCATTAATACTTATTCTGATTCATGAATTCGGCCATATTCTAGCTATCCGTTCATATAATTTGCCAACCAAGCTCGATATTGGCAACAGGCTTTTTTTAATTGTGTTCGAAACAGATTTAACAGCTGCTTGGAAACTTGCCCCAAGGCAGCGAAACCCGTTATATTTCGCCGGGATGTCATTTGAACAGGTGACACTTTTTATAGCTTTTTCACTTACATTATTAATTGGCGATTCGAATCCACTTCTATTCGGATTACTCGGGATTATCATTTTTGATATTTTTGTAAAAACAATCTATCAATTTAGTTTCTTTATGAAAACCGATATTTATTTTATTATTGAAAATATAACTGGAAGCTATAATCTAATGGAGAGTGGGAAGAATTATTTAAGTAAATGGCTCTCTTTTATCAAGCAAGATACTACTACAACTGTCTACAAGAGTGAGTTATCTGCAGTAAGACTGTATAGTGTGTTCTATGTTATTGGAATAGTACTGATTACGTGCTTATTTGCACTCTATTTCCTACCACAAATGATTGCTATATTCGCTCATATATGGAAATACCTATGGACACCTAGTAGTCAATACTTCTGGGACGCTATCGTATTATTAGGATTGAGTATTCTAATGATTGGACTATTAATCTATGCGAGATTTAGGTCTATAAGGGATCGTGTAGCGTGAATATAACAAAACAACATACATTCTATACTTTCCCTTTATAACAACCTAAAAATGCTCTGAAGAAACGCACCTTTCTTCAGAGCATTTACTGGTTTACTTCATCAACTCTGGTAAAAACAGTACAATACCAGGAAAAACCACAATTAAGATTAAGCACAAAACCATCATTCCAAGCATCGGGATAACTCCTTTAAAAATTCGCTGGGCTGGAATCTCTTTCGCTACACTACTAATGATATAAATACTTAGTCCCATCGGTGGTGTCAATAGTCCAATATTCATGACTAGAATCATGACCACACCGAACCAGACCCCATCAAAGCCAAGCATCGTAATTAGTGGATACACTACCGGCAACGTTAATACAAAAATCGCAATGCCTTCTAGAAATAATCCCAACACTAAGTAAACTAATAAAATCAGTCCTAAGATTGCCATCGCAGGTAACGCTAGCCCGGAAACATATTGTGTAATTTTAACCGGAATGGTACTAAGTGCCAGAAATTTACTAAAAATATCTGCACCAATAATGATGAAGAAAATCGCTGCTGTTAAACGCGTTGTCTCACTTAGTGACTTTTTAAAATGTTCAAAGCTTAATCTTCTTGCCATAATCGTTAACAGAAATGCACCAAAAGCTCCTACTCCACCTGCTTCTGTTGGCGTAAAATAACCATAATATATTCCACCAATGCTTAATGCAAACAACAGGATAAAGGGCCAAACAAAGGTTAACGATTTTATTTTCATAGCAAAAGGCTTTTTCTCTGTAACTGGCGCAAGACTTGGCTTTCTCCATACCATAATATAAATCAGTAACATAAACAAAATCATTTGCAAAATACCTGGCACGAGCCCCGCAATCAATAACTTACCAATCGGCTCCATAGTCAATATCCCATATAAGACAAGTATAACACTAGGAGGAATCAGGATACCGAGCGTTCCCCCAGCGGCCACACAGGATGTCGATAGTGCATCATCATATTTGTATTTTTTCATTTCGGGTAATGAAATTCTTGCCATCGTCGCTGTTGTTGCATTTACCGACCCAGAGATTGCAGAGAAGAATGCACTCGTTCCAATGGTAGTCATGGCTAGACCACCTTTAATATGGCCAATCCACGCATCCACTGCTGTATATAAATCTCTACCAAACCCACTATAAGAAAGAAACATCCCCATTAAGATAAAAAGTGGAATAACGCTCAGTGAATACGAACTAGCTGTGGAAAATGGCGTCGTCCCAAGTTGTACTAGTGCCGCATCCCAGCCTCGTATGAGTGCTAGACCAACCGTTCCAACCATAATAAGTGAAACCGCCACAGGAACTCGAAGCACAAATAATAAGAGCAATGCTACAATACCAATAATCCCAATCCATTCAGGACTCATCCTTTTATCACCGCCATTCGAAAATATGCGATAGCTTTAAAGAATGCTAGTAGCATAAATGTAGTCAACGTAAAAGCAATGATAAAAAGAAAGGGATATACCGGGAGTCCTAAATCGGTGGTTGCAGAATTTCTTTCCATCATGCGTAACCCATTTTCAAAAATATGCATTGCGATGAGCAACACTACTAGGGCAATCACCATTTCTACTACACCAAGTAATAGATTCTGAGCTTTTTTCGAAAAACGTTCTACTAGGAAATCAATGGTAATATGGTTCCCTCTTTGATGGGTGATAGCAAGAGCCAAAAAAACAAGCATCGCCGAACTTAGTTCAGTCATTTCATAAGTCCCTTTTAAAGGATGATTAAAAAAGTTGCGCCCAATTACATCGAAGCTTATAATGGCCATCATAAATAACAGCACACCATTAGCAATTTGTCCTTGAATCCCGACAATTTTTATCACAAGACTCTCCGATTTCTCTAGTAACTTTGGCATGGATTATTCACTCCCAGCTTACTGTCCACTTAACTCTACTGCCCGGTCATACACCGCTTGCCCCGGTAATCCTTTACCTTCGACTTGATTAATCCAACTTTCGATTGTCGGATTGATAAATTCATTCCATTCAGCTAATTCTGTACTAGACAACTCATAGATTTCTACTCCTTTTACTTTTGCTTGCTCGACAGCATCTCTTCCGTACTGGTCGAATACTTCTCCTGTTTTCTTCGCCATTCTTTCTCCAGCAAGCTCTAAAAGCATGTCTTGATCCCCCTGATTCAAACGATTAAACACATCCTCATTCATAACAACAAACATCGTAGTAGAGTAGAAGTTTCCTACTGTCGCATAGTTAATAACCTCATCTAACCCCCAAGTCTTCACCGCTTCCCAAGGTGCTATCGTCCCATCTACTACACCACGTTCTAATGCCTCAAAGTTTTCGTTCATTGGCATCGAAACTGGTGTCGCACCCAGCGCTTCTAACCACTCGCTTGTTTCTGGTGAGGGGGAGCGAATTTTCATTCCTTTTAAGTCCTCTATACGCTTAACCGGCTTATCCACTGTAAACAGCTGTCCTGGGTCTGTTGTATATAACCATAAAGGGACAGTCCCCGCATACTCCGCGTCAAATTCATCAAATTCATTCATCAACTTCCATAAATTTTCTGATCCGGACATTGCTGTTTTTGCCATAAACGGTAGTTCCATTACCGATGTTAATGGAAACTCCCCG
Organism: Ornithinibacillus liuyingii; assembly: GCF_055550225.1. Classification (NCBI taxonomy): domain Bacteria; kingdom Bacillati; phylum Bacillota; class Bacilli; order Caryophanales; family Bacillaceae; genus Ornithinibacillus; species Ornithinibacillus liuyingii. The sequence goes on along the minus strand of NZ_JBPWOS010000015.1, from coordinate 73,831 downwards.
GGTGTATATCCATGTACACTTAAGGCAAAATCTACCGATCCTGTAGCAGCTGCATCAAAATGTTCATCTGGTGCCGCTAAAGCAGCCCCTGGATAAGAAGTAATCTTAATTCTTCCATCCGTCTTTTCCTCTAATTCAGCTGCAAAGCTTTGAATTTCTTCCTCCATAAAATGTGTTGGGGGAAAGAAATGTGAGAAATCTAGTTCATGTGCATGACTATCTGAGCTAGCTCCACTACCACATGCTGCTAACATTACGATTCCAAACCCAACCACGAGCATGAATAAAACGTTACTCCTGCTTTGAAAAGCTTTCTTCAATGTGACCACTCCTTATTTCGTTTTAAAAAGAAAACGCTTACATTGATGTGAATATGAAAAAGCTCTCGTCTATGTATAATCATATATTATTTAAAATATGATATCAATCATTATTTGGAATATTTTAAATAATATATAAACAATACCCTTATAAAAAAGGAGTCATACAGATTAATTACATCAATCTGGTATGACTCCTTTAAAAAAACTTCTATTTCTATTACTGTAGGTTAAAGGTAACATTTAGTAATGGATTCCTTTTCCTAACCACGCAGCAGCACTTTCAAATAAAGCTTCGGACATGGTTGGATGGGGGAAAATCATGGAGTCTAGTTCTTCCACTGTTCCTTCTAAATGAATAAAAGAAGTTGCTTGACTAATCATTTCAGTCACATGTGCTCCTACCATGACAACGCCAAGAATTTCTCCGTATTTTTCATCCACGATAATCTTCATAAACCCTCTATTTTCTAACGAAGCAATTGCCTTGCCGTTTCCAGCTAAATCTACCTTTTTCGTACGTACGGTAAAACCTTTTGCTTTTGCTTGCTCTTCTGTCATCCCCACACTTGCAATCTCGGGGAATGTATATACACAACGTGGCATGGCTAAATCAAACTTCTTCTCTTTTCCAAGAATATGATCTACAGCATGAATTCCTTCTTCACTGGCTGCATGCGCTAATTGGAACCCGCCAATTACATCCCCAATCGCATAAATACCATCCACAGATGTACGCATATACTCATCTACTTTTACAAATCGTCCGTCAAAGGAAACACCTGTCTCTTCGATTCCAGTCGTATTAGGAATACGCCCAACAGAGATTAAGATTGCATCCGTTTCGATGGAAGCCTTTTCGCCATTTCCCTCTAGCTCTACGATCGTGTTTGCTTCCTTTTTAAAGCCTGTGACCTTAGTTGTGGTATGAATATTGATCCCCTTTTCAACTAATTGCTTAGTTATGAAGTGCGATGCATCGGGATCTTCTGCAGGGATGACTCGATCTGCCATTTCAATAAGATCCACTGCTGAGCCTAAGCTATTAAACACACAAGCTATCTCTAAACCAATTACACCTCCACCCATAATAACAAGTCGTTTCGGAACCTCGTTTAAATCAAATATCGTATCACTAGTATAATAGTCTATATCTGAAATCCCTGGAATCTCAGGAATAAACGGCTTTGATCCAGTCGCAAGTATGATATGCGCTGCCTGTATTTCTTCTTTCCTTTCATCTAATTCAACTGTAACCTTTTTATCGGCATGGACGGTTCCATATCCGTTCAAAAGCGTGATTTTATTTTGACGTAATAATCCTTTAATTCCATTCTGTAATTGCCTTATAACCTGATTCTTACGTTTTATCATATCAGGAAAAGAAAAAGAGACGTCCCGTACCTGTATTCCAAATTGGTTAGCATGATTAATTTGATTTAACACCTCTGCATGCTTTAGTAACGTTTTTGAAGGGATACATCCACGATTTAAACAGGTTCCACCAAGTTCGCTTCCTTCTACAAGAGCTACAGATAACCCGGATTTTGCAGCCCGAATTGCAGCTACATAACCTCCAGGTCCGCCTCCTATAATCGCTACATCAAATGTTTTCATCGGTATTCCCTCCTAAACCAACAGACTAAATGGATTTTCTAAGCTTGCTTTCAGATTGGTTAGAAACTCCGCTGCTGGCGCTCCGTCGATTACGCGGTGATCAAAGGATAAGCTAAGTACCATCATTGGTCTAACTTCCACTTGACCATCCACCACGACTGGCTTTTCAATGATTCTACCAACACCAAGTATTGCCGTTTCTGGTGGATTGATAATCGGTGTAAAACCGTCAATTGCATACATACCCAAATTACTAATTGTAAATGTACTTCCTTGCATTTCATCTGGTGTAAGCTTGCTTTCTCGGGCTTTCTTTCCTAATGTTTTACTCATTTCTGTTAGTTCAGCAAATCCTCTTGTATTAACTTGCTTCACGGAAGGAACAACCAATCCATTCTCAACAGCCACTGCTAGACCAATATTAATGTCCTCATTGTAAATAATTTCATTATCTATAAGAGAGGCATTAACTTTAGGGTGATTACCAAGTACATGAGCCACTGTCTTCATGATAATTTCTGTATAAGACAAACGGTAGCCTGTTTGCCCTTCAATCACTGGCAACAATGCTTTTCTAACCTCTATTGCTTTTGTCATATCAACTTCACTAGTCAAAGTTACATGTGGGATTGTACGAACACTTTCGAGCATTTTTTCCGCTATTGCCTTGCGTAACCCTTTTAGCTTCACGCGTTTACCTGTTGTAGATGTCGATTGTTTTTTCGCTTTCTCGATAGCCTCGATAACATCTGCTTTTTCAATCTTGCCATGAACACCAGTACCCGTTATCTCTTTTAAATTCATACCGTTTTCTTCAGCGATTTTCCTTGCTAATGGGGTTACTAGTACGCGAGTATCCTCCAGTGCTTGTAACACATCTTGCTTCTGGATTCTTCCTTTAGGACCTGTTCCAGATACCGAACTTAGTATTATATCGTTTTCTCGTGCTAGCTTCCTTGCGGCTGGGGTCGCACGTACTTTTCCGTTCAAAGAAGTAGAACTCGTTTCTACGACTTCCCCGTTTGTAGAGGTTGTGAGTGGCTCATTAGAGTTTTCATTAGTACTAGTTACTTCTTTCTTAGATTCTTCACCACTCACTCCTGGAGACTCAGCTGGGACCGATTCATCTGAGCTGCCAATATATCCTATAACCGTATTAACGGGAATCTCATCATCCTCTTGAAAATATTTTTTTAGTAAAATCCCTTCTTCATAGGACTCAACTTCAATATTTATCTTATCTGTCATAATCTCAAATAATGGTTCACCAACCTCAACGGAGTCACCTTCCTCTTTAAACCATTGAAGCAGTGTACCTACAGCCATCGTACTACTTAGCTTGGGCATGAATATTTCTTTTGCCATGTTGTTCCCTCCCTTATACGCGGTTTACGGTTTCTTTAACTGCCTGGATAATATCCGGTACTTGTGGTACATGGGCCTTTTCTAACTCGGGGTTATATGGAATTGGTGATTCCGCACCACCTAAACGTTTGATTGGAGCATCAAGAAAATCAAATGCTTCACTTTCTGCTATAACACTAGCAATCTCCCCACCGAATCCGCCTCGTTTGACTGCCTCATGTACGACAACAACACGACCAGTCTTCTTCACTGACTCCACAATGGTATCCTTATCTAACGGTACAAGGGTACGTGGATCAACTACTTCCACACTAATTCCTTCTTTTTCAAGCTCTTTTGCTGCTTCCAATGCTTTATGCACCATAATCGCAGTGGCGACAATTGTTACATCTGTACCTTCCCGCTTTATATCCGCTTTGCCTAAAGGAATGGAATATTGCTCTTCTGGAACCTCTGAACTAGTTTTATATAATAATTTATGCTCATAGAAAATAACTGGATTCTCATCATCCATTGCAGCTTTTAAAAGTCCTTTAGCATCATATGCAGTTGATGGCTGTACAACTTTAAGACCTGGGATATGGGCGACCCATGCTTCTAAACTTTGCGAATGCTGTGCGGCTGCACCAGTACCAGAACCACTTGGAGTTCGAACTACCATCGGAACTTTACCCTTTCCACCATACATATAGCGAATCTTCGCCGCTTGATTGACAAGCTGGTCTAGAGCTATCGTAATGAAGTCTGAGAATTGTAATTCTAGTATTGGACGCATGCCAGTTAAAGCTGAGCCAACAGCCGTACCAGCAATTCCCGCTTCACTAATCGGTGTATTACGTACACGTTCTGGTCCAAACTCTTCAATCATGCCTCGAGTTACGCCAAATGCTCCACCATATACGCCAATGTCTTCCCCTAAAATATAGACATCCTCGTTTTTACGCATTTCCTGACTCATCGCTTCACGTACTGCTTCTAAGTAAGTAATTTCTCTCATTGGTATCCCCTCCTATGCATAAACATCCGTTAATAAGTCATCTAGTGTCGGCGCAGGACTCTGTTCTGCAAAAGTAACCGCATCTTCAATTTCTTTTTTCGCTTCCAGACGAATATCTTCTGCCTTTTCTTCCGTTAATAATCCCGCTTCGATTAATACTTCCTTACAACGTTTTATTGGATCCTTTTTACGCCATTCTTGTTCTTCCTCACGGGTACGATATTTCTTCGCATCACTCTTTGAATGACCTTTCCAACGATATGTTTTTGCTTCAATTAATGTTGGACCTTCTCCTCGTTTCGCACGTTGTATCGCTTCATCTGTTACATTCATCATTTCGATAATATCGTTACCATCAGCAACAACGCCTGGGATTCCATAGGCGTGTGCTCGGTCAGCAATATTTTCTACTCGTGTCATCTCTTTTACGGAACCTGACATTCCGTATTGATTATTTTCACAGACAAAGATGACAGGCAAATCCCAGATGGCAGCTAAATTGACTGCTTCATGGAAGCTTCCTTCATTTGTAGCCCCATCTCCAAAGAAGCAGACTGTTACATAATCTAGCTTTTTCATTTTAGCCGTTAATGCCGAACCAACAGCCAACGGTATACCACCAGCAACAATCCCATTTGCCCCCAGATTCCCCATATCTACGTCAGCAATATGCATGGATCCACCCTTACCTTTACAGTAACCAGTAGTCCGGCCAAACAGCTCTGCCATCATTCGATCAGGGGTCGCGCCCTTAGCAATACAGTGCCCATGTCCACGGTGAGTACTGGTGATTTTATCTTCTACAGATAGTAACGCACACACACCGGCAGCACTTGCTTCCTGACCTACGGCTAAATGTGTCGTACCATGAATCATGCCCTTTGCAAAAAATTCATCTACTTTCTCGTCAAATAGACGGATTAACCACATTTGTTTGTATAGGTCTAGTAGTTTTTCATTAGTTATAACTTCTGGAATGTTTAACACATTGCTATTATTCATTTTACCTCTCCTTTACATTTGTTTTCACTTGTTACTTTTGTAAAATTTAATGTAATAAAATATGTTTTACCTTTACCAAGCAAAACATATGTTGTAATTACTATAGTTCATACATCCCTATGGAATGTTAATCCAGTTAAAACTCTCTATCTTGCAATGAACGTATTTTCCAGATTGTTGATTCTTTTGTTTGTTCAACATCATCGTAAGTGATAATATCACCTTTTTTAATAGAGCGTTTAAGCATAACATTTGAGTCTACTAGACCAATAGGAAGTGCGTTAAGAGATTTTGCTTCTGTTGCCTTCAACAGCTTACCATATACGGTAAATCCACCAATGCTGTCTAAGTATTCACCAGCTTCAAGATCCCTTTTAGCTACTGTGACAGTTTCTCCTTGTATCCCTTTATATGGTGCTATGGTTGCTTCATTATCGAAAAAGGCCTTTGCAATCGATAATGGCGTTTCTAGACTTGTTAAATGGTATGGACGATATAGAACATAATTCGGTCCATCTCCCATTTTTAAATATTTCATTTCCGCATTTACTTCTTCTTTGTCAGAAGCGATAATAGCAAATACCCCAGGAGCAATTCCGTTTATAAATTCAACTACTTTTCTACCGTTCAATTTGCCACCTTTGTCTTTTTCCAAAAAGATACCAGGAAGTTCATTTACAGTAGCTTCAAATCCGTGCATTCCTGGCTGATCTGGTAAAAAGCCAGTTGCATTAGCTACAGCGTTCATTTCTACCATCGTTTTTGTACCATCTTGGAAAGATGCTAGCATTTTTGGTGATGCTCCCTTTAGTTTTGCCTCTTCTTTCGCTGTTTCTGGATTAGCCTCTAAATTTAATGGATTATTTTTTCCTTTACCTAAAGCAACTATTTCAAACCCCATAGCATCTGCAAAGTCATATAATTCCATTATCGCACCAGGTTCATCTCCAGCGGAACCCGTATACACTACTCCACTTGCATCAGCCATTTTCTTAAGCAATGGTCCAACAGTGACATCTGCTTCAGCATTAAGCATAACAATATGCTTACGATTTAAAATTGTATCCCAAGCTATTTCAGCACCTATATTCGGCACGCCAGTTGCATCAACAACTACATCTACTTCTGGCAATGTAGTAACTAATTGAGTATTAGTAGTAGCGACAACTTTATTCTCTTGCATCGCTGTTGATGCATCTTTTGCATCCTCGGTAACTACTATTTCATTTGCTTCAATTCCAGCATGGCTATACGCATTCGTAATATTGTCGATAAATAAATCTGCTGTAACAACTACTCGCATACCTTTCATACTTTCTATTTGAGAGATCATCCCACGTCCCATTTGCCCTGCACCAACTAAACCAACTTTAATATACGAACCTTCATTTTCTAGTTTCGCTAGTTTTCTATTAATATTTAACATCTACTCCACTCCCCTTTGTTGTATTTATTAACCCCTTTGGAAGGTAATTGTTGATTTTGCACGAATATCTGGAATTTCCTTTTTTTCTAAACAAACAGTTCCAGGAAGATCCGCCTGCATTTCCCCATTGAAATTAAAGGTTGCATGTCCTAATTCTTGTAAAGTTTCATTTACTTTATTGCCAACAAATAAGATTTTGAAGCTCTCACCATCTATTTCCATCATATCTCCTGCTTGGATCTCTTCTTTTATGTTTCGCGTATTATGAATGACAGAAATTCCCTTCAAATCTGCTGGTACCGTATCATTAAATAAAATCATCATCGATTCTTCAAACATTAAAGTAGCTTCTTCGCCAACTTCAACAACGTTTAACTCTAAATATACACTCATTTTTTCACCCCTCTAATGAAATTACAAATGTAACTATATGTTACATTTGTAATTATAAAGCGCTTTCTTTATCTAGTCAAGTTATACTTCCTTTTAACTGTACAAACCAAAGCTAGCAAAATAAGCGATAATAACTGCTATTGGTCCAGTAATAAGACGTGAGAATAAGACTGCAGGCACTCCTACTTCAATCGTTTCCGGTTCTGCTTCACCCAAAGTCAGACCAACTGGTACAAAGTCTGTTCCTACTTGTGGATTTATTGCAAATAATGCAGGCAATGCCATTTGTGGAGGGATATTGCCATTAGCTATTTCTACTCCAATTAACACCCCAACAACTTGTGCAATTACAGCACCTGGTGCTAATAATGGGGAGACAATTGGGATTGCAGCAACTAAAGATATAATCAACATACCAATTAGGCTTGTGGCCATCGGAGCAACTAGATTAGCGATAAAATCTCCAATTCCAGTAAATGTAATAATTCCCATAAGTGCACTTACAAATGCCATGAAAGGTAGTATGTTCTTTATAACAGTTTCAATCGTGTCCCTACCAGACTGGAAGAATACGCTTACAACATTTCCAACTTTATTCCCTAACACTTCGATTAACTTCATAATCGGGTTCTTTTTCTTGCCCTTTTCACTGTTGTTCTCTCTAACTTTCGCTTTTGCTTCTTCTTTTAGCTGCTGGGCTATCTTCTTGTCCATTAAGTTACTAGGTTGACTTTCTTCTATAGATGAAGCAGCAATCTCCTCTGCCTCTAAATCCTCGATATTCCGAACATCTACTCCAGATACAAAATTTCCTTCATTAATAAACTTTAGTAGAGGTCCAGATGGTGAATTACTATATGTGTTTATCGTTTTAACACCCATTCGAGGATATACTCCACTTCTTGCAGTACCACCACAGTTAATTACCGCAGCTGCTATTTCTTCTTTAGGTACTGATTTCTCAAAACCATCAATAGCAATACCACCAGTACGATCTGCTATCTCCTGAGCGACTTTATGAACTCCACCACCAGTAACAGAAATAATGTATTTTTGCTGATCACTAGGGGTTATGATTAATGGCCCACCCCAACCGGATGGTCCCTTTACAACTTTCACTGATTTGTACTCACTCATGCGACACCCTCCTCAATTGCATATTCTTCATATCTAAGCAGCATTTCTGCTTTTTAGCATACGATCTGTAATAATTTCAGTAACAATACCCCTAATTAACATAACTATAATTCCTACTAATAAGAATCGTAACGCTAATGGCCCAAGTGATAATCCTAGTTCCGTAATCCCAGCTGCAATTCCCATCCAAACAAATAATTCAGCAGGATTGGCATGTGGGAATAGTCCAGTGATTGGATGTACAAAAGATACTGCTGAATCATAAAATGCAGGTTTTTGCTTTTCTGGTAAAAACCTCCCAAATGTGTAACACATTGGATTAGTTAAGAAAAACACAGCCAAAAATGGGAATATAGTATAGCGAAGAATAAAGAATTTAGTACATTTCTGCGCAAACTTATTAACTCTTTCCTCACCTATAAATCTAACAAGTGCATTAACTGCTGTAATTAGTACTACTAGCATTGGAATAATTCCAGTTACAAGACCCATGAAAGTTTCTCCACCTTCTTGGAACATTCCAATAAAGCCTTCTGCTAAATGAATTAAGAAATCCATGCTTCATTCCCCTTTCCTTTGTTAATTTCTTTTTGAATCATGTCAATCGCACCAGACAGTGCATGCTTTTCTATATTGTTTAAATTTTGAGAATTTTTACTTTGCAATAAGTTTTTTCCGATGAGCTCTTTACGATCTTTAAATCTAGCAAATACAGTGATTCCTTTCATCACTTTTGCTTCAACTATATCTAGCTCCTCATCACAAACTAACAATACCAACGCACCTGTACCAAATTTTTTCTTATAGTATCCTGTACCTAGGTACCCAGACTTTCTTTTAGTAAATTCTCGTATATGCTTACGATACTGCTTCACTTGGAGATGAGTCAGTAAAAATTGTAATCCCCAAATTAGTGCAAAAATGATAATGAAATTCCCCCACATACCAACCCTCCTTTACATCTGTAATGGGATATTACTAATGTTAAATAACATGATAAAGCGCTTTCAAATTCTTGTCAATGAATTTTTATAATTAATTCGAAATTAAAGTTAATTCTCTTGCCGTAACATCGTCTAACACTATAGTGGACAAGCATTTATGCTTTAAAGCAACATGAAGAGCTTCTACTTTATGGCACCCGCTTACTACCGCGATTACTTCTGGTATACTTTTTAAATCTTGTAAATTAATACCAATTGTTCTATAGTTTAACGAATGTTCAACGTGGTTTCCATTTACATCATAGAAGATCGAGTTTATATCACCAACCGCCCCTAATTCAATTAAACTATTTTGTTCTTCTTGACTAACATAGCCCAATTCATTCATCGTTGCATTATAACCTGGATTACCTATACCCACTATGGCAAGATCTACTGACTTTCCTTTAAGTAAAACATCGTGTACATCCTTTGACGACATAATTCGATTTCTTAAATCCATATTCTCAACTATTGCTGGAGCGTATAAATAAGAGGACGATGTGTTTAATTTCTTTGCCATTTGAAATGTCAGATGATTAGAATGGTAATGAACATTATACTGCCCCATCCCACCAATAAGAGGGGTAATGTGTACATGTCCCTTATCTTGATATTCAATTGCTTCTACCACAGCATGAACAGACTTCCCCCACGATACGCCAATTGAATTAATCTTTTCAAGCCTTCTTTCGATGTATTCAGCCGCTGCTTTTCCTATGTTACGCATAATCATATCCGGTCCATCATCCCCAGTTGCAACCACAATAACCTCATGTAACCCGTATTTTTTTTCGATTAATCTTTCTAATCCAACGGTGTGTATTGTCTCATCCTTTATATAAATCTCCACAATATTACTTTCTTTTGCTTGTTTTAAAAGCTTAGAAATAATAGGTCTTGATTTATTGACCTTTTTAGCAATTTCACTTTGTGTCCAACCTTCGAAATAATATAGCTTTGCAACTCTAATAAGTAACTCCCTTTCTAATTTATCCATTTTTATCCCCCCGTCTTCTTTAGCACCGATAACATAATATCATAATTAATTAAAATCATTTCACAATATTAATATATAATGAATCCTAATAGATTCGTATTGTAAACCCTTTCTTGACTATCATTACCCTACCAGATATACTGAAACTAAATTTACAATTGTTCTTAATTAGAACATATGAACAATTATTTGTAAAGGAGATGGGCAATGAATAATTCAATTTCTTTTTCAACTCAAAATCGAAAGACAATCATTACCAAAATGGAACAAGAGCTTTTTGATGTAATCGTGATTGGCGGTGGTATAACAGGAAGTGGAATTGCATTAGATGCTATTAGTAGAGGTTTAAACGTGGCATTAATTGAGAGAAAAGACTTTGCTTCAGGTACTAGTAGTCGTTCTGGAAAGCTGATACATGGTGGCTTGAAATATCTACAAAACTTTGATTTTCCAGTAGTCAAAGAAACTGGTTCTGAAAGAGAAATTGTTTACAATAATGCTCTTCACCTCGTTTATCCAATCAAAATGAACTTTCCTTTAATCAAAAATGAATCTTATAACCTATTAACATTAAAAGCTGGTCTAACTTTATATGATCGTCTAGCAGGAGTAAAAAAGGAAGAGCGACACAGAATTTACGGCAAAAAGAAAACGCTTCAAAATGAGCCTCTCTTTAACCCAAATACGGTTAAAGGTAGTGGAGTTTATGTTGAATATCGAACAGATGACAGCCGCTTAACGATGGAGGTAGCCAAAACCGCAGCGGAGAAAGGAGCTCAAGTTTTAAATTATGCTGAAATGACCGAATTTCTCAAGAATGAGGAAAATATAGTAAAAGGGATTGTAGTTAAAGATCATATTGAAAGCAAAACCTTTACTATCTATGGAAAACATATTGTAAATGCTGCTGGTCCATGGGTTGATGTCGTTCGAAAAAAGGATAGACCCGTTACTGGTAAATATATGGTTCTAGCAAAAGGTATCCATATTGTATTTAATCGAAAGTCTTTACCAGTAAACTCCTCCATCTACTTCCAGCATAAAGGCCGAATGATAGCGGTAATCCCCATTGGTAATCGAACATATGTGGGTTCCACTGAATCAACATATAAGGAGGATATGGATGATATTCATGTAAATCTTACAGAAGTACATTACTTACTCGGTTGTTTAAAAGATATGTTCCCGAATCTTACCTTGAGTGTTAGCGATGTAATATCTAGTTGGGCCGGTATAAGACCACTGATTGGTCAAGAGGGAAAATCACCTGCAGAACTTTCTCGGCATGATGAGATATTCGAATCCGATACCGGACTTATTACTATCGCAGGAGGCAAGTTAACAGGTTACCGAAAAATGGCTGAAAGAGTCATGCAATATATCGAGAAAAAAGAGAAGAAGGATGTAACCCCATCCAAAACAGACACTATAAAATTATCAGGTTCTCAGTTTAACAATCAACAGGAGCTAGAATCCTATGCAGAGAAGCTTACTGGATATTATCATGATATTCACCTAGATAAGGAGGATATTCTAAATTTAGTCTATAGATATGGTTCTAATACGGATCTAGTTTTACAATCAATCAGTAGCTATAAACAGCTTGAAAGTAAAGAAGATATGGCGATATTAGGGGAGCTTAGGTATACCGTTGAGCATGAGATGGTCACTTCTTTAGTAGACTTTTATGATCGGAGAACTAGTTACTTACTATTTGAACCTCAAAAAGTAACTAGTTCACTAGATCTAGTAAGTGATGAATTAGCAAAACTATTAAGTTGGACACCCGAAAAAAAACAAGAGGAAAAAAGACAACTATATTATGCCATAAGTAAGACCCATTCTTTTAAATAAAGTAATATAAGGAGGAATATACGTGCACATTGTCGCACTGACAGATAAAGAGACGCTTCAATATACGGAAAAGGCTATCCCAGATATTACAGAAAATGAAATTCTACTAAAAGTTCATGCTATTGGAGTATGCGGCTCCGATCTACGTATCTATAAAAATGGGGATGATCGAGTTAACTATCCTAGAGTTATTGGACATGAGATTGCTGGTGAAGTTGTTAAAATAGGGAAAATGGTAAAACGCTTTAAAATAGGGGATCGTGTTACATTAGGTGCTCATATTCCATGTGGTGAATGTTTATTCTGCCAAAAAGAAGAAGGGCATCAATGTGTAAAAGGAGAGTCTGTTGGCTATCAGATTGATGGTGGCTTTAGTGAATATGTTGTGTTACCAAGAAATTTTGTTGAATATGGCTCCATCCAAAAAATCAAAGATTCTACCTCCTATGAGCTTGCCTCTTTATCCGAACCATTTTCTTGTGTTTTAAGTGGTTTAAAGGAAGTAGAAATAAATGCTGGCGATACGGTTGTTGTATATGGAGCAGGTGCTATTGGATGTATGTATATTGCTGCAGCCAAAAAAATGGGGGCTACAAAGGTAATCACTATTCAACGTTCAAAGCCTCGACAAGACAAAGCTTTACAGGTCGGTTCAGACGTTGTAATAGATCCAAACTCCACCAACACATTCGAAAAAGTGATGGAAGAAACAAATGGACTTGGAGCCGATGTCGTGATTATTACCGCTCCTTCAGCATCAGTGCAAAAAGAAGCACTAGAAATCGCCAAAAAAACTGGGAGAGTATTATTTTTTGCCGGAGTAAAGCAATTGAATGAAATATCTCTAAATACTAATCATATCATTTATAAACAACTGAAAATTGTGGGAACCCATGGTGCACCTAGAAGGTTACATGTTGAGGCAGTAAAGTGGATTGATGAAGGTATCATCGACTTTTCTTTCTTTATCACGCATAGGTTTTCATTGCGAGAAACTGAATTAGCATTTAAAACTGCACTAAATAAAGATGGCTTAAAATGTATTGTACTTCCTCATAATTAGATAAAATCCCTTCTATCACTAGGAGGGATTTTCTGACCAATCAAATTTCCGATTTTATTAATTCCTGAGCAGTTCGGTCGTCTGTTATTAAAACATCTAAATAACCACCTTGAAGAGCTGCCTCAATACTTTCTAATTTATAGGAGCCTTCTACTATTCCGATAACCTCAGGAATATTTTTAATTTCTTCTAGATTTAACCCGATAACCTGTTGATTTAGTGGATGATCCAACTCATTACCAACCGCATCATAGAAGCGAGAGCTGATATCTCCTACAGCTCCTGCCTTACGTAACGAAACTAAATCACTTTCATTTAAGTAGCCGATTTTTTCCATTGTGGAGCCTTTGAATGGATTTCCTATTCCAACGATTGCTAAGTCCACATTTATTGCTTCCTCCAACACATCTGCAATATCTTTTGTACTAATTAATCTTTCTTTCAAATCTAAAGACTCTACAAGTGCTGGAGCATATAAATAAGAACATTTACTGTTCATTTTTTGGGCTAGGTTAAAAGCTAGTTGATTGGAATGAAGATGAACAAATTCGCTACCCATTCCACCTACAATTGGAACAATATGAACATCCTTTTTGCGCTCATAAGGATATTCTTCTACTACAGAAAGCAAGGTAGATCCCCAAGAAATCCCTAAGCTTTTAATATTATTTGAGCGTTTCACAAGATAAGATGCTGCCGATTTCCCTAATTGCCGCTTTACCATTTCTGGTGCATATCCTGCCGTAGAAACCACCATTACTTCCTTCAATTTAAATTTCTTAGCTAACTTCTGCTCAAGTTCTACTGTTTGAAACGTCTCATCCTTAATATAAATCTCTATAATTCCTTCTTTTTTGGCATTATTTAATAGCTTAGATATGACGGGACGTGATACATTATATTTCTTTGCTATTTCAGCCTGTGTTTGTCCTTCAAAATAATATAGCATCGCTACTTTTACTAATAACCGTCGTTCTTCCCAACTTAACATAGTATCGCTCTTTTCTAGAATCGCATTTTTCTATCTTACCAAGATGATAAGATGTAATCTACACAGTGTCAAGATACGTAATGACTATGTCAACATCAGGCAACAAAAAGGAGAGTAGCTAACCTACTCCCCTCACTCAAGCAACTAGTTATGGAACTTATCTCTTTCTAAGGATGGAAAATTACTTTAACAGAATCCATTTCACGATTCGTAATCTTTTGGAATGTTGCTGGGCCTTCTTCTAATAGTAAACGATGAGAAATCATCGGTGCAGACTTTATTTGTCCGGTACTCATATAATGTATAGTTGAACTCCATTCTTTACCTGGGAAAGGTGCGGAGATGGCATTCCAAGAACCATAAACTGTTAGCTCATTACGAACGATTTTTTCAAAGAAAAAGCGCTCGATGTTGATATCTGCATACGGAATCCCCATGAATACGACCTCTCCACCTTTACGTGGTAGGGCGAATACTTGTGCTGATGTAATGGGAGAACCCGCTGATTCCACCGCTAAATCTACACCACGTCCGTTTGTATGCTCCATGATTTGTTCATGAGCAGGCTTCTCTAGTGAATTGATCGCGACATCAGCACCAAGCTCTTTCGCAATTGCTAGCTTTTTATCATCGATATCGATTGCATAGACCTTCTTCGCTCCGAAAATCTTCGCCCATTGTACTGCAAGCAAACCAATACTACCTACACCCATAATCGCTACTTCTGCACCAGGTTGAATAGTTGTACGATAGAAGCCATGCGCTACAACAGCTGAAGGCTCTACCATAGCTGCTGTGTCAAAATCCACATTATCTGGTAGTGGAATAACATGTGTTGCTGGAAGCTTCGTATATTCAGCATAGGCACCAGGACGATAAGCACCAATGACAGATAGCTTCTCACATCGTGCTGGTTCCCCCTTCATACAGTAATCACATTCACCACAAACAAAAGCTGGGCAGCCTGCAACACGATCACCAACTTTGACATTGGTTACACCTTTTCCAATTTCTACAACCTCTCCAGCAAACTCATGACCAAACGTCATCCCTTCCACATATGGACCAAGTTTACGATAGCGAGACGTATCCGATCCACATATTCCTACAGATTTAACTTTTATAATCACGTCGTTCAAATCTTCAATGACTGGTTTTGGCGTGTTCTCTTCAAAACGGAGATCTTCTACTCCATATAAATTTAATGCTTTCAAAACAAACACCCTTTCCCTTGTTGCCAATTAACTAGCTGACTTATTTTCCGTTTTCTTGGTGCTAGTGAAAAGTTTATATCCTGCAAAACCTATAATAATCGCGTTAAAAATCATTTGATGTTCAAAGTAAAACGCACTTATTGACCGAAAAGGCCCTAACATAAAGTCTAATAATGAATCTACCATTATTTTCCCTCATTCCTTTTAAAAGATTTTATAAGCTCCATAACCTACCGCCTTATACACTAGTTACTAGATTAGTAAGAGGATGTAGATACGCCACCACTTACAATCGCTACTGCTCCACTTGCACCGATACGATTTGCACCGGCTGCTACAATATTCACAGCATCTTCAAATGTTTTCACGCCACCTGCAGCTTTGACGCCAATTTTGTCTCCAGCAACAGAACGAAGTAATTTAACATCTTCCACTGTTGCTCCTCCACCATTAAATCCAGTAGCTGTTTTAACAAAATCAGCTCCAGCTTCTATAATTAGTTCGGTAGCTTTTACTTTTTCTTCATCCGTTAGTAAAGCCGTTTCAATGATTACTTTTGTGGTTAAACCATCAGCAGCTTTTACCACAGCGGCGATGTCATCTCGTACGACATCATATTCACCAGATTTAAGTGCACCTAAGTTAACTAACATATCAATCTCAGTCGCACCATTCTTAATCGCTTCTTTCGTTTCTTCTACCTTCACATGGGTTGTTGCTCCACCAAGTGAGAATCCAATCGGAACCCCTACTTTAATTCCATGTGGGGATAATAATTCATGTGCATAAGATACATAGTAAGGATTCACAAATACGGTTTTGAAGCCATATTCAATGGTTTCTTCACAGAATGCTTTAATATCCGCTTTTGTTGCAGTAGGTGTTAACAATGTGTAATCTATTAAATCGATTAATTCTTGTTTATTCATTTGACATAGCCTCCCTGAAATCTAGTAATCTATTACTCTGCTGGTGTGAGTAAAACTTTAATTGCTTCACCACTCTTAATTGCTTGGTATGCCTCATCCCATTTCGTTATATCAAAGATGTGGGTAACTAGTGCTTTCGCATTCACTTTCCCTTCGTTCATTAATGCTAGAGAAGGCTCCCAATCAGCAGGCTTTTGACTTCTACTTCCTACGACACGGATTTCTTTTTGAATGATTTTATCTAAATCAAATTGAATTTCTGGATTAGCAAATAGACCAACCTGTGCATACTGACCTTTCTTACGTAAAATATCTAGACCTTGTTTAGCAGCAGGAATTGCACCAGAGCATTCTAGTACGACATCGGCTCCATAACCATTGGTTAACTCATTAACAAATGCTTTCAAATCTTGCTCCTGTGTATTAACCGTATAGTCGATTCCAACTTCTAATGCTTTATCCAAACGGACTTTGTCATTCGTTAGGCCAGTAATAATAACGGTTGCGCCATAGCTTTTTGCTACTTGAGCAGCTAATAAGCCAATTGGTCCAGGACCGATAACGACAACTAAATCTCCTTCATTTATTTCTGTTTTCGCTACAGCATGATGGGTACACGCTAATGGCTCTGTCATAGCAGCAGATTGGTAATCTACATTCTCAGGAAGATGATGAACACTTTCTTTACGAGCAATTAGGTATTTTGTAAATCCACCATCTTGTTGTGAACCGAGTCCTTTACGATGGTTACAAAGATTATAATCTTGTGTCTTACAATACTCACATTCTCCACAAATATAAAAAGTTGTCTCAGAAGTGACACGATCCCCAACTTTAAACTCGGTTACATTTTCACCAACTTCAACAACTTCCCCTGCAAATTCATGGCCTAATGTTACTGGAGTAGCCACTTTATAATGCCCTTCATACGTATGAATATCAGAACCACAGATTCCAGCATATTTCACTTCAATTTTCACTTGATCTCTACCTGGTGATGGTTCAGGCTTTTCTTGTACTTCTAGATTTCCAAATCCTAATTCCGTTTTTACTAGTGCTTTCATTGTTGTTCTCCTCCTTATGAATAACGGTACAATCAAATAATTTCAGTGGGGATTATCGTTAAACCCCCACCGAAATTAAACGATGTAATTAGTTAAATAGGTCAAAGAATCTCCAGATAACCCAGTTAATTAAGTTACCACCTTGGTCAATACTGGAAACCATTGCAGAACCCTCTGGTAAATTGATACTTGCTTCTGTTGCCATTTGTGTAAATACCGGCGCAATATCTGTTGCCATATATAGGGATAATGCAATCATAATGGTACCTACAATGACAGAGTGAATGATATTACCACGAGCCGCACCTACAATAAATGCGATAACAAATGGAATCGTTGCTAAGTCACCAAATGGTAATACATTATTACCAGGTAAGATTACTGCGATTAAAACTGTAATCGGTGTCAAAATTAGTGCAGTTGCGATAACAGATGGATGTCCTAAAAGTACAGCTGCATCAAGACCAATTGTGATATCACTATCACCGAATTTCTTGTTTAACCAAGTACGTGCAGACTCAGAAACAGGCATTAAACCTTCCATCAAAATCTTAACCATACGAGGCATTAAGATCATAACAGCAGCCATAGACATACCGATACCAATAATGTCACCAATGTCATAACCTGCAAGCGCCCCAATGGCAGCACCTAGCACTAAACCGATTACCATAGAATCACCGAATACACCAAAGCGTTTCTGGATAGAATCAGAATCTGCTTTTAATTTGTTGATTCCAGGAATTTTTTGTAACCCTTTTACTAAGAAAATGAAAGGTGCGTAAGATACAGTACTACCAGTTGCTACGGATACACCAGGCATTTCGTAGAAGTCACGAACCATTGGAGTAGTCCAGTCAGCAATCTTAAGACATAAGATTTGGAAAATTACAGCTGCGATTAATCCTTGGATAACGCTTCCAGAAATAGCATAGATAACAGCAGCCATGAAGGTATAATGCCAGTAGTTCCAAATATCTACGTTCATTACTTTTGTTGTTTTGGTTAAAAGCATAACAACGTTTACAACTAGACCTAGCGGAATAATAAATGCCGCTACAACAGATGCCCATGCAATAGAAGATGTAGCTGGCCAACCAACGTCAATTACATTAAGTTCGACGCCTAGACGATCAACCATTCCTTGTGCTGCTGGTCCTAAGTTAAGCGTTAACAAATCAATTACTAAGAAAATACCAACGAAAGCAACCCCGATAGTTAAACCAGAACGGAATGCTTTACCAGGCTTTTGGCCGAAGAATAAACCAAGTAAAAATATCGCTACGGGTAGGATAACGGTTGCCCCTAATCCTAAAAATCCTTGTATAAAATCAACGAATGATTGCATTCTTTTTCCCCCTTATGAGGTGAAGCAACAGATTTGTCCAGGGAGGCCAATCTATGCGCTAGCCTCCTCACATAGACAAACATTTTCTTCACTACTTTTTAAGTTCCTCTAAGATTTGTTTCTTCGTATCTTCAATCCCGATACCAGTTAAGAAATTACGAGCATTAATAACCGGGAATGGATACTCCGTTTTTGTCATTGCAGTAGTTACTAGTAAATCTGCTGTGTCTACGTAGCTACCTACCTCAGCAATCTTGATTTGAACTAGATTCACATCGATGCCATTTTCTTTAGCCATTTCTTCAATCGCACTATTTACAACAGTAGAAGTGGCAATACCAGCTCCACATGCTACTAAAACAGTCTTTTTCGCCATTATCTTTCACCTCCTTCAAATGCAAGTAATTCTAACTTTTCCTCTAGTAATGTTTTTATAGTTGACTTATCCGTCGCACTCACAATAGTTCTTAATGTCTGTTCATCTTGGAAGACTTGCATAAGCTTCTGTAAAAGGGTTAATTGAGAGTGTGCTTCATCCATTGCTAGCATAAATACGATTTGTACTGGTGTAGTTTCACTGTCATCCCCCATGATGACAAAGTCTACTGGTTTTTTTAAAACAGCAACACTAATTGTTTTCTCGTTAACGTGTTCTACATCCGTATGTGGAATTGCTACAGAAACTCCTGCAGTTGGTAGTCCGGTTGCAAACTCACTTTCACGCTTTAAGATAGCTTGGATAAAGCTCGTCTTGACAAGCCCTCTATCCACCAAATTCTGTGCCACTGTTTCTAATACAACTTCCTTCGTTTCCCCTTCTACATCTAACAAGATTACAGATTCATCAAATACTAATTTCCCCATTGTTGTCACTCCACTTCTTTAACTTTCGTGCCGCTTACCTCAGTCGATTGAGTAACGTGTAATAATCTCGTATACACGCTCTACTGATTCGGCACTAATTAATTCATTCACTTCTCTCTCTGAACCTACTAAATTCATTAACTGCATTAAAGCATGGATATGCTTCTGCTTGTCTACAGCCGAAATTGCAATGATCAAATGAATATCATTTTCACTCGTGTACGATACCCCATGTTTAATTCGTAAAAGGCTCATCCCAACCTCTCGTGCCCCATCCTCAGGTGCAGCGTGTGGAATCGCGACACCTGGTGCAATCACAATATATGGGTCTTTCTCACAATACCGTATCATGGCATCTACATATTGAGGTTCAATCTTACCCTGTTCTATAAGTGGCTTAGCGCTTAAGCGAATCGCCGCTTCCCAAGAATCGACTGAATCAACTAATGAAATCGTGTCACTTGTTAGGAGATCACGTAATCCTAAATCATTTTTAGATAAATCTTGCGTGACATAATTCCCACGTTCAGTCGGATCTAGATATTGTAATAGCGCCTCTTTTAAAGCCCTTTCATTATCAACCGTAGCATGCTTTGAGATAATATCTAACAGACCCTCAACCTGGATGTCATCCTGAACATAACCATGGACACCCAGCATCACCTGTCTTCTCAATCGATATTTTTCTTGCTTTCCAAGAAAAACCTTTGTTACAAACAATTTTTTATTTGTTTCTAAATTAATAGGAGAAAAAATCACATCATATTCTAATGGATATTTTAAAAACTCTCGGACCGATAAATAATCAAGAAATACAAACTCTGGGAACAACTCTCTCAACTCATTAAACATCAGCCTGGATACAGAAACTCCTTGTGGACAAACAACGATTGCTTTGATTTTCTTATCAATACTTTCACCGTGTTTGTTCATCCACCCACCAATTAACATGGTGATGAAAGCCGTTTCATTATCAGGAATATCAGTTCCTAGCAATTCTCGAATCGGACCAATGGAACGTTTCACTAAATGATGTAATTCTTTAAACTCTCTGCTTACTGATCCTTGGAAAAGGACGGTGTCAGTAAGATGATATTTGATTCGATAATATGCTGGTTTCATATGCTGCATAAGCTTATCTAATAACTGATCGCGATCTTGAAGATAGATACATGCACTTTTTTCAAAATGACGTAGCATATTATCAATCGCTGGTAATAAATTCGGAATTTCTTTTCCTTCCATCATCTCGGTTGAAAAGACATTGGTCGTCAGAAGGTGTAATGTAATAAAAAGTCGCTCCGATAAAGGAATATGATCTATATCATTTAGTAACTCTTCGGTTGCTTTATATTCCTTTGTATTAGACAGCTCCTGGTATTCAATGGAAAAAGATTTCATTAGATGCCCTTTTTTAATCCTTCTAAACAATAGGATTAAAACATGTGGCATCATTTGAAGTTTTTCGTCGGTGAATTTCAAATTAAGCTGATTCTCCACCTTTTCAACACGCTTCTTAAACTCGTTAATCTCCTCATCCTGAATGGTGGCTATTTTCTTTAACCGAGTTTCGCCATCATTCAGCTGCAAGATATGGTAGGTCATATGCATGAGCAGTTTCCGAATTTGAAATTCTTTTCCTTCGAGTAAGTAACCAAACTTTCTCGAATAACGAATCGTTAATTCATAATCATCCACATAGCTTTGAGCTTGCTTTAAATCATTTAGAATGGTGTTCTTACTAACATCCAGTTCATATGTGAAATGATTAAGTGACAACTCTTCTTCTGAGCTAAGAATCATCATCAAGATAAGCTGAACTCGCTCTACCTCACGAAGAATCGGTGTTTCGATAGTAGTAGAAATAGCTTCGCTGTTTCCACTAAGCTTCGTAAACACGGCTTGGTTTACTACGAAATGGCCTTGCCTTGTTCTTTCAATAACTGGGAGATTATTACTCATCAGCCATTCATTAATCTTTTGAATACTATAACCAAGCTGCCTACGCGTTAATTTAAATTTCTTCTCAAGTGCTACACTAGTAATACTTGGATTACTAGTTAGTTCATCTAAGATCATTTTGTATCGATCACTTAGTACCACTTGCATCTCCCCTTGACATGTTTTATTGTAACACCTATTATACACCTTTTGTATCCGATTTCATCCCAATTAGTTGAACATCCATTGTACAATATTGTGATTTACATCATTAATCAAAGGATTTACAATTATTGTTCACAGTTATGTACAATTAAATCCTTGTTATTCCTCTTTATTCGTTATACTATTAATCTGTGAAAGCAATTTCATTTCACTTATCTAGTTAAATAGAAAAGGAGATTATTAGATATGACGACTGTTGAACAATTATCGATTAATGCTATTCGTACATTATCAATCGATGCAATTGAAAAAGCAAACTCAGGACATCCTGGCTTACCAATGGGCGCTGCACCGATGGCCTATACACTTTGGACCGATTTCATGAATCACAATCCTAAAAACTCAAAATGGTTTAACCGCGACCGCTTTGTCCTATCTGCTGGTCATGGTTCTATGCTTTTATACAGCTTGCTTCATTTATCTGGCTATAATGTAACCATTGATGATTTGAAAAACTTCAGACAATGGGGTTCTAAAACACCAGGACATCCAGAAGTTAACCATACAGACGGTGTTGAAGCGACAACTGGTCCACTTGGCCAAGGAATCGCTATGGCTGTTGGTATGGCAATGGCAGAACGTCATTTAGCAAGTAAATATAATAAGGAAGATTTAGCTGTTGTGGATCACTATACGTATTCACTTGTTGGTGATGGTGATCTAATGGAAGGAATTTCTCAAGAGGCAGCTTCTCTAGCTGGACATTTAGGTTTAGGAAAGCTAATCGTTTTATATGATTCAAATGATATCTCACTGGATGGGGATCTTGACCGTTCCTTCTCAGAAAGCACACAAGATCGCTTCAAAGCACTTGGATGGCAAGTGCTATACGTAAAAGACGGTACTAATATTGAAGAAATTAGAAAAGCAATCCAAGCAGCACAAGCAAATAGCGAGCAACCTACATTAATCGAAATTAAAACAGTTATCGGTTACGGATCACCTAATAAATCAGCATCTTCTGCTTCTCACGGTTCACCACTTGGTGGAGATGAAGTAAAATTAACAAAAGAATTTTACGGCTGGGAGCATGAACCTTTCGAAGTACCAGAAGAAGTATATACTGACTTTAATGAAAAAATCGTGAAAGCCGGTGCTGAAAAAGAAGCAGCATGGAATACATTATTAGCTCAATATGAAGAACAATATCCAGAATTAGCCAAAGAGCTTAAGCAAGCAATTAATGGCGAACTTCCTGAAGGCTGGGAAAAAGCAATCCCTACTTTCGAAGCTGGTGTAGACAAGCTTGCAACGAGAGACTCTTCTGGAAAAGTATTAAATGCCATTGCAAAAGCTGTACCTAACTTTATCGGAGGCAGTGCCGACTTAGCTGGTTCCAATAAAACAACAATTAACGGTGAAGAGGACTTCACTAGAAACGATTACACAGGTCGTAACATCTGGTTTGGTGTACGTGAACATGCTATGGGTGCTGCATTAAACGGTATGGCGCTACACGGTGGATTAAAAGTATTCGGTGGTACGTTCTTCGTATTCAATGACTACCTACGTCCTTCTATTCGCTTAGCAGCAATTATGAACCAACCTGTAACTTATGTTTTAACACATGATTCTATCGCAGTTGGAGAAGATGGCCCTACACATGAACCAATCGAACATCTTGCAGCATTACGTGCAATGCCTGGTCTATCTACAATCCGCCCAGCTGATGCCAATGAAACAGCTGCAGCATGGCGCTTATCTGTAGAATCTACTGATACACCAACAGCCCTAGTTTTAACTAGACAAGCACTTCCTACTTTAGAAGGAACAAAAGAACATGCTTATGAAGGTGTTCAAAAAGGTGCTTATATCATCAGTGATTCAGAAAAAGAAACACCAGACGCACTTCTTTTAGCAACTGGTTCCGAAGTACAACTAGCTGTACAAGCTCAAAGTATCCTAAAAGAAAAAGGTATTGACGTCCGCGTAGTAAGCATGCCATCTTGGGACCGATTCGAAAAACAAGATGCAGCATACAAAAATAGCGTAATCCCTTCAAACGTCAAAGCGCGTGTAGCTGTAGAAATGGGAGCTACATTCGGCTGGGAACGTTATGTAGGCCTAGATGGTAAAGTACTAGGTATTGACCGCTTCGGCGCATCCGCACCTGGAAATGAAGTAATCGAAAAATACGGCTTCACGGTAGAAAACGTCGTGAAAGCAGTAGAAGAAGTATTATAATTTAATAAATTCATTAATCCCCCTTTGGGTAGGTAGATATAAATCTATTTACTGGAAGGGGGTTATTTAATTGCTAATTGAAGAGGCTTTATTGGGCGTCGTATCCGGTATGTTAATCGGGGTTGATTAGCGGGGGAAGCAGCTTCTTCTATTGATAGCAGTGCTCCATAACCTTTATCCTCTTCCCCACCGTGATTAGGGCACTGATAAAACTGCTCCGTTATCTTTTTCTTCCTCTCCACGTGATTAGGGCTTTGATAATTGCTCTCTGTTACCTTTTTTCTCCCTCTCCATCTTAATTAGGGCATCGATAATTGCTCTCCGTTACCTTTCTCTCCCTCTCCACCGTTATTAGGGATTTGATAACTGCTCTCTGTTACCTTTAACCTCCTCTCCACCATAATTAGGGCACTGATAACCCTGCTCTTTTACCTTTTTCTCCCTCTCCACCGTGATTAGGGCATCGATAACTGCTATCCGTTACCTTTTTCTCCCTCTCCATCTTAATTAGGGCATCGATAATTGCTCTCCGTTACCTCTCTCTTCCTCTCCATCATAATTAGGGCATCGATAACTGCTCTCCGTTGCCTTTTTCTTCCTCACCACTGTGATTAGGGCATCGATAATTGCTCTCTGTTACCTTTTTCTCCCTCTCCACCGTGATTAGGACACTGATACCCCATTTTTACCGTTCTCCCCCATCTCACCCGTTATTTTTTTTAGATAACTTCCAACAATAACCGCTCTTATCCAAGAATCCACCTTCATCCTAGATTATTAAATAGATTATATAGTTAAAGAGAGTTTAATATAATAGCTAAAATCCGCTTTTTTATGCATACTAGAATCTAAATGGTATAAAAACTTTATAAAGTGAGGATATACGATGATTGCAAAGACTGAAGAAGATTTTAATGGTTTAAAAGAAATTGGAAAAATATGTGGAGCGATTCGAGATGAATTAGTCCACCGTACTAAGCCTGGCATTACGACAAAGGAACTCGATGAAATTGCCGGTGAAATGTTCGAAAAAGCAGGGGCTCAATCTGCACCAAAGGGAGTCTATGATTTCCCAGGCTATACGTGCATTAGCATAAATGAAGAAGTAGCACACGGGATTCCAGGTGACCGGACTATTCAAGAAGGTGACCTGGTTAATATCGATGTTTCCGGTTCAAAAAACGGTTATTTTGCAGATACCGGAATTTCCTTTGTAGTTGGAAATGGAGAGAGCATTTCACAGAAAGTATGTGAAGTTGCCAAGGAAGCATTCTACGCTGGACTAGAAAAAGCAAAACCCGGTTCGAAATTAAGCGGACTCGGAAAAGCTGCACACAATGTAGCAAAACAGCATGGCTTAACAGTCGTTAAAAATCTTACTGGACACGGTATTGGTCGCTCCATTCATGAAGCACCAGATCATATTCTGAATTACTATTCTCGCTGGGATGATGAAATTTTAAAAGATGGAATGGTAATTGCCTTTGAGCCCTTTATCTCTACATTAGAAGAGGAAGTTTTCCAATCAGAAGATGGATGGACTTTCCTAACTGATGAAAGCATTGTGGCTCAATATGAGCATACAATTATTTTGACAAAAGAAGGACCAATTATTACTACATTATAGAACAATAAAATACAGTTGCTCTACAACATAAATATTGCAAGTTTATCACGAGCTCAAATAGGCCTCCTCTCTAAACAAAAAGCTCCTGTCCTATCGACAAGGAGCTTTTCATGTTAAAAATCATCCGGATTAGATCCAGATCTTTCATTAATATTTAATTCATTGATTTGCTTCATTTCACCATCTGTTAATTCAAAATCAAAGATATCAGCATTTTCGCGAATTCTTTCTGCCTTTATTGATTTTGGAATGGTAATCACATGATTCTGAATGTCCCATCGTAGGATAACTTGTGGTACGGACTTACGGTATTTTTTTCCGATTTCAGTTAAAATAGGATTATCTAGCAGTCTACCGCGCTTTAATGGAGACCACGCCTCAAGCTGTATATTCTCTTGTTCACAAAAAGCCTTCAGATCCACTTGAGTCAAATGAGGATGATACTCCACCTGGTTAATAGCAGGCTTCACTTTGCAAACAGTTAGTAAATCTTTTAAATGATGCACATGGAAATTACTAACCCCGATGGCCCGAGCTCTACCATCTTCATATAGCTTTTCGAGTGCTCTGTACGTTTCTTTATACTTCCCAGAGACTGGCCAATGAACTAGATATAAATCTAAGTAATCCGTCCCAAGCTTTTCTAAGCTCTCATCAAATGCTTTTAAGGTAGATTCATAGCCTTGTTGATCATTCCACACTTTAGAAGTAATAAACAACTCCTCACGTGGGATTCCAGATTCCCGTATCGCCTTCCCTACTCCACGCTCATTATGATAGAAAGATGCTGTATCAATATGTCGGTAACCATATTCAATTGCTGTACGGACTGCATAGACTACTGTTTCACCGTCCTCTACCTTGTATACCCCTAAGCCGAAACCAGGCATTTTGACACCATTATTTAATACTACTGTATCCGCCAAATTCTTAATCATTCAACAACACTCCCTTCCTCCTAGTAAACTAATTTTATCATGAGTAGTTCGAATTATTACTAATTTACAAGGAGAACAAGCTTTTTTTACTAAAACTACACGCATGATAAAAGCACTAATCTCATACACTGAATATTACTCAGAGGGCGGTTAAAGGCAAAAAACATAGATTGATAGCAACCAAATTTACGCGTAAAAAGGAATCGAATCCGGAAAGCCTACAAGAGCGAATCTCCATATCATAGAAGAAGGAGGAAAGTTCGTGACAAGCTTACAAAGCAAAAGTAGGAATGTCATTAGAATCACACGATTAGTCTA
Source organism: Ornithinibacillus liuyingii (assembly GCF_055550225.1). Classification (NCBI taxonomy): domain Bacteria; kingdom Bacillati; phylum Bacillota; class Bacilli; order Caryophanales; family Bacillaceae; genus Ornithinibacillus; species Ornithinibacillus liuyingii. The sequence continues at coordinate 47,031 of NZ_JBPWOS010000015.1, read as the reverse complement.
TAGTCAGAAGGAGTTGGAAGAGATTAAACGGAATGCAGCATATAGTGGAGCAAAAATTATTAGTACAACACCAATATACGACGGTGAAATGATATCCGTTATACTAGATCTAGATAAAAATAAAAGACAATTTTAAAGGTGAATTTTTCACTTCTAATAAGATAGAAAGTCTTATAGGGACTGGACCTAATAACAAGAAGGGTAAGTCCCCTTCATTTATTATAACCCCCCTCAAAATAGCAAATTTTATCATAATATTAGCAATTAATAATCTTTCATATGGAAACCTTTACATCAAAAAATACGATTGTCATATTAATTAAATAGTATTACTATTAATAACATCACAATTTTTCGTTTTTCGAAATAATTGTGAAAAAACACAAAGAGAAGGTGTATTTATGTCCCAAATGCTAGCATTAGTTATTGTTGTCTTTATCCTTTTAGTTGGGGATTGGGTCGCCATTAGAACAAAGGCATGGATACCGTCTATGTTCATTAGTGCTGTCCTATTCCTTATTGGATATTGGACCTTTTTCCCACAAGATATTGTCTCCATCGCTGGTATCCCATCTGCAGTAGCCACGATGCTAATGTATTTGTTAATTACCAACATGGGTACACTTCTTTCCTTACAAGAACTGAAAGCCCAATGGAAAACGATTCTTATTGCTATATCCGGAATTGTCGGAATTATCGTATTTTTACTCGGAATTGGTACTTTCATTTTTGGATTTAAAACCATGGTTGTCGCTATTCCCCCATTAATTGGTGGTTTAGTATCCGCAATTATCATGTCTGATGGAGCTAGTGCTGCGGGACTTACTTCTTTAGCTGTATTTGCCATCGTCATCTATGTCATGCAAGGCTTTGCAGGATATCCAATTACATCCATTATGCTAAAGAAGGAAGGAAAAAGACTCCTTCAACAATATAGAAATGGTGAATTAGCAGTAACTGAAAACGTACAAGCAGCTGATAAAACGACTGGATCAAACGAATCTAGTCTGAAACTATTTAAAAATCTACCTGATAAATACAACACAGAATTCTTTAAATTCTTTAGATTGATTATCGTAGCATTCCTAGCATACTTTGTTTCAACACTAGTAGAACCTGTTGTGTCCATTAGTCCATTTGTCCTTTGCTTACTATTCGGTATTATTGGGAAAAGTATTGGCTTTTTGGAAAAACAAGTATTGCAAAAGGCAAACGGATTTGGCTTTGCCATCATGGCTCTGATGCTTTTCATTTTTGACGGATTAAAGCAAGCAACACCAAGTATGATGGCGGAAATTATTCTTCCGCTGCTCGGTTCTATCATTATTGGGGTTGTTGGGATGTACATTTTCTCCTTTATTGCTGGTAAGCTCTTAAAGGTAAGCAAAGAAATGGCCTTTGCTGTTTCGTTAACGGCACTCTATGGATTCCCTGCGGACTACATTATTACAAATGAAGTTATCAACTCGCTAACGAAAGATGAAAAAGAAAAAGAAGTTCTAACAAGCCACATGCTACCACCGATGCTCGTTGGAGGATTTATCACCGTTACAATTGTATCGGTAGTACTAGCCGGCATTTTCGTAAGCTTCTTGTAAATAGATGGAGGAGAGATTAACATGAACAATCTACAAGCTCGTATTGAAGCACATATCGAAACCTTAAGTAATTTCACAGCAACCCCTGGCCAAGGAACAACTAGACTCACATATAGTCAGGAGGACAAACAAGCTCGGGAATATATAAAAGAAAAGATGAAGGAATACGGATTACAGGTTCATGAAGATGGGTTAGGTAACATTTTTGGAAAACTTGAAGGAACGTTAAAAGATGCACCAAGTGTTCTAATTGGTTCCCATTTTGATTCGGTTCCGCATGGCGGATCCTATGATGGGCCTGCAGGAGTAGTAGCCGGACTTGAGGTAGCTGCTTTGTTTAAAGAAAAAGGCGTTAAACCTAAATATCCCCTAGAAGTGATCGCCCTTATTGAGGAAGAAGGTGCTAGATTTAGTGGTGGATTAATGGGCTCCAGAGGAATCACTGGTTTACTTAGTGAAGAGGAATTTTTTAAGCTAACGGATTCTAATGGGATCACTACAGTAGATGCAATGACTGAAATCGGCCTTAATCCATCACTTCCGAAAAAGAGAGATCCAAAAACAATCAAAGCTTTCTTAGAATTGCATATTGAACAAGGGCCTATATTAGAAGATAAGAAAATCCCGATCGGGGTAGTCAAAACAATCGTCGGTCTAACTCAATTTGAAATCACAGTAGAAGGTCAGGCAGGACATGCAGGGACAACTCCAATGAATCGCCGGGCTGATGCTTTAGTAAAAGCAGCACAGATTATCAGCCAATTACCTGCTCTGGCAATCGCAGAAGGTGATGGTACCGTGGTAACTACCGGAAAACTAAATGTATTTCCAAACGGTTCTAATGTCATCCCGAAAAAGACCGTCTTCACCGTAGATATACGTTCTGGTAAAGAAGAGCATATCCAAAATGTAATTCGTAAAATGAACAATCTAATTGAATCCAATAAGGAGGATGGAATTCAAATTACGATTACCCAACAATTATATATGGAGCCTAAAGTAATGAATCCGACCATTGTTAATCTATTAAAACAAACTAGCGGTAATTTAGAGATTCCGTATTGTTCCATTAATAGCGGAGCTGGTCATGATGCAATGGTACTTGCAGAAGTGACCGATGTGGGTATGCTATTCATTCCTAGTAAAAATGGACTTAGCCATACCCCGGAAGAATGGTCTGACTCCTTGGATATTACTAGAGCGGTTGAAATTCTATTTGAAACTGCCAAGAAATTAACGGAGGCAGAGGATCATGATTAATGAAACGATAAAAAAAGGCATTTTACAATACAGGGAAGAATTAACTGCCCTTCGTAGGAAACTTCATAGCGAACCTGAACTTTCTTGGGAAGAATACAATACAACCAATTTTGTTTGTGATTACCTCGGTCAATTAGGAATTTCCTATCGTAGAACAGAGCCAACTGGTGTAATTGCTACTATTCATGGGGGAAAACCAGGAAAAACCGTAGCATTAAGAGGTGATATGGACGCCCTTTCTGTTGAAGAATTAAATCAAGCTTTACCATATGCTTCTAAGTACCCCGGAAAAATGCACGCCTGCGGCCATGACGCCCATACTGCTATGCTATTGATTGCAGCTAAGGTGTTAAATGAAAGAAAAGCCGACCTGCCCGGCAATGTACGGTTATTATTCCAACCAGCTGAGGAAGTAGCAGAAGGAGCGAAAGCATTCGTTAAGCAGGGGGCTGTCGATGATGTAGACAATGTCTTTGGCATTCACATATGGTCGCAAATGCCGACAGGGACAGTATCCTGTACAGCAGGACCTTCCTTTGCCTCTGCTGATTTATTTAAAGTAACCTTCAAAGGGAAAGGTGGACACGGAGCACTTCCTCATGCCTGTGTCGATACAGCTATTGTAGCCTCTTCCTTTGTCATGAATGTGCAAAGCATTGTATCAAGAACGATCGATACACAGCAACCAGCTGTAGTGACCATCGGAAAAATGGATGTCGGTACCCGCTTCAATGTCATTGCCGAAAATGCCGTAATCGAGGGAACCGTTCGATGCTTTGATCCCGAAGTACGGGACCATATCGAAAGCCAGCTCCAGCACTATGCAGATCAGGTAGCCGCTTTATATGGGGCGACCGCAAAACTAGAATACACCCGAGGAACACAAGCCGTTATTAATGATGAGGAAAGTGCTAAGCTGGCACAAAACATCGTACATGAAGCTTTTGGAGAAAACGCATTGTATCACGAAAAGCCAACCATGGGTGGCGAAGATTTCAGCGATTATTTTAAAAAGGCACCTGGTTGCTTCGCACTTGTCGGTAGTGGTAATCCAGAAAAAGATACCGAATGGGCGCATCATCATGGAAAATTCAATATCGACGAGGACGCTCTTGTCGTAGGGGCAGAGCTTTATGCTCAGTATGCATGGGGATATTTAAATAAATAGTAATGCATAGCATACATCACACGGTCAGTTCACCTGAAATGAGGTAGGGCTGACCTGTTTTTTTGGTAGATTGAAAGGAAGTGTGTATTAAAACTTACACTATTCATTTGACAACCCCATTTTATCTGGTCTTGCTTTTAGGTTTGGATAGTTTAATACTACTATTAATCAATTCTCTCCACTCCCTCTCGACTTTGAATAATTAACTGCTTTTATTAATCAATATCTCTAATATCCCAGATTGTTTTAATCGATTGAACACTTCTATCAATCATTCCGCCTACTCCACAAACAGTTTTTAATCAAACGACTATTTAAATCCTTACTCGCATCCCCTTCCTACTAGATTCATATGCCCCTAATGCAACCTCTAATGCTTTCAGTCCATCATCCCCAGTGATAAACGGCTCCCGACCAGTTTCAACACATGCCACAAAATCTTTGATTAAGGCTAAATCCATATCACTACCATATAAAACATAGGTTAGTGGTTTACGATCATTTGTATATAGACGGAAATATTCCCCAAAGGCATCCGCACTCACTGTCTGTTTAGTACCAATAACTTCGATTGTTGCATCTCCCCATATCGGATATTCACGAAGTCTTGACCAGCTTGCATCATGTGAGGCGATGACACCATTTTCAAACTCCAATGTAAGTAAACCCGCATCATCCATATTAATGTTATTAAAATACGTATCTACTAACGCATTAACCTCTACCACTTCCTTCCCTAGGAACCAGCGCATAATATCAATCATATGTACGGTATGGTCTAATACCGCTCCCCCTCCACTTAACGCGTTATCAATAAACCATCCCCCTGGATTTTGACCACGATTTGTGGTGCGAAAAGCCACAATATCACCTAGTACTCCTGCATCAATTAGCTCCTTTAAATGAATGATAGGTTCACTAAATCGTACAGGAAAAGCTATTTGCAATATAACGCCATTCTCCTCGCATACTTTTATCATCTCTTTTGCATCATCTAGATTCGTAGCAATTGGTTTTTCACATAAAATATGCTTCCCGCAAGCCGCTGCCTTTAGCACCATCTCTTTATGACGTACATTTTCACTACAAATAATGACAGCCTCCATATCGAGTGCAAGGAAGGCATCTTGATCGATATAATGCATTGTCTTATAGTTAGCGGCTACCTCCTTCCCACGAGAGATATTATCATCCCATATCCCGACTAGTTCTACATTTTTTAAACTTCTAAGGCAGTCTGCATAACGAAAGGCATGCATATGAGCAAAACTCATGATTCCTATTTTCATGATTCCTATCCCCCCATTTCAATCTGCTTCTGATAAGTATTAAATGTCCCTATCACTAACTCGTACTTCTTGGAGTGAGTTAAAATAGAATCTATCCGATACGAAAGAGGTAACTTATTCCCCCCAGGTTTCAATGATGTTCGTTCATCACTATGAAATTCTATCATCTTCAAAGCACCACTCCATTCTATTTGAATAGATTCATCACCAGAGAATGTATATTCAATATGAGCGATTACCTTTTTATATTGAACCATCAAAATAACATGATGTGGTACAACATCTTCATTGCTACGCTTCAATACAAGATTTCCTGGCTGACCAAAGATAGATTCCAGTACACATAAATCACTCGTAATAATAGCACTGTTTACTGCTTCATCTACCACTCGCCTAAATCGAAACACACCAGAAGGACTTCCATCCTCTATTATTCTCGCTTTTATTTCTTGGAAAAATGGATATAAACTAAGCTCATGATAAATAAATGCTTGATCATTTACAATCGAATCTAGCAAGCTAGCTGGAACAAATACATCATGCTCTCCCAATTCGTCCCATGAAACGTCATGCCAATCCATTAATACTGCTTGATCACTAACGCCATCTAGCGAACGAACAACTTCTCTATCCAATTGAACCTTTTTTAAATTTGCTATAACAACTTTCACCATAAAAACTCCTCCTATCCCACATGAAAAGGAACAGGAAACCATCCTGTCCCAATTTAAGCCGCTTTCTGTTTCCGCTGCAACAGAACCGCAACGATGACAATGACACCTTTAAATGCTTCTCTTAAATAAGGTGGTACACCAAATAGATTTAATAAATTATTCATAACAGCAATAATCAGCATTCCATATACTGTCCCAAGAATAAACCCTCTTCCTCCAAGCATATTTGTGCCACCAACAACCGCTGCAGCAATTGCATCCATTTCCATCCCTCTCCCCGCATTAGAGAAGTCCATCGAACCGATACGAGATACTTGAATAATCGCAGCAATCGATACGAGAAGCCCCATTAGGCTATAAACACGAAGCTTCACCTTATTCACATTAACACCAGATAGCTTAGCTGCCCGTTCATTAGACCCAACCGCAATAATCTGCCGCCCGAATATAGTCCGCTTCGATACGTAATAGAGAATTGCCGCAATAATAATCCAATAAACAATTGGCATAATCATATAATTACCAATCTTAAAACTTGAAATCTGTAAAAATTCTGTTGGAACGGTTGTATTATATCCTTGGGCAAAATGCTGGGTAACACTTCGAAAAATCATCATCGCACCCAATGTAGCAATAAATGGCGGAACCATTCCCTTTGTAATGGTAACACCGATTAAAGTGCCTAATAAATAGCCAAAAGCCATCACGAGAACAACGGTTAGTATAATAGCCGGAACTCCAGTGATACCAACTGAACTAAGAATTCCCTGTGCCCCAGTATCTAATAAATACATAGCAAAAGCACCTGTAATAACTAAAGTAGAACCAACTGATAGATCAATTCCCCCTGTCATAATGACAAAGGTCATCCCTAACGCAACAATTCCAACACCTGCATTATTGCGTAGAATATTTATCCAGTTATTCGTCCAAGCTTGGAACCATTCACCGAAGGAATTATAGTCAAATCCAAGTGTCAATGTTTGTAATATAACCATAATAATAAGGGCAATAAGAATACTAAATAACGGATCGTTCTTCCATTTCCACTTAATCCATCTAATGAATGTTCTATTCTCTGTTATATCCCCTGTACTATCTACCTTAGGTTCCATTTCTGGTTTCATTTCGGATGTACCCCCTTTACTTCCTCAAGCTTCCCGCCTGTAGCCAGCCTCATAATGGTATGTTCATTCATTTCATCACCTGTGACTTCCCCTTGAATTACGCCATGATACATAACCAATGCTCGATCACATACACGAATAATCTCTTGTGCTTCACTAGATAAAACGATGACTGCAATATTTTCTTCCGCTAGTTTTAAAATAATATCGTAAATATCCTCCTTGGCCCCTACATCTACTCCTTGTGTCGGATTATCCAATATAAGAACCTTAGGATTGGCAGCGAGCCATTTCGACAGGACGACTTTCTGCTGATTCCCTCCTGAAAGGCTTGTAATACTATCGGTTAATTGGTCCATTTTAATCCTCAGATTATCTCGGTGGCCTTCAAACATTTGTTTATGTCTTGCTCGATTGATCACACCCCGCTTCGCAAACTTAGGCCACGTAACAATCGATGCATTTTCAAGAATATCCATATCCTTTATAATCGCGTTCTCCTTCCGATTTCTTGGAAGATAGGCAATTCCTTGTTTAATTGCTTGATATGTACTACGAATGGTTACTTCCTCTCCATTCAAAAATATTTTTCCTAACGTATACTGTTCAGCCCCAAAGATAGCTTGAAATAATTCACTTCGCCCATCACCAAGAAGACCTGTTACTCCTACTATTTCACCAGCATGTATCGAAAAGCTTATATCGCGAAAGTGGTGTTCCTCTGTTAAAGCTTCAATTCGCAACACCTCTTCCCCTATTTCTTCTTTATCCTTATCTCTTCTTAATGATTCTGTCCGCACATCAAAGCCAACCATAAAGCTAGCTAATTCGTTTTTCGTAACATTTTTTACAGTACCTTCAGATACCAATTTTCCATCTCTTAACACAACATAACGATTACAAATTTCCATTACTTCATTTAATTTATGAGATATAAAAATAATGCCAACACCGTGTTCTGCGAGTGTTCTCATCATCCCAAAGACTCTTTCAATTTCAGATTCTGTTAAGGATGTAGTAGGCTCATCCATGATAATAATAGAGGCATTCATCATCATAGCTCTGCAAATTTCAACGATTTGCTTATAAGACGCATCTAGCTCCCCTACCATCTTCCCAGGATCTAGATCCACATTCATTTTGTTAAACATCTCGTTTGTTCGGTCATACATCTGATTTAAGTCTAAACTTCCATGCTTCGTCCTTAATTCTCGCCCAAGAAACATATTTTCATAGACAGGTAAATCATTGATAAGATTTAATTCCTGATGAATAAAAGCAATTCCCGCTTCCATAGAATCGACAGGCGAATGGAATGCTATCTCCTCGCCATCCACCAGTATAGTTCCTGCATCCATCGGAATAATACCACCAAGGATATTCATCAACGTCGACTTACCAGCCCCATTCTCACCAAGCAATGCACAAATCTCTCCCCCCTTTAACGAGAAGGAAACATCCTTCAACACATCATTACTTCCGAAGGATTTAACTATATTTTTCATCTCAATTCTCATGCCATCACTTCCAAGTAATTTTATAAAAAAAGCTATAAAAAGAAACTATGAAATAAAAGTCTTCATTTATCCGGTCTAGCTTTTTCATACCAAGTAAGAAAATGGACCAATTAGAAAGAAGAGGATGGAAGTGTGCTAAATGAAATGCAAAATCCAAATTTATACCCCAACTCCGGAAAATATATCGTTACCACTGAAAATAATGCATGGTGATCCTTACCAGTCGATAGTCCAATATATATCCGATAACTATTACGAATACTAACTTAAGCGTTAGGGTTTTCCTTTCATCTACCTGCTGCTTTCCAGCCTCTTCTTGTTCACTTATTTCATCACGTTAGATAAATTAAATCCCAAATCGCAAGTGTACCAGACAACATTTTAATAAGGAGACACTGCATCCAGAAACTCTTCATAATTATCCCGATCTACTACAGTAGTAGGAATAATTGTCTCCTTCTCTACATCCTCACCCTTTAATATCTTAACTGCTGTATCCACTGCATCCTGAACCATCGCCGGGCTATAAAGCGCAGATTGAATCCAAATGTCCTCATTCTCTGGCATCATGTTAAAATACTCTTGCATGCCACCACCACCTGTTACTACTTGGATATCCGATCTACCAGCCTCATCAATTGCCTGTAATACACCAATCGAAGTCTCATCATCTAACGAGAACACGGCATCAATATGATTTAAGCTTGTTAGAATATCAGCAAAATCCTTCAAACCATCTTCTCTCGTAAATTGTGTCGCATACGTATGCAGGTTTATATCTGGTGCAATCTCTTCGATAGTGTCCAGAAATCCTCCTGTTCTTAGTTCAGATACAGAACCAGATGAAGGCACTTCTAGAATAACAACTTCACCTTCCGTTCCAATCTTATCTACAATATAGTTAGCACCTTGCACACCCATATCATAGTTATCACCTGCAACACGATAGACATCATCCACATCAATGACGATATCGAAATTCACTACTTTTATTCCTTCATCTAATGCACGTTGAATCGGAACTTCCATTCCTTCCCATTGTGGGAAAGCTACTATTGCCTCAGCTCCCCATGTAATAAGATCATCTAATTGGGAAGTCATTTCTGATGCGTCACTACTCGTATAAATTTGATACTCTATTTCATCAGATAATTCTTTCGCACGATTTTCTGCATGATAAGCTACAGCCGCTACCCAACCGTGTGTAACAGCAGGTGCAAGAATACCGACTTTGTACTTATCGCCAGTACCCTCATCCCCTGACGTATTGTCAGCTCCACAGGCAGCAAGCACTGGCACTATGACTAGCACAAGTAAAATAAACACCTTCACAAACTTTCTCATTTCCTAACCCCCTAAAATATAGTAAAAATAATGAAACCAATGTTTATCAAACCTTTACTACTTGATTCGTCTTCAGTGATGTCTCTACTGCCTCTAGAAGCCTTATGACATATAAAACATCTGCTAACGGAACAATGCTATTTACTTGATTATTTTCTATGCAATCTATAAAATAACGAAGCTCTGCTTGGAACGCATTTTCTTGTTGAATTAGGATATCTGTTTTACTTCCTTCATCATAAACAGTAAAGTTGCTTCCTTTAATCTGATCAATATTCTCTGAAGCCTTCAGTTCGAAATCGATTGTTTGCTTGCTCCCTTGAATGCGAAAAGCCATTGTAAATGGGTAACCTTCTGGCATTCGATGAGACGCTTCGATAAATGCCTTTGCTCCACCTTTAAAAGAAAGCGTTGTCATTATATGATTCCATGCACCAAACGGATTCTGTGTTCCTACTGCGTACACGCTGTCAACTTCGCCAAGCAAGTAATAAACGAAATCGATATCATGTAAATGTAAATCGTATAAAGCGCCACCACTTTTTTCTGGATGTTGGAACCATGTACTCCATGAAGGCAATTGCCCTAGACGCCTAGCGTGAACAATCTCCACATGATCTACATACTTTTTTCCCTGATAATCCTTAATTGTTTGATACTCAGGCCAAAATCTCAGCACCTGCCCAACAAATAATCGCACACCATGTTGTTGAACTTCCTCATAAATGCGATCTGCACTGGCCTTTGTGAGAGTTAGTGGTTTCTCACAAATAATATGCTTCTTTGCTTGTGCTGCTTTTATGATAAACTCTTCATGTAAATACGTAGGCACGCATAAATCTATCACATCGATAGATTCATCATTTAATAACGCATCGTAATCTGAAACGAAAGGAATTGATGAGCACGCTTTCGCATCATGTTTATGTTTTGTACAAATAGCGGCAACCTTTACATTCTCCATTTGCCGATAAGCCTCAAGATGACTTTTTCCAATAAACCCTAGTCCTACAAGGGCTACTCTCTTCATTGCCTTCACTCTTTCAATCTAGTTTTTTTGATGACTGATGAAGGATTTTTATTCTGTATGTAATCCATTACAATAGTAAGGGAATTTTATCCTTGAAGTATTTTTTCAATTACCTTCAATGATGCAATCGCCTCTCGACTCGTAACAGGGGAAGCTTTCTCATTTACAATACAATCAATGAATGCATCAATGACACCCGTACTAGTTTGATTATCATTGGTTTGTAGCTGCTCCATTTCATATTTCACAACCGTTCCATCACGCATTTCTACAATCAGCTGTGCATTGGGGTCGTGATAGAGTTTAATTATTCCTTTTTGACAGTAAATCGTTGTGGAATTATCCTCTACTCCATAATAGGTCCAAGAAAAAGTGGCCGTCCCAAGCCTACCTTGTTTCGTTTTTAGCGCACAAACAACATTATCTGGAACCTCGATAGGATTTCCATTCTCATCTACTTTATCAAGTGAACCGGAAAAGGATTTTACATCTACAATTTCATCATCAAGTAGCCAATGAATGAGGTCAATCTTATGAATCCCTAAATCACCTGCAACCCCAGAATAGGAACGATCCTTTTGGAAAAACCAGGTTGCATTCGATTTCGTAACGCCCCAGCTTTCTGGCCCCTCATGTCCGAAGGTAGTTTTAAATGTTAAGACCTCACCCAATTCTTTATTGGCAATGATTTCTTTTGCTTTTATATGTGCCTTAGTAAACCGTTGATTATGATCAAGCATGAGGATTTTTCCTGACGTTTTCTCTGCTTCGACAATTTCTTCTGCATGTGCCACACTTATAGCTAGTGGCTTTTCACACAATACATGCTTGCCCTGCAAAAGCGCTTTAGTGGTATGAATGTGATGGGCTTCATTAGAGGAGCAATCACTAATAGCAACGATGGAAGGATCATTTAACAGCTCCTCTAAACTCGTTGCAACCCGCCCGCCAAACGCTAAAGCAAGACTCTCTGCACGCTCGATATTTCGATCATAAAAAACAATCTCCTCCACATGTGGATTCGCTTTATATTCTGGAGCATGTCGGAACCTTGTAATAGATCCGCATCCGATGATACCTACATTAAACCCCATCAGCAAAACCTCCCTCTTTGGTGAAAATCACTGGTACTATCCCATCGTGGATTCACGAATAATTAATTCATGATCCAATACGATATTTTCCACCCGCTCCCCCTTCATACTATTCAACAGCATATCTGCTGCCGTACAGCCCATGTTATACATTGGCTGGGATACCGTTGTTAGAGTCGGGTTCGTCATACTTGAAAAACTAATATTATCAAAACCGACAACTGCAATTGGCTCCATCGCTCTCAATTCCATATTGATTGCCTTCAATGCGCCTATAGCCAATGTATCAGAAACCGCAAACACTGCAGTCGGTTTTTCTTCTTGTTGAAGTATCATGCGCATCGCATGAACACCATGCTGAAAATCTAATCCCTTCGTATGATATATCCATTCCTCACGAATTGGTAAACTAAATTCCTTTAACGCTCGCTCGAATCCTGCACGTCGTTGTCGAGCATAGAGAAATTTTTCATCCGAATTGATTAGCGCAATCTTTTCATTGCCAAGCTGAATTAAATGCTTTACCGCTTGATAAGCAGCTAGCTCACTATCAACGGTCACATATGGAATACAACCACCCTCTTCATATTCACTACAAAGGATGACGGGATGGCTTTCCGCTAATTCTTTTAGTTTTTTCATATTGATGGTTGGATCCATCGAAATTACACCATCAGCAAGCTTGTTCTTTACCATATTAAAGTAAATATTTTCTCGCTCTGGTCTTGAATCTGTTTCACATAACAGAATATTATACCCTTTAGCAATCACCGTATCTTGAATGCCGTTAATAATTTCGGAATAAAATGGATTAGAGAAGGTCGGTAATAATACTAAGATAAGACGACTCTCTGAATTTCGTAAATTCCTTCCTAGCATGCTCGGTTGATAATTTAATTCTTTGATCGCGCTCTCCACTTTACTTCTAGTTTTTGGTGATACGGTAGGTGCATTATTTAATACCCTGGACACCGTTGCAACAGAAACACCTGCCCGCTCGGCGATTTGATGTATATTTGCCATGATGATTCCTACTTTCAGTTCATTCTAAATGTAATCGATTACAATTTGATTGTAGAGTTATAAGAATTGTTTGTCAATAATGAATTGACTATTTTTTTATAAAATTATATTGATTTTGATTACTTTTATGTATAATGAATGTAACGGATTACATTTTTAGGAGGTTTTTTACATGAAGTTAGGCGTCTTTACCGTACTATTTTCCGATAAAAGTCTTGAAGATATGTTAGATTATGTTGTCGCAAAAGGAATCGAAGCAGTCGAGTTAGGTACAGGTGGGTACCCAGGAAATGCTCACTGCTCATTAGATGAACTACTAGATGACCAAGAGAAGCAAGCGGATTTTCTAAATAAGATTAATGATCGCGGATTGATTGTAAGCGCTTTAAGTTGTCATGGTAACCCACTTCACCCACAAAAACAGATCGCAAAAGAAGCAGATGAAACACTGACAAAAACAATTAAACTAGCTAGCCAACTAGGTATTCCAGTAGTCAATACCTTCTCAGGCTGTCCAGGGGACCATGAAGATGCAAAATACCCAAACTGGCCAGTAGCACCGTGGCCAAATGACTTTCAAGAAATTTTAACGTGGCAATGGGAACAAAAGCTCATTCCTTATTGGAAGGAAAAAGCAGCCTTTGCCGAGAAGCATCATGTAAAAATTGGTCTTGAACTCCACGGGGGATTTTCTGTACATACACCTGCAACACTATTACGACTACGAGAAGCATGTGGACCGGCCATTGGAGCAAATCTGGACCCAAGTCATATGTGGTGGCAAGGCATTGACCCAATTGAGGCCATTAAAATACTTGGTAGGGAAAATGCTATTCATCACTTCCATGCCAAGGATACGATTATCGACCAACCGAATACGAACAAAAATGGCTTAACCGATATGACCCCCTATTCTGACATGCAAAATCGTGCATGGTATTTTCGTACAGTAGGATTCGGTCATGACGGAAAAGAATGGGCTGATATGATTAGCACACTTCGCCTTTACAGCTATGATTACGTTGTAAGTATTGAACACGAAGACGGACTAATGTCGATAGAAGAAGGCTTCACAAAAGCCATCCAAACCTTAAAAGCCGTTATGGTGAAAGAGTCTATTGAAGATATGTGGTGGACGTAATATCGTACTAACAACCTTTTCATTAACAATGAGAACAGCCTACTAGTCCCATGAAGTCATGGGGAAACCGGTGGGCTGTTTGGTGAGCTTACAGTAGTTTTAAAAATCTCTACGCTGCTCTTTCCTTTAATAAATCTTCTATGGTTCGAAAAATGCCAAAGCCATCCGCCGTACACACATACTAAACCAAACATAAAAAGACACCAACTGCCGTAGTGGTGTGAGCAGTTCGTGTCCTTTTATCTTAAGTAGGGGGTATATATCATAAACCAGAAAACAACTAATGAAGAGTAATCCTTACTACAATTTATATTATAAATACCATTTATTAGTAGAATATAAATCCTCTGTAAACTCTTTGTTAACTATTACAATTTAGTAGATCTACTAGACGGAACTAAAATAAACTCTTGGTCATCATGGATTTTCTATACATGGATAGGTTTCATATCAAGCAAAGTAATATGTATTCAAACACTACTATGAATTTTTATGAAGCACATTCAAATTGAGTGATTTTTTTCACTTCATGTATAATGGAGAAGGGGGCTTCACATGAATGTCACATTTAACATCGCAGGAGATCAATCCATTCTAGTTACTTTCTCTCGACAACATATTCGTAATGAAACTAGTAAATCCGTTCGAAAACTTGCAGAGCTCGTTGAACAAAAAAAGGTAGTAGGAATGGAAGAGGTAATTCTAGGTTATTCCAGCCTACTCGTTCACTATAATCCAATGAAAATTACCTATGAGTCCATGCTTCAAATACTGAAAGAGCTCCTTCAGCAAATCGACTTATCCAAAAGAGAACAGACTAACCAAGTTGAAATTCCTGTCTTATACGGCGGAGCGCTTGGTCCTGATTTAGCTGACGTAGCGCATTACCATAATTTATCTGAAGAAGAAGTGATTCGAATTCACACCACTCCTAGCTATACTGTAAACTTCTTAGGATTTACACCAGGGTTCCCATTTTTAAGTGGCTTATCTAGTAAAATCGCAACTCCTAGACTAGCAAACCCACGGGCACGGATTCATGCAGGGAGTGTTGGGATTGCCAACAACCAAACCGGTATCTATCCAGTAATTAGTCCAGGAGGTTGGCGATTAATCGGCCATACGCCAATAACTTTATATGACCCACAACGGAATAATCCTTTTTTACTCTCACCTGGTGACAGGGTTACATTTAAAGCAATTACAAAGGAAGAACATGATCAACTCATTCGCCAACAGCAAGGTGGTGATTCCTATATTTGAAGTATTGAAACCCGGTCTTCTCACGACCATACAAGATTTAGGTAGAAAAGGCTATCAAAAATATGGTCTCGCAGTCTCCGGCGCAGCGGATTCCTATGCACATCGAATAGCAAATCTTCTCGTTGGAAATAGAGAACAGGAGGCAACAATAGAAACAACGTTAGTCGGCTTACAATTAAAGGTACTGAATAATATGGTCATCGCCATCACCGGTGGTAATCTACAACCCGAAGTAAACAATCACCCCGCCCCGATGTGGACTTCATTCCCTATTCAAGCAGGCGATATACTGAAATTTAATGGAAGTTTATCCGGATGCCGTGCATATATTGCTGTGGCTGGAGGGATTAACGCAGAAATGGTAATGGGCAGTAGAGCGACTGATATAATTGGCGGAATAGGCGGGATAGAAGGAAGAGCCTTAAGAAAAGGCGATATCATTGAAACCTATCCCCGAATTTCTAACTGTCCTTTTAGAAGAAGATTACTGCCAAGCCTAATTCCGGAATATCCTAACCATATCAAGATTCGCGTTGTACTTGGCCCTCAAGATGATGCATTTACTATGAGGGGGATCAATACGTTTCTCTCCTCTGAATATACAGTATCAATAGCTTCAGATCGGATGGCCTGTCGTTTGGAAGGACCAGCTATCGAGCACAGGAACGGTGCTGATATTGTTTCAGAAGGATTATTCCAAGGAGCCATACAAGTTCCACAAAATCGCCAACCCATCCTTTTCCAAGTAGGTAGGCAAAGTGTAGGCGGCTACACGAAAATTGCCGGAGTCATCAAGGCAGATTTTCCTAAGGTAGCACAGCTTAGACCTAAGGACTCGATTACGTTTGAATGTGTTACGCTAACGGAAGCACACGCGATACTTCGTGAACAAGAAAAACTGTTCCAACAATTAAAAGCAGGCCAGTACTAAAAAGGAGGTTTACCATGCAAAGAAGACAGATTGATCTAAACTGTGACATGGGAGAAGGCTTTGGTGCCTATCAATTAGGAAATGATGATGACGTAATTAAGCTCGTATCCTCTGTAAACATCGCCTGTGGATACCATGGTGGTGACCCGGATGTAATGGACCATACCGTTGCAATGGCAAATAAATATAATGTTGGTATCGGAGCACATCCTGGATTTCCAAATCTACTCGGATTTGGCCGTTGGAACATGGATATACCGTCTAAGACACTAACTAATCTGATTATCTATCAAATTGGCGCACTTGATATTTTTTGCCGAAAGCATGGCGTAACCATGCAGCATGTAAAGCCACATGGCAACTTAAATAATATGGCCGATACTGATACAATGATTGCGACATCTATCGTTGATGCCGTCCAATCTATTAATCCTAAGCTTCCTATATATGTTAAGCCAAACTCAGAATTAGAAAAAGTAGCCAACGAAAAGGGACAGCCTATCGTATTAGAGTTATTTGCGGATAGAGCCTATAATAAGGATCTAACGTTAGTACCAAGATGCCAGGTAGGAGCGGTAATAACAGACCCACATCAAGTTGCCATGAATGTGTTAAAAATGGTGACTGAGAACTATATTACGACTATTACTGGTGAGAAAATAGCAGTAGAAGGACAAACAATTTGTGTGCATGGTGATACACCATCTGCTGTGGAGATGATTCGCGTGATCCGGGAAAAGTTGGAAGAGAATCAGATAATGATTGCTTCTTCTAACTACTGAAAAATTCAACTTAATAGCCCGTTTCTATGAGTATTCAAGATTTTTATAATATCGTAAGGTTATACATATACAGCTAAATTATGAAATGCATAAGGATGATTAGTTAGTTGGATAATAATAACACCTTACATTCAACAAAAACAGCTATGAAATCCTCAATCTTTACCTTGTAGGATTCCATAGCTACTTTTACTTACCACACTAAAACTCGTCCAATACTTCTCCAGTATCGCCATCAATTATTTTACCTTCAACTAATTTTTCGCTTTGCGCATTAATAGTTAAAATGGCCTTCTGATTGTCATCATTACCCAACTGAATTTCCCATAATTCCGCTCCTAGCTGATTCTCATTTATAGGAATGAATTGGGCTGAGATAACTTCTTCAAATTCAGCAGGTGCGAATTCTTTTGCCTTTTCAATTGCCTTGTCTCGATTCATTGGTTGATTTAAAAGTAAGCCCACAATTAAGATGACGGATAGCACCGCAACTAACGTCCATGGACCTCGGTTATTCGTTTCTTTTTCCAATCTATACCCCTCAAATTTTCAGTTTATTTTATATTCTTTATTCTACCACACTTTGTTGTAGTGTTTAAAATCAAGTGTAGGTAATACTAAAAAATCCAAATTGAAGCCAGTAGCTGTCATATCGGTTTAGATAGTGAAACTCATTTAAGTCATTTTCTATTCGATTATATGGTATAATTATAATAAACGGAATTTTGCGTATTTTTAACTCGTAGCAATACAGGATACTTTATGGAAAGGATGCGGACAAGTGAAAAAGTGGGTCACCCTTATAGTAATTGTCATCATTGTAATAGCCGCTGCGCAATTATTACTTCCCGAGATTGACTCTGCGACAACTTTTCAATCTGATGAAGATACCATATTAGGTAATGATTCAACCATAATTACGGGACATACAGAAAGTCAAGCGACCTCAGCAGCAAAGGCATTTTCAAAAGATGATGCGTTATATCGTTCTATCTCCCCAGAACAAGATATGGAAAACGAATCTTTCCTCCCCATTAAACTCAGGGATTCTGGAATAAATGTCAAAGAGATACAAATTCTACTTCAAAAATTTGGCTACGACATTCTTGCAGACGGTAATTTTAATCCCCAAACAAAAAAAGCTGTGAAAAGCTTTCAGTCCCACGTACAACTCGAACCTAATGGAATAGTGGATGAGACTACCTACAACAAACTACAATCCTTGGAACCTAGCAATTTAGCGGCAGCTGAAGAAAAAAACAGATTAGAAGAAAAGAAGAAAAAAGAAGCGAAAGCACAAGAAGTATATATTCCAGTTCCTACCATCATGCAAAAACCAGAGTTACCAAATGGCTGCGAGATAACCACCTTAACAAGTGTACTAAACTATTATGGTTATCAGGTATCCAAAACGAACATGGCAGATAACTATTTACCAAAGAAGCCTTTTACATATGAAGGAGAAAAGCGCTTTGGACCGAATCCATACGAATATTATGTTGGGGATCCTCGGGAACAGCCTGGTGGATGGTATAGTTATGCCCCACCTATTGTAACCGCTGCGAATACATACTTAAGTGAACAAGGAAGTAATAAAAAAGCATACAATATAACAGGAAGCAGTAAGGAAGCAATTATCGATTATCTTCATAAAGGAATTCCTGTTGTCATGTGGGTAACATTAGATTTAAGTGCACCTAAGATTAATTCTCATTGGTACTTTCAAGATTCTGGAGAGTATTATGCCGCGACTACTAATTTACATGTGGTAGTTTTATACGGAAAAATCGGTGATCAAGTTCATGTGATGGACCCACTACAAGGACAGGTCACATATAATGCGGATGTATTTTTTAATAGTTATTTTGAAATGGGTAAGCATGCATTAATCGTACATTAAAATTGTCCAAAGTGAATCTATTCTTTATCTTTCATCATACTAAAGAAAGGACACACTTATAAAAATTGAGTTATTTTACAAATACCAGAGGCTGGGACAAAACTAAAACAAAGGTAATGAAGAACGAACCATCACCACATTAACCCCGGAAATATACGGAGACTCCTGTGGGAGGAAAGGCATCGGTAAGACCCCTGGGGAGCGTTAGCACTTAGGAGGCTCACCAGCCGCCCAACGGTAAAGAAGACACTGCAATGGTCTTTTCGAGCAGATGTGCACTTATGCTGTGATAAAGTGTAAAGAAGACACTGCGAGGTCATTTCGAGCAGATATCGCCCCTGTACTGAAAGCAACCGCAAATATATTTCCGGGGTGGGGTTGATGCGCTAACTTTAATGTTCGGTTTATCCTATGTTAGAAATAGTTTTCCCATCCACTTTTTATACCTAATAAATCATCCTCCCGTAAACGTTAATAAATTTATCTCAGGAGAATTGAACAATCGAAAGTTCAAAAACGAAACCGCATTACTACTCCCTAACCCCGTACTTACATAGTGCTTTGTGTTATAGTACTCCCATAATCTCCTTACACGATCCTGTGGTGGGAAAAAACCAGAACGATACCAGGATTCTGGAACAAATACGGCACCCAGGATGGGAACTCGAATTTGACCACCATGATAATGTCCAGAGATGATTAGATCAAAGTTCTGCCAAGATAAAAGTGTACTATCAATGATTTCATCTACCCGTTCATCTACTACTGGAAAATGATTTAGTGCAATGAGTAAATCGGATTCAGACTTCCTTTCTAACGCTTTATGTAACCCAAACAATAATTTTTTTTGATAGGCGACATACTCCCAACTCCTGCCATATGACTCGTCAGGATAATACGCAATCCTACCAATTGTTTCAGATGAAATTTCATTTAAAATATAAATAGCTAGCATGCATAGTCCTAAAATGAAAAAGATACGACTTAATTTCCTCCATATTCTCTTCACTTTATACTCTCCTCGGCGAGAAAAGGATGTCCCCCGCTTTCCATCTATTATTTAGGTGAGAGATGGCCCTAATCCATTAATCCAATTCCCCATCATTACTTGAAACCTCTTGCCTCCATTTTAAAAACTCAATGATGGGTCGTAGCTCTTTTATCTTTTCTTTTTCAATTCGTAATTCCCTTAGTTCATCAATAAAATCCATCCACTCTATATCCAATTCAACATTACCTGATGTCTTTACACCAACCAATGTTTGAATATCAACTTGTAAAGCTTTCGAAATCCTATCTAATACTTGGATAGAAGGATTTTCATTGAGATTTCGTTCCATATTACTTAAATAAGACTTAGATATTCCTGCTTTTTCAGCTAACTCGGATAGACTGAGTCCCCTAATTTCTCTAACTTTTTTAAGATTTTCACCAATCATGTACCATTACCTCTTTTTCATCGGCTTTGCTATCCCCTATGCCATAACCGTTTGGGTTACGCTTTTTCCACCTCCATGTATCCCTACACATTGCCATGATATCCCGCTTTGCCTCCCAGCCTAACTTCTCCCGTGCCTTGGATACATCTGCATAGCAAATTGCTACGTCACCTATTCGCCTCGATACAACTTTGTACGGAATTATTTTGTTCGATACTTCCTCAAACGCCTTTACCATTTCTAATACTGAGTACCCTTTACCAGTTCCTAGGTTATACGTATCAAAGCCTATTGATTCCATTACTTTCTTGAGCGCGTGTAGATGTCCCTTAGCTAGATCGACTACATGGATATAATCCCTTACTCCTGTACCATCCTTTGTCGGATAATCATTTCCATAGATAAAAAGCGTCGGTAAATTACCGACCGCAACATTTGCTATATAAGGAACTAAGTTATTCGGTACACCTAGAGGATCTTCTCCTATACGTCCACTTTCATGGGCACCCACTGGGTTAAAGTAACGTAAAACACGAATGCTCCAAGATGGATCGGATTGTGCTATTCCATGCAAAATCCCTTCAATCATTTGCTTCGTGTAACCATATGGATTACTAGCACCTACAGGATGTTCTTCTGTAATGGGAGCTTGTTGAGCAGTGGGTGCATAAACCGTTGCAGATGAACTGAACACTAACCTTTTAATCTGATTACGCTGCATCACTTCACAGAGATTAATCGTCCCTGCAATATTATTCGCATAATACTTTAATGGTGTTGAGGTAGATTCGCTAACGGATTTATAACCAGCTAAATGAATAACAGCATCAATGCGTTCCATTGAAAATACCTGTGCTAGCCGATTCTTATCCATTAAATCCAGTTTATATATTTTAAGTAACTTACCAGTCATCCTTTTCACTCTTCTAAGTGCTTCTGGATTACTGTTTGAAAAATTATCAATAACGACCACATCATATCCAGCATAAAGTAATTCTACGCAAAGATGTGTTCCTATATAGCCAGCACCACCTGTCACTAATATAGCCAATAGATCCCCCTCCTTTAAACTTACGGTACATGTTTCATCTCGGGAACAACCTCTCGGTGGGGATGAACTCCCTCGACTTTGTCCACCCTTTTTGCCTTAACTAAAATATAGCTATAAACAATCACATAGGTGAAAAATTGGATAATAGATGAAAGGAGCACCACATACACCGCTCCAATTATCCCATAATTCGGGATAAGCAACGCCCCAATAATCACGCTACTAATAATCCAAAGCAGGGTGAGATAAGGTTGAATCTTAAAATATCTTGCAGAATCAACAGCAGCGTCTAGAAACATTAGTGGATACAAGAAGACTCCAGCTACCATAACTAGAACAAACTCCTCCTTATAGCTAGTGTATTCTGCCGAATAGAGCATCGTTAGAATCCACTCTCCTAGAAAGTAGGCTAGTAGTACTCCAACAATACCAATGCCAACACCAACGACTACTAATTTAATCATAAAACGATTGAATGCTTTCAACGCTTTTTGCTCAAATAAATTGGATAAAATCGGAATGCTTGGTTGCCTTAAAGCATTAACAAACCGATTCCCGGCAAATAATAAATAAAGAAGTGCGCCAAAAAAACCAAGCACTTCTTTCCCTAAGAAATATTCCACAAAGTATAAGGGTAAATTTGTATTTAATGTCGCGAGAAGTGTAACAATTCCTAATGGAAATCCAATTGTTAGTAGTGATTTCATAATCGGGACTTTAAACTTGGGTTTCATGGAGATATAGCGCTTCAATACGACTCGATCAAATAAAAAAAGGATGGAAAACCAAGTGATTACTTGACCGATAAGTGCCATTGCTAAGTTCCCAGTGAAGAATAAAAGAAGAAAAAAAATCAACAAAGTCAATGTTCCTTTTATAATATGAGAAATGGAAATAAAGTCCATCCGCTCATATCGTTGCAATTGCCCATGTATGATATCACTAATCGATTCCGAGACTTTTGCCAGCCCAATGATGATAATAATACACATCGTCAGCAAAGTATAATTGAACAAGATAGCTAATAAACAGATTGTCAGGATAGCAAATAACAAGGAAATCATTCTTGTTCCTAAATAATGACTAAATTCAACACTATGCTTCACATCCGTTACTAGGATAACGCGTAAATCCATTTCGAAAAAAAATATAATAGGTGCCGTGATCGCTAATCCTAGCATATATATTCCCATTAATTCTGGTGTCCCTAACTTCGCAAGAATAATAAGCATAAACCATTGTGACAAAGAATAATAAATATTCCCAACCACCGTCCATGACATGTTCTTCCATAAAGGTAATTTTTCAATTATCACGACTTTTCTCCTTATGCCCCATTATATTTTTTACACTTTAATGTGAATAGGTACTATGTTTGTTTACTGTTTCTTGCGTAATATATTCTGGACGATGTTTAGCTTTTAATTTATATAGAAAAGCAGCACATTTCCCAAACATCGTAATTCCATATACGCTTGTTAACACATCTACTATTTGGCCACCAAACTCCATTTTAAATTGATTAATCTTTTGGTGTGGTATATCCTTTTCATTCGTTGATATGCCACCAAAGTTATACCATGTTAATCCTTTTGCCTTTGCTAATTTGATGTCTTGCCAATGCAAGAGTCGATTTGCTCTACCAATCATATTTCTTATTTGAGAGTTTTCAAATCTTGCCGAAGCAGAATAAAGCAAACAGCTATAATTATTTACGATATAGTGAATATGTGCACAAAGAAGTCTATCTTTCTCATCGGTTACATAAGAGTAAATAATAGCTTGTCGATCACGAAAAGATTTTAATCTCTCCAAATTGGCAGCTTGAATTTGCTTGTGCTTTGCAAAACTATTAAAAAAGGTTACAAATTGTTGAAGCTGTACGTCACTAGGGGAGTCTGTTACATAACACTGAATAGGGTCACGCTTTTCTGCTCGATTAATCTTATATCTTGTATTTTTGTGAATATCGGCAAAGATCTCCTCCTCTTCCCTATTTAAATGTATAAGCGATGTTTTACCGAGTAAATATACGAAAGCTTTATCATCTGAATTCCATTCTAAGTTGCTTCCAGGGAAGATAACATTTGTCGTGATTACCGTATCAGAAGGCTGACACTCTTTTATATTTGTTACTTCAAACGCATTCACCATCTTTAATAATCCTCTTTTATATAAAACCTGTAACATGCCATTCATCCTTTCTACCCGAGTGTATACTGGATCTACTTCTCAAAATACCATCTTTGCCCTGACATACTCTGGCCGCTTACAAATCTTCATCCTATATGCAAAAGCTACTAACCTACCTAGAAACGACTGGGCATGAAGCAGTTTCCATTCGTTAACTTCTATACCCCCAAACTCCTTCTTAAAACGATTAATACTACTCGTTTCACTAGAAGATGGATCGACAAACAAACCACCGAAATTGTACCAATCAATCCCTTTAGCTTTAAAGCTCAACATATCTCTCCAATGCAGATATCGGTTTGCTCTTCCAATTATATTCCGCATTTCGGCATTATCAAATCGTCCAGAAGCAGAATAAAGCAAGACAGCAGATTCCTTTACTAGATAATGGATGTGGCAGCATAGCATCCTATCATCTTCATCTGTTATATAAGTTAAGATAATCGATTGTTGGTCTCGTAAACCTTGCAGTTTGTCGATATTTGCCGGTGGAATCTTCTTTTGTTTGGCAAAGCTGTTGTAAAACGTGCAAAACCGATGTAAATCTGCATCGGTTGGTGACTCTACTTCATAATACGAAATCAGATCCCTTTTTCTTGCGCGATTAATCTTGTATCTAGTATTTTTATGGATTGCTTGAAAAATCGCTTCCTCTGTTTCACGTAAATCTATTAGTAACGTTTTACAATGCTGTACCACTACTTGACTCCTACCCTCTCTATCTCGTAATGGCATATTTTGGTGTTCAAATGGATAGACTACTTTAGAATAGAAAGCAAGATCAATCGATGTTGCTTTCTCCATTTGTTCATATTCCATGACCTCTAATACTCTAAGAAACCCTCGCTTATACCGAACGCGTAACATACTATTAATCTCCTTTAGCCATTATTTCTTATAATAATATTCGTTCTTGACCTGCTTCTTCCCATTTATAACGGCTCCAAGTAAATTAGCTCCAGCAAAATGAAGCTGCTCCTTCACCTTTATCACATCTTTTACATCATTCTTCTTCACCCTTACCACTAATAAGCAACCATCACTCTGGTTAGCGATTAAAGTAGCATCTGTTACAGCTAATACAGGTGGTGTGTCAAAAACCACTACATCGTATTGTTCTCTTACCTCAGAAATAAAATCGCTCATTTGGACAGAACCAAGTAATTCAGGTGGATTTGGCGGAGTAAGTCCACTAGTTATCACATCTATATTAGGATAGACACTTCGAATGATGGCGTTGATATCCTTTTGACCAATAAGAAAATTACATAAGCCACAGTCATTCACTAATCCGTACATATAGTGAATACTAGGCTTTCTTAAATCCGCATCTACTAATAGTACTTTCTTTCCCTCTTGACTGAATACCATAGCAAGATTTGCTGCAGTCATCGTCTTCCCATCCCCAGAGCTTGGCGAGGTAATCACGATTGTTTTGATATTCTTATTAAATGACGCAAATTTAATATTGGATCGAAGACTTCGAAATTCCTCTGATATTTGATTTTCAACTCGTTCCATCGTAACAAGGGTTCCTCGCATACCTTTATCCCTCTTGCGCATCTAGTCTTTTCTCCTCCTTTCGATTAGAGCTTAATTTTCTCTTTCTTCTATTCGGTTTATGTTTATTCATAGTGGAAACAACTCCCAACACAGGAATTCCTAGCTCTTCTATATCTCGTTCGACCTTTACCTTCGTATTAACTAGTTCTAGAAATAAAGCTAACCCAATTCCTGTCGCCATCCCAACAATACTAGCAATTATCATATTCATCATTGGTCTTGGTGCAATTGGTTTCTGTGAAAGAGCTGGATTTGCTTCCGATAACACAAAAACATTCTCTACGGGCATAATATCGGAAATATTACTTCGGAACTGATTAACGACTGTATTAGCTAATAAGGCTGCCTCTTCTAGATTAGGTCCAATAGCTGAAACAGTAACAACCTGCGAGTTATCTCCACTGGTGATTTCAATATCCTTTTGAAGGTCATCCAGTGGGATAGAAAGATTCAACTCCGTTATCACCTTTTCCAGGATAAATGGACTACTGATGATTTCCTTATACGTATTAATCAGCTCCAAGTTAGTCTCTAAATGGCTCATGCTGAATTGGATGTTTTCATTCTGCTGCTCGATAACGATAAATTGTGAGGAAGATTGATAAGTAGAGGGTAGTACATAATAGCTAAGTAGTGCGACAATTAAAACTAAGCCAGCCGCTATGCCAATAATTAAAACCATTCGTTTTTTTAAGGTCTGAATGATTTCTTGAATGGAAAGGGTGTCCTTCATCTTTTCACCTCCAGATTCTGTACTTGTAGAGAAGATTCGTGGTTCACTACATTCCTAATTAACACAAACGCTAAGGTTATAAAAATCCAGATAAAGCGGATGTTTTCAATGTTTATTGATATCGCTTGAATGCCAATGGCAGTTAGTGTAATAAGCAAATAGAAGAATACTGTATTACTACTACTTATCAAACCAAGGACCAGCTTACTCATCAGATACAATGGAAACCAAATAAATGCAGCGAACCCTAAAAATCCAGTCTCTGATAAAAAAGATAAATAGGTGTTGTGAGGAATATTGACAAAAGTAACCCCAAACATCTCCTGTGAATACGCAATAAACTGACCAATACCAACCCCAATCAAAGGATTATGAATCCACATTTCAATCGCAGATTCCCATAAGAATACTCGATAAGAGGTGCCGTCCCCTTCAGATCCGATATTAGTTACTCTCTCTACAGCAAAGCTTAATATGCTAGAGGAGGTATTGACCAAATAGATGATCACGAAACCAATTAATGCTAGGCATAGAAATAGAATGAGTTCCTTCAGCCTTCCTGCCATGACTACTAGAAAGATTACCACCAATACTCCGATTACAATACTTAAGATTCCACCACGTGAAGCAGTTGAGAAAAGAGCAACCAGTACAAGGAAAATGGATAGATTAATTGCTATTTTTTTCTTTTTTTGAAGCGAATAAAGCGCGATGATTGCTAGCGAAACGATTAGATACAACGCTGCTAAATTCGGATCATTTAACGTTGCTTGTGCACGTCCTTGCAATGTTAAGCCATTATCAATCCCCAATCGAAACAATAGCACACTACCAATACAGAGAATCGATATTACAACTGCCGCATATTTCCACCATCGCAAGACATGTAAAAGCATTTCTTCTTTATATTTTTCGATATAGATCAAAAACACCACTACATACATAAAATTAATCGATAACTTCATTACAGCTGATATCCCATACGGATAATCAACAAAAATATTAGTAAAATAGTTAATCATGCTGACTAGACAAAAGTAGAGTAGAAGTAGAACATAGATAATAATAAGATGGTAATAAGCTAGAACACGGGAAATAATATCCCAATTTTCCTTATTTACAAAGACCCAAAACAATAGGAAAATCAAGATAATATCACTAATAGAAGCATTTAACTGAATGATTACTTGAAGATGAAACATAAATGGTAAACAAAATACTAATAATCCGATTAGAAAGAAGTCCAGTTTCTTTAGAGAAACATACATTCTAAACACCACATTTTATATTTTTTTGCTAGATGATCTTTGTTTCGTTTGTTAATTGGCTTGCCATTCGCTCACTTACTTCCTGCATCGTTAGGCTTTCCATCCCATACTGATGTCTTAGCATGTGAAAATGCTCGATGATATGATCAAGCATTTGGATATTTTCTTCAAGATGAACCCCAAAATTATGTGGGTGCCACCAAAGATGATATAGCTTCCCTTCTATTGCGGCTCTCGTCATACTCGCCTTAATTCGCTTTAGCTTTAATCCCTCAAGAAATCGGAACTGCTTGGAATATGGCCTTAGAAAACGACTTGATGGGATATTCACCAGACTAGCTTCCTGTCCCCTGTTCTCCACAGGATATATGTGATGGCCTGAAAGATTTATATAGCTATCTATAAGTCGGATTGCTCGTTTTACCTTACCGTTGACACTGGACTTGATTTGGTATAACCAATGTGCCTCACAACCTCGATAGCTAATTAAACCATGATCCTCACATATGGATAAATAAGCTTGATTTACTTGATTACGAGGAAAAATTAAAGACTTGATTGAGATACTGTGTTGTTTTGCTATTTGGATTGCCTTGACTAAATCAGCTTCAAATGTACGAGCATCCTGTCCAGGAGCAAGACAATAATAATGACTAAACGTATGTGTTGCTATTTCCTGATGCGGAATACGTTTGATTTGCTTAATAAGTGACAACCCATAATGATACGGATCCTCCACTTCATTCTCCCCTATCTTCTGAATATGGCGATAGGAGGATAAAGTACTATCCTCATACTGTGGTTGTACTTGCGGTACTTCCTTTACTAATTCCTGTTTCGTTGAAAAAAATAAAAAACCAACAACCCCCCAAGTCGCATGAATATCATGCTGCTTGAATCGGTGTAGCATCACCGGAACAGCCTTTCTAGCACCGATTAAATGCTGCTTATATTGGTTGAAATCTAATACATCAAATACACCCCAATTTAATTCAAAATCAAGTGAAATGACAAATTTACCTTTGTTATGCATTTTTCACCACCGATAAACCTAATCCATATAGTGGATTGATTGTATTTCCTCCGTACGTATAGCCGCTTTATTCAGATTACGCACCTGGATTCTTTCATAAACGCTTTTCGTTTCTTCAAGAATTAGCTTTAAATCATACTTAGCTAACACTTCTTGTCTTCCAATATCCCCCATTCTGTTTCGTAGCGACTGAGATTTAAGTAAATATAATAGCTTATTCTTCAATTCATTAGGACTTTTAATTGGAATTCGGAATCCATTCTTCCCATCGCGAACTAACTCTCTACTTCCTCGGATGTCCGTAACGACTATCGGAATTTCCATAGCCATCATCTCCATTAATGACTTAGGCAACCCCTCTCTCAATGAGACTAATAACCCAACATCGGTAATGCTTAAAATCTCCCGGATATCTTGCCGAAATCCTAGACAGCGAA
The DNA here is from genome assembly GCF_055550225.1 of Ornithinibacillus liuyingii. Taxonomy (NCBI): domain Bacteria; kingdom Bacillati; phylum Bacillota; class Bacilli; order Caryophanales; family Bacillaceae; genus Ornithinibacillus; species Ornithinibacillus liuyingii. Next base: position 18,173 of record NZ_JBPWOS010000015.1, on the reverse strand, counting down.
AAAAATCAGATAATCCCCGCCGATTGATTTCCTGTTTGATAGCACCGAATAATGTACCGTCTCCCACTAATAAAATAATGAAATCCTGATAAGCATCTTTTAATTGTTCCGCTGCTTGAACAATATCTATTTGTCTCTTATTCTCATTAAATTCTGCGAGATGGGTAATGACTAATTTCCTTTCCTCTATTCCTAACTTCTCTTTCAGGTTAAACCTATCACTGTGAGAAATGCTTCTTGGATTGTAATAGTCCGTATCCACACCAATACCATGTATGAAATGGATCCTTTCTTTATCTAACAACCCTTGTGCCTTTTGATAATCTTCCTGATTCATGACAATTAAATGCTGCGTTTTTTTTCCTGCAAGTTTCTCAGCAAGATAAAATATCCGATTTCCTAGCTTTGAGCCATTTTCATTAAAATGAAATCCATGAGCAGTATATACAATAGGTACCTTTTTTGGTGCAGCTAATCTAGCAACAAAGGATGCAATAGGGGTATGTACATGAACGAGGTCAAATGACTCCTTATGAAACAGACTCTTCAACTCCAAGTAGGCTCTGAAATTTGATAAGCTCTGAATACTACGGGAAAATGATATATTGTACAGCGATACATTTGGTACTTTTTCTTGAAGTGTGTCTTTATCTTCGATTGAGGTTGCAATGGATACATGATAGCCCATGTCCTGTAGTAACTGAATATGTGGTATCAGAAATAATAAAATTTGCCGCTCTAATGTTGTTACGATTAAACATTTCATTTTAAGTCCCCCTCCAATGGATTTCTTCATCCCAATCCAGTACTGAATGACAGAAGGAACATTACCGTATGATTCACCTCACAAGACTATTACCTTGCTCCTTGCCCTAAACAGACGACCTTTACCGTCTTCAATAGTATCTGTAAATCCAGTAGAATCCCTTTATTTTCTATATAATAAAGATCTAGCTCCAGCTTCTCTTTAGGAGAAATATGATAGCCACCCTTGACCTGTGCTAGCCCAGTCAATCCAGGCTTTACTGCTAATCGTTTTGTAAACCCAGGGTACCTCGCTTCGAATTCTGCAGTAAATATAGGTCTTTCAGGGCGTGGTCCAATGAAAGACATCTCCCCCTTTAAAATATTGATAATTTGCGGGAGCTCATCTATTCTCGTTCTTCTCATCATCCTGCCCACCTTTGTTACCCTAGGATCCTTTTCTGATGCCCATCTTGGCCCATCTTTTTCCGCGTCTACATACATAGACCTAAGTTTGTACAATTTAAAATACCGACCATATTGTCCTACTCTTTCTTGCAGATAAAATAAAGGACCAGGTGAATCTAGCTTAATTAAAATAGAAAATATCCCCACTATTAAAATGGCAACCGGTAAGCAAAGTAGTGACATCATAATGTCTATTGTCCGTTTAAAGTAACGATAGAAGTCAGCCTTTTGTTTTTCCTGGAGGTTTGGCATGCTTGTTGAAGTCGTATAATCGTTATTCAATCTAGTTGTGTTTGTGTTAGCTTTCAACGTTATTCCTCCTTCTCATCGGAATACTTATAAATTTTATCTTGGGCATCTAACCCGCCCTCACATCAGGCTATCGACGACAAGCGTCTAAGGTAATTTCAACCCACAGCATGACCGAGTGCCTACAACGATAACGGCATAGTAGACATCGCCGACTTCGTTCACTATAAAGAACCAAATTATAAAACAAAAACACTTATATAAACCTTTTTCAGTTCAATTAAGTGCGTATTGTGGTTCTTTATATAGAACATAAGTATAGCATAAAATATAATATGTTTCTTGGCAATAGTTATTTTATATTTTTTAATCAAGATTATATCCTCTTATACTTCTATAATACTATTGTCTCACGATATTATGTCTGTTTTTCTCCTCTTATCAAAATCATCGCAATTTTTCGTAAAGATGATAGTTATATAGAAAAAGGGGGGTACGTCCCCCCTCCGTTTACAACCTCTTAAACATAATATTATTGTCCACGACCGAATCGTCAACTAAATCGGCAAGTCTAGCATATGTAATTTGATAAGGTCCACAAGCATTAGCATACGACTATCCGTGAACTAACTTTTGTCGTATCCGATTGGATATAAATTCGACGATTAGAATGAGTAGGACAAGGCCTATTAGAATGGAACCTACTTCTGACCAGCGGTAAGAGTTCATTGCAAATATTAAGGGTGCACCAATCCCACCAGCTCCTACAAGACCAAGCACAGATGCTTCTCGTAAGTTCATATCGAATCGATAAATAATAACGGACAAAAAGATAGAAACCAGCTGTGGTACAATCCCAAATCGTATTTTTTCGAAGGTTGTACAACCGATAGATGTCATCGACTCTAGAATTTTCTTATCTAATTCTTCAATCGCATCAGCAAATAATTTCGCTAGCATCCCTATTGAAACAAGTGCGATGGTTAATACACCTGCGAACGGACCAAGTCCTGTTACACGAATAAACATTAACCCATAAACTAGGGCTGGAATTGTTCGAATAACTATCAATAATAGTCTAGTTAACCATGCAACCGGTTTTGGAACAATATTAGAGGCGGATAAAAACGCTAATGGTAAAGCCAAAATTGATCCTATAATGGTACCTAAAAAGGCTATAGCGACCGTCTCTACGAGTAAATAGAGGACACCCTGCTTTGTAAAATTAACTAATAAATCTAAATCAGGACTAAAGATACCCGATAAAATGCTAGAAGCAATAGTCCAACCACTTTTTTCTACATTTTGTAGATGAATAGCAGAACAAGACCACGCAAATAACACAAAAACGATACTGGCAATCATCCATAAATAACGCGTATTTCTCGTTGAACCATAAAGTTGTTTTTCTAATATATCCATTTATGAATTACTCCTTTAGATTAACCTTTTTCTGAAGTGTTCACTTATTGCTTCTATCACATAAACGGTAACAATAAGCATTAATAGAATCATCCCGACACTAGCATAGTTACGCCATCCCATGCCTTCATTTAAAATGAGTCCTATACCACCTGCACCAACATAACCTAAGATAGCTGCATAGCGAACATTTCCTTCGAAGCAAAATAAAGATACCGATAGATAATTAGGCAAAATTTGCGGAATAACAGCATACCGAAATGCTTGCATCCTTGTCATCCCAATAGCTTCCATTGCCTCAAATGCCCCCATATCAACATTTTCAATTTGCTCATACAAGAGCTTACCTACATATGAAAGAGTAAATAAGAAAATGGCAATAGTACCTGCTAGTGTTCCTAACCCGAAAATATATGTAGCAATAAGTGCTGAAACTAATGTTGGCATGGTTCTCAACATACTTAATAAAATCTTAAATATCCCGACAATCCATTTATTCTTTATCATGTTAGAAGCAGCAAGGAAAGCTACCGGAACCGCGAAGAGTGAACCTATCATCGAGCCAAGTAAAGACATTTTAATTGTATCCAGAAGTGGTCGCCATATATGAGAAACATATTCCCATTTAGGAGGAATCATTTCAGATACAATCACAAAAAATTCCCGCCAGCGATTTACTAACATATTGATGTCAAATCCGGTATATTTAATTGAAAAGAATAATGCAATCATAAGGAAAACGATAACAATTGGTGTCCGAGAACGCTTTTCTTTTACGATCTTACCATTTGGTAAGGTAAGCGATTTTGGCGGGAAAATTTTATCATACATGAACTGTCTCTCCCTCACTAGTCGCTAGTCCCTCCTTAGAATGGCTATTATAGATATAATCCAGAACCTCCTGTGTTACAGCTTCTACTTTCCCGTCAAATACAACTTGTCCTTCCCTCACACCGATAATCCTATTAGCATATTCCAGGGCAATCTCTACATGGTGGATATTCATAATAACGGAAAGCTCCATCTCCTGATTAATTCGCTTGAAATCATTCAATACTTGCCTACCCGTAACAGGATCTAATGAAGCAATCGGCTCGTCAGCTAGTATAATTTCCGGATTTTGTGCTAATGTCCTTGCCAGTGCTACTCGTTGTTGTTGACCTCCTGATAACTGATCGACCCGAACAAACGCCTTATCTAATATGCCAACTTGTTCTAATGCACTTAACGCTCTAATTTTATATTCTTTTGGAAAAACTCCTGTAAGTTTTCTCCAAAATGGAAGTTCCGGTACAAACGAAACAAGAACATTATTCAGTACAGACATACGGGTTACTAAATTAAATGATTGAAATATCATACCAATTCGTTTGCGAAACTTACGGATTTCTCCTCCTTTGAGAGAACTTACCTCCATGCCGTTTACGAACAATTGTCCACTGGTAATGTCATGCATTCTATTAATACATCGGATTAATGTAGACTTACCTGCTCCAGATAAGCCGATAATCGCCACAAACTCCCCCTGATTAATAGTTAAGTTAATATTTTGCAATGCTCTTACATTGTTCGAATAAATTTTCTCTACATTTTTAAATTCAATCATGTATAATCCCCATTCTTGTAAAAAAGAGAACATCACATTGGATGCTCTCATTTATTTTTTCATCATAGTAGAAAATAGAATTAATTTAGGCTTTGTACTATTTCTTGTGCTTTTCTTTCATTATCATAATCAGATGAAGTTGCTTCTTGATACCCCTCATGATTATAAATAGAAATTACTTCTTTTCCAGCATCAGTTTCTGCAATGTTTATAAATGCAGTTTGGATAGCCTTTTTGAAATCTTCATCCATAAATTCAGAGTTTTTGCTGACACTGATTGTGTCATTGTAAATTCCTGGTGTAACACCGATTACATTCGTTTCATCCCAAATTGATGCTTCACGTTCAAAATCTGCTTCCCATGCATCAGCATTGTCACGTCGAGCATCTGCATAAGTAACCATCACATCGATTTGCTCTGCTGCTAGACGAGCAAATGCACTACCATATGAATCTATTTGTACGACCTTTTCTAAATCAGTAATTGTTTTACTAAAGTTGTCTTTTAGCCAAATCGCAGGATAAATATAACCTGCTGGAGAAGAAGAAGACATAACTGCCCATGAAGCACTGTTTACATCTTCAAATGTTAATTCCTCACCATTGTTAACCTTTTCTGCTAAAGCTTGCCCTTTTTCAGAAGGGCCTGCTATCATTAATGCGCGATAATATGTAACTTGTTCTTCCGAAGCTTCTGTCGGTTTATTATCATTCCAATCCTTAGCGTCTTCTGAATCAATACTTAAGCCGGCACGAGTTGAAGTTAAGATAACCTCTGCACCATCATCATATAATACATAGGTACCACCAGGGATTAGACCAACGTCAATAGTTCCAGCTGATAGCCCTTCCCCAACTGCTTCATAATTCGTACCTACTGTTATCTCTACTTCATTGATATCATAACCTAAGGTTGCTAATTCCTCTTTTAGTAAATTCTTCAGTGGTTCTGACGCTGTAATAATTTCGTCAGGCTCCCTCGATGGAACGAATCCAATTGATAACCTATCAATTGCTTGATTACTAGACCCTTCCTTTGAATTATTATCTGGATTTTTTGCCTTATTTGATTCTGCATCATCCGAAGATCCACATGCTGCTAACAAGCTAATAAACATACCAAACACGATGGCATACAATAATTTTTTCAATTTTTGTTCCCCCATAATCATATTGTGTTAACCGATTTAATTATAAAGCTAGAATATGAAGTTTATATGAGATACTTGTAAAAAATACTTCATAGCATAATAGAATCTTTCCAAATAGAAAGAGCTACTAGCACCTATACACTAATAGCTCTTCTAAATCAAAAAGTTTGGGGTGTGACTTGATCCTTCTATGAATTACTCTGTTGGCACGATTAGCATTTCTAACCCTTCCACCCTCATTAAGTCTCGTTTCATGGTATATTCCTTCTACTCAATTATATATTCGGTTGGTACCAGAAAGAACGCGAAAAAAGGGAACAGAGAGAGGCTGTATGTGCCCTAAATGAGGAAAGATTCTCTCCTGAAGTAGGGACTGTCCTCCCTCTAATAGATTAAAAAAGCACTAAGACGTCATAAGATGCGCCTTAGTGCTAAAGTAGTTTTATTTTGTTACCAATGAAATAAACATCTTCCCAATATTTATAATCGCACGTTCATCTACATCAAACTTTGGATGATGATGCGGATAATCACCCGCTAACGCTTCACTTCGACCACCGACAGTAAAGTAAACAGCGGGAACTTCCTTCGTATAAAACGCGAAGTCCTCACTCCCCATCATTGGTGCATCCGTCGATAGATTTTCCTCACCAAACAATCCTTTAGCAACGTCCTCTACTCGCTTTGTTTCGGTTGGATCATTATAAATAGATGGACAATCTTTAATATATTCATAATCTACTTTCGCGCCATTTTGTGCACAGGTAGATCGTGTAACACTTTCCAATGCTTCCTCAATGATTGTGCGTGCCTCTTCATCAAATGTACGAACTGTTCCTTTTATGACAGCTGTATCCGGAATAATATTATTCGCTTCCCCACTAACAAATGAACCAACCGTTACAGCTGCCGCTTGTTGTGGATCGACACGGCGACTTACGATTTGTTGCAAATTAACGACGAGTTGACTACCTGTGACAAGTGGATCAACCGTTAGATGTGGCTGTGAACCATGTCCACCTTTTCCATAAATCGTAATATTAAAATCATCCTGTGCAGAAGAGAAGTAACCTTCTTTTACACTTACCGTCCCTAAATCTTCCGTAGACATCACATGGGCACCATAAATGACATCAACACCGTCCAAACAACCATCCTTAATCATCGGTAGTGCTCCACCTGGGGTAGCTTCTTCAGCAAACTGATGGATAAATTTCACTGTTCCAGGAATCTGATCCTTATATTCACTTAATACTTTAGCAACCCCAAGTAGTGAAGCAGTGTGTAAATCATGTCCACATGCATGCATCACACCGGGCACACGAGATTGAAAGGCAAGTCCGGTTTCTTCTTGAATTGGTAAGGCGTCAAAATCCGCACGTAACGCAATCGTTTTACCAGGTTTACCACCCTTTAACGTCCCAACGACACCTCTTCCACCGACCTCTGTTCTCACTTCGATTCCTAGACCTTCTAAATATGTCGCTATCTTTTTAGGCGTATTCACTTCCTGATGGGAAAGCTCTGGATACATATGAAAATCACGACGAAGCTTAACTAACTCTGGATAAATTTCTTCTAATCTGGTAAATATTGATTCTAGCATATTCTATTCCTCCGATGTCTTACTGGTTAACTCGTTTATAAATATGTTTTATATATTATACCCTTTTTGGTAGAATTCTGCGCTATTTCTCTCTATCCCTTAAAAGTGCATGATAAATGAAAAGGAATTATAGGGTAAGACAATGGTTGATTCATTGAACAAAGCCTTTATTCCAACCCATCACGAGTCACTGATGTACTAACAATACTTCCTTGTCACTATTTTCCAATATGTCCATGTAAGTTCTATCTCCCACGGACATATCACCCATTACTTGGTAACCTTAAAAATCCACCTACCATATAAATAAATGAGCCACCGTTACAAATATTGCCCCTAGAGCATATTGAATTAATACTAATGGTAGAATCCATTTCAACCATTTAATCCAAGGAATTTTCGCAAGAGCTAATGAAGCCATTAAAACACCAGCTGTCGGTGTGAAGACGTTCGAAATTCCATCACCATATTGGAACGCAAGTACTGCAGTTTGGCGACTAACCCCTAATAAATCACTAAGTGGAGCCATAATTGGCATGCTGATTGCTGCCTGTCCACTTCCAGAAGGAACAATAAAGTTTAATAGACTTTGTACGATGAACATACCAATTGCTGCAAGTGCTGTAGGTAAGTCTGCAACTAGATTAGAAACAAAATAAAGAATGGTATCAATTGTATTAGAATCTTGTAGGATTCTTAAAATACCATATGCGAAGCCAACAATTAATGCCCCTTGTACCATTTCTTCACAGCCTTTTACAAAGGCATTAGCAATCTCATTCATTCTAAATCTAGCAATAATCCCTACAACAATCCCCATGATGACAAATAATGCTGCGATTTCAGTAATATACCAGCCTTGTGTAATAACCCCTACAGCAAGTCCAACTAGTGTCAGCGCAAGAACAACTAAAATTGCTACCTGGCGCTTTGTTAGTCCTTGACTGCTTTGGTCATCAAGGCTAATATCACGTTTCTTATCTTCTTCATACATTAAACTGATAGTCGGATCCTTTCTTACTTTTCTTGCATAAATCATCACATAAGCAATAGCTACTGCAACAAAGATAAGCCAGAAAACAATACGGACTCCCATTCCAGAGAATGTAGGTAAGCCTGCAATTCCTTGGGCAACTCCTACAGTAAATGGATTCATAAACGCTGATCCAAACCCAGCATATACCCCAACTAATATCATTGCTGTACCTGTCATCGAGTCAAATCCCATACGTAATGCAAGTGGTACCGCAATTAAAATAAATGGAATAACTTCTTCCGCCATTCCCCAAGAACCACCGCAAATCGCTAAGAATAGCATAATAACCGGGATCAAGAAGATTTCTTTCCCATTTAGTTTTTTCGTAAGGGAACCAAATGCTGCTTCAATTGATTTCGTTGCAGCTAATATTCCAAAGGAACCACCAACGATAAAGATAAAGAATATAATCTCCGCTGCATCAACCATTCCCAGATGCAACGATTCAAATAACTGCATAAAGCCTGTTGGGGTAGATTCAATTGTTTGATAGGTTCCGTCAGCTACAATCGTACGACCGTTTTCATCTACTACACGCTCATATTGTCCTGCTGGAATTAAGTAGGTCGTAATAGCTGTAATAATCATTAAGCCAAATAAAATAATAAAGCTATGTGGAAATTCAAATTTTTTCCGTGTTTTTGGTGAGTTTTTGCTCATGATGCACATCCCTTTCTATAAATAACGTTTTTGGGTGTGCATAGAAAACTTGAGAGAGGTATGATTGAGGTCTTTTTGTTATGAGTAACGTTCCGCTAGCTGGGGTAAAGCAAACGAACAAGACTAAACAAAAAAGACAACGAATAGGAAAATAACCTACCATTGTCTTTACACAATACGTTATCCTCCATCCTGATCAGTAGTTCTCCATGCACTAAAATTGCATGACAGTATGCTTCTTATTCAGAAGACACACCAGCAATAATGAATTTGACCTTCATTACGCTTCGGCAAATAATCCTTTCAGGCAATCCTCATCGATGTCATACTCCGATTGCTTACTCTTATTACCCGCACCTCTACCTCATCGAATGACAAGGTTCAATATGAAATTGAAATATAGTTCACTATATTACCAGAATAAAGTGATTTGTCAAGCTTACTCATGAAATTTAACTAGATTTGGAATCCCATTCGCTTACACATACTAGCTAGTTGTCAACATTTCACTTATAATTTGGGTGCATTATTTGTCCTCAAGGTATTCTATCTATTCCTACCCAAACTTTTCTAGTGCCATCTTTTTTATTACTTTCCTCTATGGACTCCCTCATCCCGAAGCACCCACCAAAACGCCACCACAATCCCTGTAAGGAGCACAAGAAATGGCGCAATAAAGATTAGAAAAAAATCCATGCAAAGTCACCTCAATGTTCCTGTTTTGATTTTCCACTGACATACTCCTTATTAAACAAGAAGAGCCGAAGTATTAAATATAGTGATGGAATCAACAAAGCCAGCCCAGCAATAAATGCTATAATGAGCGCAATCGCCATAGCTTCATTCGTAAAACTGTCGTATAGTGTTAAATGTGGATACAACAAATACGGATAATGTGAAATACCATACCCATAGAAGGCAAATGCAAACTGCCCAAAGAGGAGAACAAACGCTACTCCATAATTCTTCCGTCTCCAAACAAGCCACACTGTTCCCACAAATAATACTCCTGAAATCAAAAACATCCACCCCAACCCCAGGAGACGCTCATAATGCTCTGGATTATGAAATCTAAGCTCATAAATAATTCCACCAGCAGTAATAATGGTTGGCAATGCCCAGATTAATGCATAGCGACGGAGTAAAGCGGTTGCGGGTTTGTCATTAGCTTTATTCGCATACCAGGTAAGGAATACGGCAGAGATATAAAGTACCGCGGAAACACTTAACACCACAATACTCCAGGTCAGCGGACTACTAAACAATGCCCAATAATCGAGAACCGGATTCCCATTCTGCATAAACACAAAACCACCTTCTGATATCGTCAATACAATAGATAAAGCAGCAGGTAGAAGGAGGCCGGATAATCCATACATAAATGCATACCCCTTATGGGAACGGGAACCATATGTTTCAAATGCATAGTAAGACCCCCGAATAGCCAGAAGCAAAATCGCGATACTCACCGGAACAAGTAACGTTGTCCCATAATAAAAAGCCGTACTCGGGAAAAATCCAACTACCCCAACAAAAAAGAAAACAAGAAATACATTGGTCACTTCCCAAACCGGAGAAAGGTAGCGTTGGATGATTTTAGTTAGAATATGTTGTCTATTGGTAAAGAGACCATAAGCATTGAAAAAACCTGCACCGAAGTCTATCGATGCAATTAATATATAACCGAAGAGAAATGTCCATAATACAACTATTCCAATAATCTCTAGGTCTACACTCATGATGGAACATCTCCTTTTCGTTCCGCTAGTTCTCTTTCCACCGGGTTCTTACGGAACATTCTTGTCAAAATAACAATTGAACCAATTCCAAGGATAACGTACAGCCCACAGAATAAAATGAGCATAAGATCAACATCATTATTAGTTGTTGCCCCTTCTGCTGTACGCATAATCCCTCTAAGGACCCATGGTTGTCTACCAACCTCTGCTAACCACCAACCAGCTTCTATTGCAATAATCGTTAACGGTCCACCTAACACGATCAACCAACGAAAAAGTTTCGTATCTACAAATGACCAACCTCGATACTTACTGAAAATAAATAGAATGGATATAGTTATCATTAGCATGCCAACACCAACCATAATATTAAATAGATAATGAATAGAAAGCGGTGGTATTTCATCTTCAGCAAATTGATCCAACCCAATTACTTCCGCTGTCGGTGAGCCATGAGCAAGAATACTCAGCGCATAAGGGATTCGTAACGCATATTTCACTTCCCCCTCATCGTTCATTACTCCTAACAAAATTAGTTCCGCAGATTCAGTCGTTTCAAAATGCCACTCTGCAGCGGCCAATTTTTCCGGTTGGTATTCTGCCAAGTATTTCCCAGATAAATCTCCTGTGATTAAGATGGTAACAGTAAAAACAAATCCTACTTTCATCGTTAATAGGAGTGCCTTCTTGTGATATATGTGATTAGAACCTTTTATCAAACGAAATGCAGCAATCGAAGCAAGTACAAAGGCAGAAGTCATATAGGCAGTTCCAACCACATGGGAAACTTTAGTCGGCATTGCTGGATTAAACATCGCTAAGATTGGATTTGCATTCACAATTTCTCCATTTACCAAATCAAACCCTTGAGGAGCATTCATAAACGAATTAACAATCGTAATAAATACAGCTGAAAATGAAGCGCCGATAGCAACAGGTATTAACAGCAACAAATGCTTGTACTGATTTTCAAACCGATCCCATGTATATAAATAAATCCCAAGGAAGATTGCTTCAAAGAAAAATGCAAAGGTCTCCATAAACATTGGGAGTGCAATGATGTTACCGGCGAGCTCCATGAAGTTTGGCCATAATAGTGAAAGCTGTAAACCTATGGTTGTACCAGTTACTACCCCAACCGCGACCGTGATAACATAGCCTCGTGTCCATCTTCTAGCAAGTAATATATAATGATTATCATTTTTCCTAATCCCAACCCAATGGGCAATCATAATCAATAACGGAACCCCTACCCCAATGGTTGCATAAATAATATGAAAGGAAAGCGTAACCTCCGTTAAGATTCTACTGTAATAAACCGCTTCCTCGTTAATCAATATTCTTCCTCCTTTAGCCGCTAACCAATCTTCCGATAATCGATAACAGCATAATTGCCGCAACAATAAAGGACAACCAAACTAATTTCTTTTCATGGGATTGGTATTTGGGCTTGGATAGTTGTTTTCTTTCCGTAACCACTCGTCTCATTATAATCATCCTTACTTTCTTGCGATTATGTATCAGAGTTATTATGAGTTGTATTTCTAATTTTATTCTGTTATTAAGATATTGAGCTAGATCATCGGAAACAACGGAATGAAATAGAGACTCCTCGTACAATTAACTTCATTTCGAGTTAATTGATTAATTACACGCACCTGGCAATTTTTTATTCTCCTACTTCATTACTTCCTACTTGAGTAAATGCGTGTTTCTATCATTCATCATACAAACGCACTCTTTCTAATGAATCATTTGCAACTTAAACAATGGAGAATTTCTAATCCATAAAAATAGGAACAGAAGGGTTTCAATCCCTCTGCTCCTATTACATTAGCTTGGTTCGTTTTGATAGAAATAATTTGGTACATTCACTTGGTTGTTATATCGCTTATGGAAAATATGGGTAGTGGCTGGTGATACAGGTGGGATTAACCATACCCAGTTGCCAGTCACCTCTCTCCCGGATTCTTTTTCCTTTCGTTCAAAGCTTTTGAACTGTTTTGCTGCGGTATGATGGTCTACGAGTGTAACACCAGCCTCTTGATAAGAATGTAGTACGGCAATATTTAGCTCTACCAATGCTTTATCCATCCAAAGGGAGTGATTGGACCTTGTATCTAGGCCTAGGATTTCTGCTACCTTTGGCAAAAGATTGTAGCGTTCTTCATCTGCAAGGTTACGGGCACCAATTTCCGTTTCCATGTACCAGCCGTTAAATGGTGCCATTGGGTAATCAATACCACCGATTTCCATACGCATATCGGAAATAATCGGAACAGCATACCACTTTACACCTAATTTCTTCAGATCAGGATAGTCCGGATGGGTTATAGGTACTTCTTTAATCATTTCCTCTGGTAGGTTGTATAATTTAGGCGCTTTTCCATCTTCTTGGATAACTAGAGGTAGGATATCAAAAGGGGTTTTCTTACTTTCCCATCCTAATTCTTGGCACATTTTAGTAAATTTAATAGATGTGGAATCACCAATAACTTGCTCTCCTTCATCATATCCAGCATAGCGGACTAATTGATGGTTCCAAATACGAAGCGGATCTTTTCCATTCATTCGTGGTGGAAATATGGTGATAGCTGACCGGATTTTTCCATTATTCGTAGCAAATTCAATATGTCTCTTTAATTTGTCAAACGCTTCGTCTGCTGTTTGAATGTCCCGCTCATCAAACACATGTAATGTATTCCAGAGCAAACGCCCGATACAACGATTACTATTTCTCCAAGCCATTTTTGCTCCGTGGGTCAATTCAAACGTTTTATGGGTATAACTCCCTGTTTGGAGAATTTCCTTTTCAATCTCGTTTATTCGCTCTTGTTGTTGTTCCTCTGAAAGTTGAAGTTCATCATAACAGGCTTTAATGAATGTTATTGCTTCATTTATTAATTTTTCATCATGTGTTGTATTCATCTTCATCAACTCCAACTTTAGTCTACCACGAAGCATAACGACTAAATGATAGAGAAATAGCCGATTTTATGAACTTTTCAGGAAATTAGTCCTACTTCTATGAAAAAGCTGAATAGAGTAGTTTAAAACAACATCTTACCAGTTACTTCAAACCACACATTTTCTAATACCACTAAAAACAGTACGGCAATAATAAAAGCAAGGATAGATAGGCCTATTTTATACCGCACCGATCGTACATGTCGGATAAATACTTTCTTTAAGAGAAGAAACACGATGAAAAAGCTGAGGAATAACATCATCATCGAAACGACATCTATCCACTCAAATGGAGGTCCAATATATGGATTCAATACAATATTAGTTACTAGAAGCACAACCCATAATAGAGATTGATATAAGATAAAGGTGCTATTTTTCATGAACAGGCTCCTCCGAATATATGCTTACTTTTAAAGATAGTCTAAAGCACATACATGAAGCAATATTAATATTCACCTAATTATAGCCTGATTTATGTTTTATAAATAGATGGGCTGAACAAGTTGCGACTAATAATTGCAACCCTGCTGATTCAGGCTGATACTTTAAGGGATCATATTAGTGTCACCAAAGCTATATCATTCAAAAATAAAAAGGAGCACAAATGATCTGTATCATTTGTGCTCCTATAATAAGGGGGAGATTAAAATATGAATCTATCAATTATTATCTCCACAAGGTAAACAATTTATACATTAGAAAATAGATTTTTATATGCATTAATTTGTTTACTCTACTACAACCTCGACCACAGCCTTCATCTCATTAGAACTTACCGCTAACTCCACTAATCCACTCTTTATAGCGGTTAATTCCCTAGTACTCGGATTAAAAGTAGCTATATACTTGCCAGAATCCTTCGCACGTTCTAACGCAGCACCAGTGCCAACAAATACGTCCGCACTGCCTTCCCATGTAACCGATGCTGGATAGCGAAGTGGGAAAACAAGATTTCCTGATTGGTGTCCATCGGCAGAAATGATTACTGATTCACCGACATGGATTCTGTCTGGTGCATCAATCGTAATGTCCTCTAAAATTGGGCGTACTTCTGCTTGAATCCATTCCGCCCCTTTTTCCTTACTAGAAGAGGCATGCTCTGGTCCGAATAGTTTATCCGGAGTCGGTGTAGGATCCACACCGAACATCGTCCAAGAATAAAATCCACCATTAGCTGGTGAACCATACGGTGATTTCCCTGCTGAACCAGTCACCATATACGGTACCCCTTCAACGCGTTCTAAATGAACCGTGTGAGCATGACCACTAATATAAATGGCCCCTTTTCCTTTGGATGCTTCTCGGAATTCGGTCAACCAATTTTCAATCAGCTCCGCTTCCTTACGATCAGACAATTGACTATTTTTGGTTGGCAGTGGATCACGGGTTGGATGGTGTCCGAATACTACTACATTATTAATCTTTGGATTGGAAGCAGCATCAACCAATGACTGTCTCAATTCAATTATTTGGTCAAAATCACTTGTTCTAAAGCTGCCTGTTGAGGAATCAAGTAATATAAATCGTGTTCCTTTATGGTCAAAGGTATAACGATTATCACCAAATACCTCTAAGAAATTATCTAAAGAACCACTTCCAACAATTTCATGATTTCCAGGAGTATAATAGATAGGAATTGTATTCCCAACTACCTCTTCTAATATTTCCTTAGCTAAATCAAAGTCCTCTTTCCAAGCTGTATCTACTAAGTCCCCGTTAATAACAAGAAACTCTGGCTCCTGTGCCACAATCTCACGTAATGCCTTCCGAGCCATTTGAACCTGCTCACTATTAGGTGCCTGTGCTACAAATTGAGAATCATTTAAGACAGCAAACTTCCAAGCATCTTGATTAAATCCATTCTGTTGTACAATAAGGGAATCCGGTATCACCTTTGATTCTTCTACCTCATCTAATGCAGGCGGCACTTTCACGGTTAAATCATCAAAGATAAGTGAGCCAGTATATTGCTTATTACTATTTGTTTCAACTGGATAAACTCGCCATAGCTTCGCTGGATATTGAATCCCCTCTGGTAAAGTCGTCTCCACGTACTGCCAGCCTGTCCAATTTACTGCATCAGCAAGTGTCAACGTATACCGGGTACCAGTGGCATCCTCTACTACTGTACGTAACCAGGCACCATTTCCATCACCATGTACCCACAAACCGATATTTTGTACATCTCTAGGTAGCTCTAGCATTGGAGAGGTCTGCAAGTAAGCTGCCCGCGTCGCGGTGGTTGTTGAAAAATCATAGTTTAGCTGAATCCCATTCCCACTTCTACCTTCCACTAACTCTATGGAAGCACCTACTGCGTCTGGATACTTGGTAAAGCTCCAACCTTCTGTCGTTTCAAAATCAGAAATCTCTACTGTGGTAAGACCAACTGTAACCGGTAGCTGTACTACTTTATCCAGTACGGTTATCTGGATTGTCGTTGCTCCACCATCTTCATTTGGAATAACAGTATAACTACCATTTTCATTTTCCTCTAACGAGATTACAGATTCATCATATTCCAATGTCATATCACGTAGTTCAATTGGTGCTGAGTAGCCATTCTTGTCATAACCATTAACAGAAAAGCTAGCAGTTCTTCCCATTTCTAAACCAATATAGGAAGAAGAAGGCTCAATCCGGTCTAACGCACCAAGTACAGTAAGTTCCGTCGTCCCTTTAGAAGAACGAACCTGTGCTTGAGCAACAGCTTTACCAGACTTTTCCGCATGGAAAACACCATTTTTATCAAACGATCCGACATTAGCTGGTAGTGCCTTCCACTTGATGTTATCAACTGAAACAGGTGAATAATTCTCATCATACCCTCTTCCAATAAAACTTCTTGTTAGCCCAGGAAATACACGATCACTTTGCTCGTTGTTCATCACCGTTTCTACAGCAAAGCTCTTTAATACACCACTTCCAGCTTCCACGAAAACTCCGATTCCATTAGGTACTGAACGCTCCGTGCCATCTGATGGACTGTTTACAACTTCTGCATCTTCCTTCCCTGGCATACGTGCTACCATCGTTGTGGAACCACCGCCATCAATATTCAATGCTTGGTGAGCACCGAATTCTGCCATCAATTGCCCTAATTCCTTTAATGTCATCCCACGACTATTGGATTGGCGACCATCTACGACCACTAACACCATCGTTTGTCCATCCTCTGAAAAACCAACTGCTGTCCGAGGAGCTGTAGTACTGTCATCTAATCTTCTTGGAACCTCGCCATTTTCTACTAAAATAGCATTGCCACCAATTGCAAAATTCATTAACGAATCGCCATCTACCTTAGGTGCATAGGATACCGCAACCTCATCCCCAACCGATATCGATTGTAATTTATTTGCGCCAGCTTCCCTACCAACAAGAACAAAGCTTCCTTCCTCAATTTCACCACGACCAACCTGACTAGATGTTGACGCTACCACACCATCACGTACTACAACCTCATATCCTGTACTCCCACCTGGACGCTGAGCCTGTCCCCACACGGATGTATATAGACCAATACCTCCTGTCGGAATACTAGATTGATTGAGCGCTGCCAGCTCTACACTACCGGAAGGAAGCTGAACCGTACCTTCTAAGAAGAGATTAGAAATGCTTCCAATTCCATTTTCATCGACCCCAGCAGTCAACGTATGCGACCCTTGTGGTCCTTTTAATAAACTACCATTTTGAATCATTGCCCCAGACGGTGCATTTGTATTATTAATATCGAAAAAATCCCCATTCACCCCCGCAACTGCACCCGATTGCTTAACCAACTCCGAGACCGGCTTTGCATCTGTAACTACTCCAGAATACAATAAATCAGTTGAAACAGCACGATGACCTAAATCAATGGTCATCACTTCTCCATTCAACCAGCCACGTGCATCAAACCGTTCGAATGCGGTCAATTCCATTCCGGGACCAATTTTGGTCGATTCTTCATTTGTTAGTATCGTTTTCCCACTAGGACCGACCGTAACAACTGGTTCATACTTATTCGATGAAGCTGATCTTGCATCTGCAATTGGACTTCTTTCAGCTCCTACTACTGGTGTAAAACTAGATAATGCAAGTACCCCAACTAAGAACCCACTTAACCATTTTCGATTCAATACTAGCCCCTCCTCTATGAAACTATCCTTCACTCTTATTGTACTAATAGTCTGAAATTAGCTATACACAGCAATAGAACTAAATCATCGGCAAAATCCGACAGAAACATAAACCCAAACCTGAGACTTAAGTATGAAGAACCGTCTTTACATACGTGCCTCCCCTCTACTAATACTAGTATTTATGCTAACAAAGCAGTGTTAAGTAGGATTAAAAATATTTAGGATAATAGAACGATTTCTCTCCTAGGTATTGCTACCTTAAAAATAGCTAGACTCATCTTGAGAATATTTCTTGTACAAGGAAATAGGAGCATTCCTGTAATGAAGAAATTTGAGGATTGAAACAAAAAGAGCCCTCTTGGTATCATACGAGGTGTCCAAAGCTTCGAAGCAAAAATGGA
>NZ_JBPWOS010000014.1:0-114863 GCF_055550225.1 Ornithinibacillus liuyingii | reverse complement strand
CTAATCCACAGCGTTGCTTTTAGTATAAATGACTATACTAAAAAAGCACTAGAGGTAGCGAACCTCTAGTACTTAATATACAAGGCTGGGACAAAACTATTTCTAACATAGGATAAACCAAACATGAAAGTTAGCATCAGACCAGCCCCGGAAATATACTTGCGTTGCTTCCAGTACAATGCGACATCTGCTCGAGAGAACCTCGCAGTGTCTTCTTTACACTTTATCACAGCATAAGTGCGACATCTGCTCGAAAAGACCTCGCAGTGTCTTCTTTACACTTTATCACAGTATAAGTGCGACAGCTGCTCGAAAAGACCTCGCAGTGTCTTCTTTACCGTCGGGTTGCTGGTGAGCCTCCTCAGAGCTAATGCTCCCCTGGGGTCTCACCGATGCCTTTCCTCCCACAGGAGTCTCCGTATATTTCCGGGGCTAATGTGGTGATTGTTCGTTTTTTATTACCTTTGTTTTCGTTTTGTCCCAGCCTCATCTCCTAGGCTAGGATTCCTAGAGCTTCGAGTAATGCAAAAGAAGCAGCTATCAAGAGAAAATCTACTTCTTGATAGCTGCTTTTGGTATAAATACAAGTTATTTGGATTCAAATAGTCTACAAATTTCTACAATTACATTCGTAGCTTTTTCCATGTTATCTACAGAAATATATTCGAATTTTCCATGGAAGTTCTCGCCACCAGTGAAAATGTTTGGTGTTGGTAATCCCATGTAGGACAGTTGGGAACCATCTGTTCCACCACGTACTGGTTCGATGACAGGCTCAATATCCAAATTTCTCATAGCTTGTTTTGCTACGTCGACAATTTCCATAACAGGCTCAATCTTTTCACGCATGTTGTAATATTGATCCTTCATATCAAGTACAACATTATCTTCCCCGTATTTTGCTTTCATTTCTTCTACGAATTTCGTCATGGTTGCTTTTTTATTTTCAAAGCTGTCGCGGTCAAAGTCACGAATGATGTAATAAACACGTGTTTTTTCAACGTCACCAGTAATGGAGATTAAATGATAGAAGCCTTCGTACCCTTCCGTTTGCTCTGGTGATTCTTGTTCCGGAAACTTACTTACAAATTCCGCTGCCATTTTACCAGCGTTGATCATTTTATTCTTTGCTGTCCCAGGATGTACACTGTTTCCCTTGAAGGTCACTTTTGCGGCAGCAGCGTTAAAGCTTTCATATTGAAGCTCACCAAGTGGTCCACCATCGATTGTATAGGCAAAGTCAGCGTTAAAGGCTTGGACATCAAATTTATGAGGGCCACGACCAATTTCTTCGTCCGGTGTGAAGGCAACACGGATTTTGCCATGTTTAATTTCTGGATGCTTGATCAGATAGTCCATTGCTGTCATAATTTCAGCGATACCTGCTTTGTTATCAGCACCTAGTAAGGTTGTACCATCTGTTGTGATTAGTGTATGTCCTTTATAGCTAGGTAGTTCAGGGAATTCTTTTTCGGATAACACAACATTTCGTTCGCTGTTCAGTACAATGTCATTGCCGTCAAAGTTTTCAATGAGTTGTGGATTAACATGTTTACCAGTAAAATCAGTTGCTGTATCCAAATGGGCAAGGAAGCCTATAGTTGGTACTTCCTTATCCGTGTTCGAAGGAAGTGTTGCGAATACATAACCATTCTCATCAATGGTCACTTCCTGCATTCCGATTTCGTTTAGCTCGTTAACAAGTAAGTTGGCTAATTCTAATTGTCCTGGTGTGGATGGTGTTGTTTCACTATCTTCATTGGATTGTGTATCAATCTTTACATATGTAGTAAATCGTTTAATGATATCTTCCTTCATTCTCAGTCTCTCCTTATTGTGAATAGTAGATTAAATATGAAATAATTATACCGTAACTCGAAATAATTAGGAAATTTAAAAAGTTGTACTAGAAAGGAAAATAATAAGATTGTGGCGAATGATATAGTATGGAGAATAATAAGGAGGACAATTCATGACCTATATTATGAAAGTGGAAGAACTAATACATAAATTAACAGCTAATCTTGAGGATATAGTTTTGGTCGATGCACGTTTTCAATTAGGGGATCCAACAGCAGGAAGAAAGGCTTATGAGGAGTCACATGTACCAGGGGCCGTATATTTTGATTTAGAACGGGACCTTTCTAGTGAGGCCGGTGAACATGGTGGGAACCATCCACTTCCTGATATAACCACACTAGCAGATAAATTAGGAAAGAATGGTATTGATCAAGATACGACTGTCGTAGTGTATGATAAAGGAAATGATATGTTTGCACCGCGATTTTGGTGGCTCTTACATTACCTTGGTCATCAAGATGTTTATGTATTGGATGGAGGATTTGAAGCTTGGGTTCAAGCTGGACAACCTGTCACTGCTGATATCCCTGTAAAGAAACAGAAAATATTTATTCCTAATGTTCGACCAGATCAGGTAGTAGATATAGCCTTTGTAAGAGGGATAAAAGATAATAAACAGGCTGTCCTTATCGATTCTAGAAGTGAGGACCGCTATCTAGGAAAAACAGAACCATTATATCAAAAGGCCGGACATATTCCAGGTGCGAAGAATTATTTTTGGATGGATGTTTTAGATGAAAATGGTAACTGGAAGAATAGGCAATCGTTAGAAAAGCAATTCGCTAAGTTAGATAAGAATAAAGAAATTATCGTTTCCTGTGGCTCAGGGGTGTCAGCGACTCCAAATATTATGGCGCTTAAAATGGCGGGTTTTAAACATGTAAAGCTTTATCCTGGTAGTTATAGTGATTGGATTTCTTATGAGGAACATAATATTGAAACAAAGGATGAAACAGATGAGTAAAAGGCGATGTGCATGGGCACCCGAGAACGATGAATTATATCGCGATTATCACGATTATGAATGGGGAAGACCTGTACATGATGATCAAAAGCTATTTGAAATGCTTACGTTAGAAGGGGCACAGGCTGGTCTAAGTTGGATTACGATTCTACGCAGACGGGAGAATTACCGACAGGCATTTGATCAATTTAATCCAACGGTTATTGCTGCTTATGATGAAGCAAAAATCCAGTCATTACGAGAAAATGAAGGGATTATTCGACATGAAGGGAAGATCCGTTCCGTCATTTCAAATGCTAAGGCTTTTCTTGCTATACAGAAGGAATTCGGTAGCTTTGATTCTTATATTTGGAGCTTCGTTGGAGGAGAACCATTGAAAAACAGATGGGAGAGCTCGAACCAAGTACCTGCGGAGACGAGGGAGTCTCAAGCGATGAGTAAGGATTTAAAGCGTAGAGGATTTAAGTTTGTTGGACCTACAATTTGTTATGCCTATATGCAAGCAACAGGCATGGTTCATGATCATACAGTGGATTGTTATTTGTATGAAGGATAAAAGGAAAAGCTACTTTCTCTTTATTGGAAAGTAGCTTTTCCTTTTATAGTTTAAACACTTTTAGTTCATTATTTAATTGTTCAGCAATTTTTTCTAATTCTTCTGCGCTATGGGAAACTTCCTCCATGGAAGTTGATGTTTGTTGTGCAGATGCTGCTGCTTGTTCCACACCGGCTGCAGATTCCTCCGATACTGCCGCGATTTCCTCAATTAAATTATTCATATCACTACTATTATTAGCAATTTCTCGTAGGTTTGCCGAGATATCCGTGATTTTGTTAACCATATCTGTCACCGAGTTATGAATCGTTGTAAAGTTATTTCCTGTTTCTTCAATTTGAGCAGTACCTTCTTTTACCTCGGTATAGCCACTGTTTAATGAGGTAACAACATGTGCTGTTTCACTTTGGATTTTGCTTACGATAGTAGTAATTTCCCCTACGGAACTAGCAACCTGCTCTGACAGCTTTCTAACTTCTTCTGCAACAACGGCAAAACCTTTACCATGTTCTCCAGCTCTTGCAGCCTCAATTGCTGCGTTAAGGGAAAGAAGGTTTGTTTGATCAGCAATATCTTTAATTACCGATACTAGTTTTGAAATGGCTGTTGATTGCTGATCAAGACCTCTAACCTTTTCTACTGCTTCAGATACAATGGAATCAATTTGCTTCATTTGAACAACAGATGACTTCATTAATTCTTGTCCTTCGTTCGTTAAGACAAGAACATCTTGAGATGTACCGGAAATTTGCTGACCGTTCTGTTCTGATACTCGTACCTTTTGAACGAAATCATTCATCTGTTCAGCAAGGTTTGATGCGCTATTTGCTTGATTCTCAGATCCAGAAGATAACTCTTCCATCGTGGAAGCAATTTGTTCATTACCTTCTTTCACTTCATCCGCTGATTGGGATAATTCTTCACTTCTAGTCGAAAGAGTATTGGCAGCTGATGCAACTTTATAAAGTATCCCTTGAATATTATCCTTCATTTGGTTAACGGCAGTAGCAAGCTGTCCAATTTCATCTTTTCCTTTATAATCAACTGATTTAGCTTGTAGGTTACCATTTGCTACTTCTGTTGTCAGGTCAACCACTTTTTGTAAGTTGGTAGCGATTCGTTTACTTACTAGTACTAACAGAACAACACCAAGAATAATTGCTATTATGTTTGCTATGATTAAGGTGTTGGTACTAGCTTTAATTCCACCTTTAGAACTTGTTACCACTTCTTGTTGGTCAGCGATGACAGTTTCCATTAGTTGTTCGACAAGTTCTACCGTTTCGGAACGAAGCTCGGATGAACGTGTTCTAATCGACATCGCCATGTATTCTTGATTATTATTTATAGCGTCTGTAATATCCCCGTAGAACATTTCATTTATTTTCTTATCGTTATCGGAGATTTGTTGGAATAATTCTTTTTGTTCAGTTGTAACTAAGGAAGGTTCAATTTTTGCTTTTAACTCTTCAAACTGAGCTTCATATTCTTTAAAGGCGTCAGCAAATCGGCTTCTACCAGAAAGCAAATAATCCGCAATTTGAACATCCTTCACTTGAATCAATGCGGATAAGTCTGCCATATCATTGACACGAGCACTATACTCGTCGATTGCTTCCACATCGGCAGAACTCTTTTGGAGTTGTAGGTATATTAATGCACTTGAGAATAAGAAAAGAACCACTGTAGTTAAAAATACTAATAAATACTTACGACTAATGTTAACGTTTTGGAAGTTAAAAAGAGTTTTCTTATTAGTTTTTGGCTTATGTTGTTTTTTCTCTTTTTTTATTTTTGGTAGTTTTATCTTTTTATTTTTTTTCATATATATCCCCCAATTATAGATATGTTCCAATATAAAGAAGAAATTATATCGTATTGATATCTAGCCTATGGAATCCAAAGACTAATTTGTTAAGACTGATTTCTTCTCCTACTACTCCACTCGATTTATGTATGTAAAAACTGTGCGCCCTTTTCTTATATCATTATATCGGTTGTATTTTCTAATTCTAAAGTATTATTAGAAAATATTCGACAATTTTTCGCGTGTTGAATTCGATTAGCTTTTCTAGTAAAATAGCAGACTGTGTGTTCTTTACATGTTATGACAAAACAGGAGGTGGAGATGGATAATGAAATCTGCATTTTTACAAGAAGAAAAAGATAAGGAAGAACTGCAGGAAGAACTAGATAATTTGGAATTACAGTTATTTCGCATGCAACATAATATAAAAGAAATTGCTAAAAAGGCAGAAGTAATTAGCATAGACCAAACACCACAGGATGAATGGGTAGTTGTTTATGCTGACCGCGAACAGGATACATGGCAACTTATGCTACACAGCTGTAAGCGTCCTTACCGGGGAAGTTGGAACTCTGCACTTCAAGCGGAAATAAAGGATGACAGTACGATTCATATTGCTGCTATTAAAGGCGAGGAAAACAAAGGATATGGATCAGTGCTAATGGATCACTTAAAAGAAATGGCGAAGAAAGAAAATGTACAGTATATAACTGGTGATTTAGTGAAGCGAGATTTTGACCATGTCGACAGATTACAGCATTTCTATGAAAAGCATAATTTTGACGTAAAAATTGACCATGAAGAAGAATGTGGAGAAATTGTATGGAATGAAGAATAGATGTGAGACTACTTAGAATGGATAGTAGTCTTATTTTTTTACCATTAGAGAATGGTAAAAAGGTAACAGAGAGGAGCAGTCAGTGCTCATTTTCGGTTGAGCGAGGAGAAAAAGGTAACAGAGGAAGAGTGTCAGTGCCCAATTTCGATTGAGCGAGGAGAAAAGGTAACAGAGGGGTGTTCTCTATACCCCAAATGTATTGCTGGAAAGAAAAAGGTAACAGAAGAGGAACCTCTCTATTCCCAATACAAAACTAAACGAGGGGAGAAGATTGAGCCAGATAACGTAACTCTTTGGGGACAAGTATAAAAGCAACCCAATATAGGATTGCTTTTCATATTTTAATTCAACTGTGGTGATTTTCGATGATTCGTTGCTTGCTCATAGGCAAAGGCAAGTTCTATCAGTTCTGTCTCCGTATAGGCTTTGCTTGTAAAAGTAATACCAACTGGCTTGCCGGCATCGGTATAGCCGCATGGAACGGTGATGGATGGGTAGCCTGCCTTGGCCGCAATTCCTGATCCATCTTCATTTGCGAATATTAATGCATCCAAGCCGTGTTCGGTCAGCGCTTTATCAATGCCATCTGCTTGTGAAAGTCTAAGATCCTCTAAGCGATCTTTAATATATTCTGTTTCGATTAATCTTCCGGTTTTTTCCTCAGATTCAAGTAAAAGCTTTTGACCATATTTCAGTGCAGTCTCTGCATGTTTTTGGTTGTATTGGATAATATCCAGTAAATTATGCACTGGTAAACTCGGATTAACATTTTTCAAGTAGGCGTTCAGGCCGTTTTTAAATTCGTGAAGCATGACCGTTATAGGAGGGAAATTTGTTGGTAAGTCTACTTGGTCAATAACGGTTGCGCCAAGTGCCTGTATATCTTCTAGTGCCTTTTCCACTAATCGGAGTTCTTCCTCTGGCAGTCCTTCCAGATAAGCTCGAGATACACCGATCCGTTTAGCTTTTAATCCATCCTTATTTAAATAAGCGGTATAATCTTGAAGGCGATTTGGATTGGTTGCTGTTGCTGGGTCTTCTATATCGAAAGCTGTTAATGCTCCAAGTAGTAATGCAGCATCTGTGACTGTTCTTGTCATTGGGCCCGCAGTGTCTTGAGAACTGGATATTGGAATAATCCCTGTCCGACTAATTAATCCAACTGTCGGTTTGATTCCAACGATAGAATTACTGCTTGCTGGGCTTAGAATGGAGCCACTCGTTTCAGTTCCTATACCTAATGGAGCAAAGTTAGCCGCAATAGCAGCACCAGTACCAGCACTAGAGCCACCTGTATCAAATTCCCCTGGACCATATGGATTTAAAACCTGTCCCCCTCTTGAACTATATCCATTCGGCATCCCTACCGTCATGAAGTTTGCCCATTCGGTTAAATTCGTTTTACCCAGGATGATTGCCCCAGCTTTTCTTAATTGCTTCACGAGAAAAGCGTCCTCTTTTGCAAAATGGTCAGCTAAAGCAATCGAACCTGCAGTTGTGTGCATGTTGTCTGCGGTATCAATATTATCTTTAATTAAAACAGGGATACCGTGTAATAGGCCCCGGCTACCTCTTTCCCTTCGCTCCAAATCAAGTGCTTCTGCAATATACAGGGCATCAGGGTTTATCTCAATAATGGCGTTTAACTTAGGACCATCTTGATTGTACTTAGCAATTTGTTCTAAAAAAGCGAATGTAATTTCTTTAGCTGTTAAGCTGCCATTTTCCATTGCCTCTTGTAATTCTAATACAGTTGCTTCCGTAATAGGTTTTGTCATCGGTATCCTCCTATAGTCTCGCTAGTAGTTTTAAAAAAGATTACACTTGTTCGAAAATGTGAAAATGTAACCCATATGGATCGGTCATCAATAGGCTTTTCTCATTATAATTTTTAGTGATGGAACAGCCATTTGATACAAGAAGTTCTTTCGTTTTTTCGAAGTCTTTAACGGCTAACTCGAAAAAGACTTTATTTTCTTCATTCTCCTCCAGGTAAAAATTCCATCCACCAAAAGTTAGTTGTGTTTCGGAATTAGATGAGTAGACCTTTTCCATGCCCAAAACATTTGTATAAAACGCTATGGCTTCTGGTTGGCTATTTACTTGGATGGCGATATTATTCGTTAAATCAAAATTGGATCGTTTATTAATTTTCCTTTTTGGATGATACCCTTTTTGACCAGAAGGAAGTAGGTCGAATAGATACCATACAGAGCAAAACTCATCCCCAGGTCCAAACGGTGCATCAGCAATATGATAGATTCTTCCTTCTTCATCCTTTTGGAACGTAGAAACCCCTGGGTATTGATAGCCATCTTTAACAAAGCCTAAGTCTTCCTTAAAGGTCGTATCCTTTGTTGACACCATTGGAAATTGCCATTGACGCTCTGCAGCATAAGCATTCTGAATCTCTGGTGAATCAGGAGTAGCTACGACAAAGGCTGCTTTATCGATTATATGATGGTATATACCATTAAAGCCATCTGCCCACATGGTACAGTAAGAGCATGATTTCCCCATGTTTTGAATAACAATCAGTTCATCCTTCTCACCAAATAATTCTAGTAAGCTAACTTTTCGGTTTAAGGAATCAAGGAATTGATAGTCTTTCACTTCATGTCGAGGAACTGTTTTTCTTAGTTCCATTAATTTAATCTTTTTTTCATGAATTTCCTTTTCCAATGCTTTAATCTCTGATTGTAAGTCTAATGTTTCCATTATACATCTACTCCTTCTCTTTAAATTCTACAATTTCAATTTAATTACCAGTCTTCTATGACAAAGTAAAAGTGTTTCTACAACATTATCATGAAGTAATCATTTATTTTTCTCCTGGTTTGCTTTTGTTGTATCAAAGAGAAGTTTAGGCAAATTAATTAAAATGGGTGGATCATATGGAAGGGCTTCTCTTAAGGTGACCTCTGTAAAGGAAGTACGATGATGTTCTGTATCGACAGGTTTTTCTGCAATCCCTCTTAACGCATTGGACAATAAGAAATAGTTTAATGGATTTAAACTTTTGGCTATCGCTACAGCAAGGACATAATATTTTCCCTTTGGGACGTTTGAGAATGTACAGCTTGTCTGCTGATGGTTTATGGCGGTTCCGATAATGGGAGCTTGATCAGGTATTGGTTTAGAAAAAAGTCCAATAAAGATAAGCCCGTTAAAAGAAGGTGGTACTATGATTCTACATGTAACAGATGGTTCTAACGCTTCTAATGGTAGTAGATTAGTTGAGACGTCGTATTCGTTCATGAAGCGATGGAGTGGCTTTATATTTTTCTGAAACTGTTTTGGTGATAAACCAACATATTGTTTAAACTTAGAGCTAAAAGATCCAGCACTACGAAATCCAGCACCAAGTACAGCTTTGATGATGGAGTCAGAAGGATTTACTAGCGCTTCCTTTCCTGCTTCAATCCGTAGTGCAGAAAGATAATGACGAGGTGGAACACCTGTAACCTCTTTAAATACTCTGCTGAAATGGAATGGGCTATAACCGACATGATTTGCTAATTTTTCTGAGGTTATTTCCTCATCTAAATGATCATTCATATATTCGATTGCTTGTAGGATTATTCTCTTTTTCTCGTTCGTCATCCATTGTCACCTTACCATGAGATCTTTTCACTTTTAAATAAAAATTCGACATTATTTCATGAAATCCTTTTTTGAAATCAGGATATTTTTCTAGGAAAATTGGTTATGTTAAAATGGTATATATTTCTACATAAAGGAGCGATGAGTATGGATTATGTAACATTAAACAATGGTTTACAAATGCCGAAACTCGGATTTGGGGTTTGGAAGGTATCAGACGATGAAGCGGAAAAAGCTGTAAAAGAAGCTATTAAAGTCGGATATCGCTCTATTGATACAGCAATGATCTACCAAAATGAAGCAGGCGTAGGTCGAGCAATTGCTGAAGCAGGTGTTCCACGTGAGGAATTATTTATTACAACAAAAGTGTGGAACTCCGATCAAGGCTATGATAGTACAATAAAAGCATTTGAAGCTAGTCTAGAAAGATTAGGCCTTGATTATGTGGATTTATATTTGATTCACTGGCCAATGCCAAATGATGATTTATATGTGGAAACATATAAGGCATTAGAAAAGTTATACAAAGATGGTAAAGTGAAATCAATCGGTGTATGTAACTTCCATATTGAGCACTTGCAACGTCTCTTAGATGAGTGTGAAGTCGTTCCAGTTCTGAACCAAGTAGAATGCCATCCGTATTTACAGCAAGCAGAATTAAAGGCTTTCTGTAAGGAGCATGATATCTTCGTAGAGGCTTGGAGCCCACTAATGAATGGTAAAGAAGTGTTAGAAAATGAAGTAATTAAGGGAATTGCGGAAGCACATGGAAAAACACCAGCCCAAGTTATTCTTCGTTGGCACCTACAATATGATAATATCGTGATTCCGAAGTCTGTAACGCCTTCCCGAATTGAAGAAAACTTTAATGTGTTTGATTTTGAGTTAAGTGAAGCTGATATGAACAAAATTGCTGATTTAAATAAAGATTTTCGAAGCGGAGCAGATCCAGCTGAATTTCATGTAAAATAATTAAGAACGAGATGCAGGGAGACCATCCTTGCATCTCTATTTTTTTTCAGCAGAACGGACCATGTAATAGCCTCAGCTGTATACTAGTATAGTTTTCTCTTATGAAAGTAAGATAAAGTAGTTGGATTTTAAATTATAAGATTTTTAAAATAATAGTAACTATTTTATAGATAATGTAGTAAACTAAAAAAGAAATTACTTGGTTCATCCATTTTAAAAGGAGTGATGTTTTATGAGAGAAATGAAAATGCCTAAACGAAATCTTAGTAAAACTTTTAAATTGGAGGAACGGTCGGTGTAATGCTCGTATCCTCCGTCTATTTCAAGGAGGAATTTTATATTGCATAATCTAGAAACGCTAGGTTGGAAAAATGAATTTAATGTAGATCAAGAGAACGTGGCTCGTATACTTACCGTGCAGAAAAATAGCTTTCGAGCTTCTGACGGTGAACTAGACTATCAAGCCCATTTAAGTGGGAGATTTTTAAATGAATCAACAAGTCCATTAGATTTTCCTGCAGTTGGGGATTGGGTAGAGGTTCAAAAGTTATCAGAAGAGAGAAAAGCAGTAATCAAACGTGTCTTACCTAGAGCAAGTCAATTTGTTAGGCAAGCTGCCGGTGAACGAACAGACCCTCAGATTGTGGCAGCAAATATTGATATCGCTTTTATAGTAAATTCACTGAACCATGATTTGAATGTAAGAAGAATAGAACGTTATATTTTGCTAGCTTATGATAGTGGTGCAATGCCTATCGTGTTATTAACGAAGAAAGATCAGGCATCAGAAGATGAAATCGAAGAGGCTATTTCTTCTGTTAAAGAAGTGGCAATCGGAGTACCAATTCTTGCTATAAGCAGCCTAACAGGTGATGGTATAGAGGAATTGATGAACCATTTAACAACAGGAAAAACAGGTGCCTTATTAGGTTCTTCCGGTGTTGGAAAGTCTACGTTGATTAATGCTATCGTCGGATATGAGGTTCAAGAAACCAAAGGTATCCGTGAAGATGATAGTAAAGGTCGTCATACTACGACACACAGAGAAATGTTTATGCTGCCTAATGGTGCGATGTTAATTGATACTCCTGGTATGCGCGAGATTCAGCTTTGGGATGGGGAATCTGCAATGGAGACGACATTTCAGGATGTTGAAGTCTTAGAAAAAGAATGTCGCTTCTCCGATTGCGCACATAAAACAGAGCCAGGTTGCCGTATTCAAGAGGCTTTGGGAACGGGAGAACTTTCAGAAGAACGATATGCCAGTTATTTGAAGCTTCAGCGAGAAATTGCCTTTGAAAAACGAAAACAGAATCAAAAGGCGAAATTAGAAGAAAAGAGTAAATGGAAGAAAATTAGCAAACAGCAAAAAGACTCTTATAAATATAGAGCTCGGTAATCGTGATAAAGGGCGTTGGCTAAGTAGCCAACGCCCTTGTAATTTTTTCCTACAGAATAAGTAAAATTAATCGGTACACAACATAGAATCCAGTTAGGAAAAGTACAGCTGTTTTGATATCATGACGAGCAACATAAAGATATGAAATCATGAATACAGCTATATTTAAGAAAATAGTTGCTAAGGAACTAATCCATGAGTGAATGGTAATATTTAAGAGATCGAATGGTATGGATAGGAGCAAAAATATACTTGGTAAAACCAACCAGGCTCCTAATTTTTCAAAGAAAAAGTTCCAATCATATTTAAGCCCCTTTTTACTAGCGACATTTTGGTACACTAAAATTAAAAGGGCAAGAGCAATTGCATAAGATATAGTACGATGGAAGTAGTTAAAGTAATCACTAAATCCAAAATATCTTGCCACATCCAAGTATTCGAAAAAACTCAAGAAATTACTAAGAAAAATTAGAACAAGAAATGCAATAATCGTAATAAGTCCAAATTGATGTTTTCCCTTTGCTTCTTCGGTAAGAATGGAGTCAGGATCTTTTAATGTATTTAAGACATATTGAAAGTAATTATCGACTTGTCCCGACTTTGGTTTCTTTTTCTGTTCATTTACTACACTATCCGTTTTTACTTCATTTTCCATAATAAATTTAGCCTCCATAAATTGTTATATCTCCATAATACGAAACATTTAGTCGGAATTGGTCGGTTTATGGAAGAATGATTCTATATTACCATTACTTGGTAGGAAAAAAGTTGGATGTTATTGAAAAAAGCGGCGGACTAATTGCTCATATTCCTGGAAATAATGTGGGATTTCATGATTAGCTAGACCGTAACGCATATTTTGGACAATGGATTCGTTATACCATTTTTGCTCATCTATCCCTGCATTAAAGCTGTCCCACACTTTTAGTCCTTGTTCCATGAGGTCTTTTTCTAACCCTTGTAAATTATCTAGTTTATCAGCGACTATCAAATATTTAATCTCTTTATCAGCATGCTTTATCGTATCAATCGTATGCTGCTTACGTTCTTTCCATGACTTTGATTTATTCTCTGTATGAGCAGCCACGATTTCGGCTACCCTTTTACCAAAATGCTTTTCAATATCCTCTATTTCATAAATCGTGTCTTCTACAACATCGTGAAGGTAACCTGCACAAACTAATTCATCAGAGAAGCCTTCTTTTTCAAGTCTTTCTGCAACCCGAATCGGGTGAGTAATATAGTCGGCATTAGAATTTTTCCGTTTTTGTCCTGCATGGGCAAGTGTCGCGAATTCTCTCGCTTTCTCTTTCAATGAATATATCTCCTTTCAAGATCCCTTTTTCTTCATTATAAAGAATCAAAGGAGCATTTTACATCATCATCACTTTACTTTCATTCAAAGTAAGAAACAAGTAAACTGTAAATAGATAACGTGGATTGGAAGTGTGGATATGGCTGAACAAGGTATTAATAAACGCAAAACAGAACACATTCGATTATGTCTCACCGATCAAGTCGAAGGTGTTAATAAATCTACCGGATTAGAAGGAATTTCTTTTATACATAATGCTTTACCGGAAATTAACTTCTCTAATATAGAAATTAATACGTCCTTTTTACAAAAGGAAATAAGTGCACCGTTTCTTGTAAGCTCAATGACAGGTGGTTCGGAGCTAGCCACTGAAATAAATCAGAACTTAGCACTAGCAGCAGAACAAAGGGGATGGGCAATTGCACTTGGATCTACTAGGGCATTGTTAGAAAGTGATAAGCATCAGGAGTCCTTTTTAATACGAAAGCAAGCGCCAACTGTACCGTTGATAGCAAATCTTGGAGCAGTACAGCTTAACTATGGATATGGTGTAGAGCATGCCCAAAGGATTGTAGACATGACAGAAGCTGATGCGCTATATCTTCATTTAAATACACTACAAGAAGTGATACAAGATGAAGGGGATTTAAACTTTGAACATTTACTTCCAAAAATAGAAGCAGTATGTAAATCGCTAACAGTCCCTGTTGGTGTAAAGGAAGTAGGTTTTGGGATAGATGGCACCGTTGCTAAGAAATTGTATGATGCTGGGGTAGCATTCGTGGATGTCGCAGGTGCTGGAGGAACCTCCTGGAGTCAGGTAGAAAAGCTTCGTTCGAAAGACCCATTACGTAAGGCGGCAGCAGAGGCATTTAATAACTGGGGGATTCCGACGAAGGATTGTATCGTTTCTGTACGAAGTGAATTAGCTGAAGTCCCATTAGTTGCTAGTGGCGGAATGAAAACAGGGCTTGATGCTGCAAAAGCAATTACGATTGGTGCAGATATGATCGGATTTGCTAGATCTCTCCTACAAGCGGCAACGGATTCAGTTGAAGCAGTTGTTAAAGTAATGGAACAAATAGAATTTGAACTAAAGATTACGATGTTCGGAATCGGAGTTAAGAACCTAAATGCGCTTAAGAACACGAACCGAGTTACAATTATGGGTAAATCTTTACTGGAAGAGCAAGACTGAGCGATTATGA
Source organism: Ornithinibacillus liuyingii (assembly GCF_055550225.1). Classification (NCBI taxonomy): domain Bacteria; kingdom Bacillati; phylum Bacillota; class Bacilli; order Caryophanales; family Bacillaceae; genus Ornithinibacillus; species Ornithinibacillus liuyingii. The sequence continues at coordinate 100,341 of NZ_JBPWOS010000014.1, read as the reverse complement.
TCGTTTAGTCTTGTTTTTTTATATGTTGAAAGGGAAGGTTGACATATTCTTTGGGATTTCTTGATGTTCTTTCAGGATTTGACAGGTTAACTTCAGGACTTCACTACTCATTTTCAGGAATTTCCCCTTTTCCATCAATTTCCTATATAGTTCTAGCTCTCGAACAAATACTAATCTTAAACTAGATAAAAGGAGCTTTTGAATGGATAAGGATATTTTTGAAAGCAGTGACTCTAAGTATATTCCGATGACATCGCTACAGAGTAGGATTGGTCATGAGATGGCGACAGATGTTTATTATTATACCAACCAAATTGTAAACATTATTTTCCTTGGCAATCCCGGCGATAGGAAATGGTATTTAATTGATGCTGGAATGCCTAAATCCGCACCGGAAATTATCAATTAAGCAGCAGAGCGGTTTGGTGAGGGTAGTCAACCGGAAGCCATAATTTTAACCCATGGCCATTTTGACCATGTAGGAGGGTTAGTGGATTTATTAGATGGCTGGAATGTTCCTGTATATGCACATGAAGCGGAATTTCCGTATTTGACTGGGGAGCTAAGCTATCCAGAACCGGATTCTACAGTAGAAGGTGGAATGCTTGCTAAACTATCTGCCATATACCCGAATGAACCAATCAATATTAAACCCTACTTGAAACCATTACCAAAAGACGGTCAGCTACCTGGACTAGAGGAATGGAAATGGATTCACACTCCTGGACATAGCCCTGGTCATGTATCACTCTTTCGTGAACGAGATGGCCTGTTAATTTCTGGTGATGCATTTGTTAGTGTTAGACAGGATTCCTTTTATAAGGTACTTACCCAAAAGCCAGAGGTATGTGGACCACCTCGCTATTTAACAACGGATTGGCTGTCTGCTAAAACCTCAGTCGAAAGATTACAATCACTACACCCTAGAATGGTTATCCCTGGTCATGGTGTGTCTCTACAAGGAGATGAATTAACAGAGGGATTACATGAGCTCGTGAAGAATTTTGATCAGGTTGCTGTGCCGGATTATGGGAAATACATTTAAGTACGATAAGCACAACATTACGATGTAAAATAATGTTGTGCTAAAATACTGGTAAGTGGAAAGAGGTGCGGTAATAAATGAAGATAGAAATTTGGTCAGATTTTGTCTGTCCTTTTTGTTATATAGGAAAGCGAAGGCTGGAGTTAGCTTTACATGAGTTTGAATACCGTGAGAATGTGCAAATAGTATTTAGAAGCTACGAGTTGTATCCGGATGCGGATGCTAAGACAGAGTTAAGTATTCATGAATTTCTAGCAGCGAAGAAAGGGATGCCTATAGAACAAGCTAAGCAATTAAATGAAAATGTAGATAAACAAGCAGCGTCTGTTGGCTTAACCTATAATTTTGAAACGATGCAACATGCGAACACATTTGATGCCCATCGACTGGCTAAGTATGCGGACACGAAGCATTTAGGTACAGAAATAACCGAAAAACTATTGCATGCGTATTTTACTGATGGTGAATTAATTAGTGATTATTCTACATTGAAAAGGCTCGCAACCGAAGTTGGATTGGATCTGGAAGAGGTCGAGGAGTTGCTATTAACCAATCGCTATGCAAAACGTGTACGCGATGATGAAGAACTTGCAGAGAAAATTGGGGTTAGTGGAGTACCATTCTTTGTTTTTAATGAAAAATATGCTATTTCTGGTGCCCAACCTAAAGAGGTGTTTCAAGAAGTATTAGAAAAAGTATGGGAAGAAGAAAGTAAACAACCGACCTTACAAAACATCAACCCAAAAGAGTCTAAGACTTCTTATTGCACAGGCGAGGGTTGTGAAGTAGAAGACTAATATTTGTTTTATAGCTTGCTAAAGAACTAGCAGGCTTTTTTTCTATATAATGTTGAAAAATGTAGCTCTATTTTTATTGACGGATTATCCATATGTGCTATACTCGACATAGAGGTTTTTAATTGATAATGAATCTCATTCTTATTTAGAATTAATTAAATATAATAATGATTATTATTAAAGGATTTTTCATATGAAATTACGTTACTTGGTTATCGTGCTTATTGTTTTGTCTATTGTATCGGTTTTCATCGGAGTTTCCGATGTTACACCACTAGACTTGTTTAGTCTGACAGAAGATCAGGCTCAAATTCTATTAGTTAGTAGACTGCCAAGGTTAGTAAGTATCTTAATTGCGGGTATGAGTATGAGTGTTGCAGGGCTTATTATGCAACAGCTTAGTAGAAACAAGTTTGTTTCTCCAACTACTGCAGGTACATTGGATTCTGCTAGATTAGGTGTTCTAGTTTCATTATTAGTATTCACTGCGGCTAGTCCACTACAAAGAATTCTAGTATCCTTTGCTTTTGCATTAATTGGCACATTCATCTTCATGAAGCTACTAGACCGAATCAAATTTAAGGATGCTATTTTTATTCCGTTAGTTGGGTTAATGTTTGGGAATATTATCAGCTCCATGGCTACGTTTCTTGCGTATAAGAATGATTTGATACAAAACATGTCTTCTTGGATGCAAGGCGATTTTTCCATGATTATGAGTGGGAATTATGAGGCTATTTATATTAGTATTCCGATTTTAGTGTTAGCGTTCCTTTACGCAAATAAATTCACTATAGCCGGTATGGGTGAGGATTTCTCAAAGAATCTAGGGCTTAATTATCGGCAAGTAGTCAATATTGGATTGGTTGTTGTGGCACTTGTAACAGCATCTGTCGTACTAACCGTTGGTGTGATACCATTTCTAGGATTAATTATTCCGAATATCGTGGCGATCTATCAAGGTGATCATTTAAAGAAAACACTACTACACACGGCATTTCTTGGTGCCATCTTTGTACTGATCTGTGACATTGTTGGTCGAACGATTATTTATCCATATGAAATTCCAATTAGCCTAACGGTTGGTGTAATAGGTAGTGCGATATTTATCTACCTATTATTAAGGAGAAAGAAATATGGCCTATAAGAAAAAAACAATCATTCTCGCTATCGTAGCAATCGCATTAACCGTATTGTATGTTCTCTATGATTTAAAAGGCAATGTAGGTTACATATTGCCAAGAAGAATTATAAAAGTCCTAGCAATCGTGTTAACGGGTGGAGCTATTGCGTTTGCCACAACGGTATTTATGACGATTACAAACAACCGAATACTCACACCAAGCGTACTAGGATTAGATTCATTATATATGCTAATCCAAACCTTTATTATTTTTGTCTTTGGATCTAATTCTCTTATTATGATGAACAGCAGTATTAACTACCTAGTTTCTATTGCAGCAATGATTGTATTCTCATTATTACTTTACCAGTTCCTTTTTAAGGGAGAGAAAAATAATATATACTTTCTCCTACTAATTGGAATGATTTTGGGGACGTTCTTTAATAGCTTTACATCATTCTTTGAGGTTTTGATTGATCCAAATGAATTTATGGTAGCCCAGGATAGAGGATTTGCAAGTATTAATAACGTTAACAAAGATTTAGTTTACCTCTCTATTGGAATCATTGTTCTCGTATTACTGTACTTTATAAGGTTCTATAAATATTTAGATGTTATAGCGCTTGGAAAAGATGATGCGGTTAATTTAGGGGTAAGCTATGATTATGTCATTAAACGGCTTCTAATCATTGTTTCCATTCTAACAGCCGTTGCAACTGCATTAATTGGCCCGATAACATTCTTAGGACTATTAGTAGTCAATATAACATATGAATTCTTGAAGACATACCGTCATTTATATATTTTACTAGCGTCTGTATTCATTAGTATTATTGCACTTGTTGGAGGGCAATTTATTGTCGAAAAGATATTTACCTTCCAAACAACTATTAGTGTCATTATTAACTTTATTGGTGGCGCGTACTTTCTATATCTTTTGTTAAAGGAGAATCGATCATGGTAGAGGTTAAAAATCTGTTGAAGACATACAACCGTAAAAAGGTCGTCGATGATGTTACCCTGAAAATTGAAAAGGGTACGATGACATCGTTTATCGGCCCTAACGGTGCTGGTAAAAGTACCTTGATTTCGATAATTACTCGATTGATAGCAAAAGATTCCGGAAACATTCAAATCGATGGTCAAGATGTTTTAAAAACAGATAGTAATGAGCTGGCAAAGAAAATATCTGTATTAAAGCAATCGAACAGCATTAATCTGAAGTTAACGGTTCGCGAATTAGTTTCTTTTGGTAGATTTCCGTATTCAAAAGGAAAACTAACGAAGGAAGATGAAGAGAAAATTGACGAAGCTCTTAACTATATGGAGCTTATGGAATTAGAAAATAAATATTTAGATGAACTTAGTGGTGGTCAAAGACAGCGAGCTCATATTGCTATGGTTATTGCTCAGGATACAGAATATATCTTCCTGGATGAACCACTGAATAATCTAGATATGCGCCATTCAACACAAATCATGAAGATTTTAAGAAGGTTAGTTGATGAATTAGGAAAAACGATTCTAATTGTAATTCATGATATCAACTTCGCATCCTGCTATTCAGACAATATTGTCGCACTTAAGGATGGGAAGATTGTGAAACAGGGACGTGCGTGTGATGTTATTGACGCATGTGTTCTGAAGGAACTATATGACATGGATATTGAAATCCAAGAAGTTGGCGATAAGCGAATCTGTGTCTATTACTAATTGGTTAAGATCTAATGTTGTGTGAAAAGAATAGAGAGAATCTTTTTACGCCAAATAAAAAAGCCCTTCATAATGGAAGGGTAACATTTATCACCAAACCACTATAAAGGGAACTCACAAATTCATCATACCTTATATTTTTTGGTTGGTAAATGATTATGCCCGGATTTCGTGTTTCATTCCAATGATTCTATTTTGGGAAATTGTAGAGCGCTCCAATTTCCGCTAGTGGCTCATCTGCCAATTATTGGAAGACACGTATTACATAATGAAGCGGTAAAAAAATAGAAACAGTATCTTTTTGGGGGACATAATTCTTCCCTATTCTAAGTAATACAACATTAGCTTAATAAATATAAACATAAAAGGAGAAATACCTTATGAAGAAAATTTTAATACTATTTAGTATTAGTATATTGTTTACCGTATTAGCAGCATGTGGTGATTCAGAGGATACAGGATCGAAGCAATCTGCTGAAGCAGAAAAGATTAGTATTAAGCATGAGCTGGATACAACGGATGTACCAGTAAATCCGGAGAAAGTAGTAGTATTTGACTTTGGTACTTTAGATAGCTTAGACAAGCTAGGTATTAATGTGTTGGGAGTACCTCAAGGAGGATCTATTCCTGAATATCTATCGAAGTATGAGAGTAATGACTATGAAAATGTTGGTTCTTTGAAAGAGCCAGACTTTGATAAGCTTGCAGAAATTGATCCAGACCTAATTATTATTTCTGGTCGTCAGGCAGAACTTTATGACCAATTATCGGAACTAGCACCAACTATTTATCTTGGTGTAGATACGACTCGTTACATGGATTCATTTAAAGAAAACCTCGATATAATCGGAAAAATATGGGATAAAGAAGACGAAGTACAAACGCAACTAGCAGCAATTGAAGATTCGATCGCAAGCTTACAAGAAAAAGCAAAAGCTAGCGATGTGAATGGTTTAATTATCTTGGCGAATGATGATAAGATTAGTGCCTATGGTGCTAATTCAAGATTTGGTTTAATTCATGATGTATTCGGTATTAAGCCAGTTGATGAAAACATTGAAGCTTCTACACATGGTATGAATGTATCCTTTGAATATGTAGTGGAGAAAGATCCGGATATGCTGTATGTTATTGACCGTAGTGCAGCAGTTGAAGGTAATAGTACAGCGAAACAACTTGTAGAAAATAAATTAGTTGAGAATACAAAAGCATACCAAAATGATAATATTGTTTATTTAAATCCTGATTTCTGGTACTTATCTGGAGGCGGATTGGTCTCAGTTGAGGAAATGGTGAACGAAATCAGTGATAGCTTAGAATAAGAGAAAAAAGCAATCCTAATAAAATTGGGATTGCTTTTTTCATGATCTATGTGTCCCTGTAATAGGCAATACTTCAAGATCTTTCGTATAAGAATGGTGCAGTTTCTTGCATTCATAGTCCAAATTATGTTTGAATAGAACTACTACTTAGGAAATGAGGTATAACATGAAAAAATTAATATTAAGCTTCATGATGATAGGTTTAATCGCTATATTAGCTGCGTGTGGTGATAAGGAAGAGAAAGCACAAGAGACCGTACAGCCTCAGGATATTACGATGGAAGAAGATGAAAAGGTAGCAGATGACGATGTAGTTATTAGCATTAATGATACAGAAGTATCAGGTGATCACTATAATACGATTTATTTACAAACAAAAATTCGTGCCTCTCAATTTGGACAAGATATAGAAGATAAAGAAAACATTAAGGAAATTACGCTTAATGAGATTATTGCCCAAGAGTTAATTAAGCAAGAAGCAGAAAGACTAGGAATAGAAGTTTCGGAGGAAAACGTACAAGAAGAGTTGGATACGTTAAAATCAGAAAATGAAGAGCAATTTGAGGCTTATTTAGAAACCTATAACTTAACAGAGGATTCCTTAAAAGAACAAATTCGTTTTTCACAAATTTTAAGTCAATTTATTGAGGAAGAAATTGAGATTGCTGAAGTAACAGAAGATGATATAAAAGAGACGTATGATCAATTAAAGAAAGATATGCAAAATATCATGGAGTTCGAGCAAGCAGAACCAATCATCGAACAGCAGCTAACGCAACAACGTGAAGCAGATGCTTTACAGGCTAAAGTAGAAGAATTAATGGATGATGCGAATATTGAGAAGCATATTTAAATACATGAAACAGCCTGCACATAATCTTGTATAAGTAAAAGAATATACGCAAGCAGTTTCAGGATCTTTGCCCAATGGACAGAATTGATCTGTCCATTTTTTATTTTTTGAAGTCAAATAGGCATTAACCTTAAGTTATTATTGTAAGGAAAAGTAGACTTTATTTGTTACTTTTTTAATTTAAGATTCATCTTACAAATAAAATACGTCATATAAATAATGTTCTTAGTTTCTGGGAGATTTTAGTTTGTAAAAAAAGCGACCCAAAGGCCATATAACTAGGGGCCTTGGGTCAGCTTATTTATTTCGACTTTTTATGCCTTTCTTCTTCTTTGAGTAATAATAAGAACAAATCCAACTAATAATAATGATATTCCTAATAACAACCATTCGTATAAATTAGTTGAGGTTTGAGGTAATTTATTTTCAACTGTTATTTCTTTTAAGTTATTCTTAGTATTCAATAATTGATCTAATGCCTCATTCACTTCTGCTTGAGTCGCGTTTGGATTAGCAAGAACGTCTTTTGCTTGTTTCAATGCTTTTTGATAGGCTGCCCAACTTTGTTTACTATAGTCGGAAGCATCCAATTTGTCTCCTAATTCTACTTGCTCTTTTAGTGCTTGCTTGTCAACAGTTAATCCTAGATAAGCTTCTACTAATTTAGTATAGGCATCGTTGATTTGATCTTGAGTTGCATTTGAGTCATTTAACACCTTTTCTGCTTCTATTAGAGCTTTTTCGAAAACATTCCAGCTTTTTTCGCTGTAATCGCTAGGTGTTAACGATTTTGCTTCATTTACTCTTTCTTGTAGACCCTTTTTATTAACTGTTAAGTTATAGTAAGCCTCGGTTAACTTCGCTAATTCAGCATCCACTTCTGCTTGAGTCGCATTCGGATCCGCTAAAACTGCTTCAGCTTTTTCTAAAGCTTCTTGGTAAGCGGTCCAGCTATCCGTACTGTAATGCGGTTCTACTAAACTATCAGCTTCTTCCACTTTAGCTTGTAACTTAGATTTATCGACTGATAAATTGAGATAAGCTTCTTCTAAAGTTTTAAGAGCTGCATCCACTTCTGTCTGAGTCGCATTTGGATCCGTTAAAACTGCTTCAGCTTTTTCTAAAGCTTCTTGGTAAGTGGCCCAGCTATCCGTACTGTAGTGCGATTCTACTAAACTATCGGCTTCTTCCACTTCAGCTTGTAACTTAGATTTATCGACTGATAAATTGAGATAAGCTTCTTCTAAAGTTTTAAGAGCTGTATCCACTTCTGTCTGAGTCGCATTTGGATCTGCTAAAACTGCTTCAGCTCTTTCTAAAGCTTCTTGGTAAGCGGTCCAGCTATCCGTACTGTAGTGTGAGTCTACTAAACTATCAGCTTCTTCCACTGTAGCTTGTAACTTAGATTTATCGACTGATAAATTGAGATAAGCTTCTTCTAAAGTTTTAAGAGCTGCATCCACTTCTGTCTGAGTCGCATTTGGATCCGCTAAAACTGCTTCAGCTTTTTCTAAAGCTTCTTGGTAAGTGGCCCAGCTATCCGTACTATAGTGCGATTCTACTAAACTATCGGCTCCTTCCACTTTAGCTTGTAGCTTAGATTTGTCGACCGATAAATTGAGATAAGCTTCTTCTAAAGTTTTAAGAGCTGCGTCCACTTCTGCCTGAGTTGCCTCAGGATTATCAAATACAGACTTAGCATTTTGTAATGCAGTTTCATATGCTTCCCAACTATCTTGAGAATAATCCTTCTCATTCAGTGTTTCTCGCAAGTCGATTTCTGCTTCTAATGCAGATTTGTCAACTACCGTCAATTCTTTTTCGAAGCTTTTTACTGGTTCACCATTTGTGCCTCTTATGTTACCTGTATCCGCGTCATAGGTTACTCTTACAGCGGAACCGCCTTCTACTGCTTCTGGTAGTAGTAAGGTTAATTTATCTCCGTTTACTTTAAAGTCGGTTACTACCACATGTTGACCATTCACTTCAATGGTGAATCCATCTAAATTATCTAATACAATTGGATTATCAAACGTAAATTCAATTTTATCTAGTTCATTAGCCTTTGTTGTTTCTAACTCTGGTACCCATTTGGTCAGAGAATTATACGCTAGCTCTAGTTTATCTAAAGCTTCATTAACATCCGCTTGAGATGCATCTGGATTCTCTAATACTTCTTGCGCTTCTCGTAATTTAGACTGTAATTCTTGCCAGCTTTCTTCCGTATAGTCTTTATCTTGAAGATTTTCTGTGTTAATTTCTTCAACTTTTGATTGCAAGCTTGTTTTATTGACTGGAACATTATTTGTTGCTTCCTTTTCAAAGCTAGCGACTGGCTCACCGTTTGTGCCCCTTAAGTTCCCTTCTTCCTTCTTATAGATTACTTTTACGCTATTTCCTTCTTCTACTTTTCCATCTAACAGCAATGTAAGAGTTTCTCCGTTTATTTCAAAATCAGTTATGCTAATTTCTAGACCATTGACCTCAACAGTAAATCCATCTATATTATCTAAATCAATTGATTTATCAAAGATCAACTCGATTTTATCCTGTACATTAACCTCAACAGATAGTAACTCTGGTACCCACTTGCTTAAACTTTCATAGGCATTATTTAACTGCTCTAATGCTATATCGACTTCTTCTTGTATAGCTTCATCGTTGTCCAATACTTCTCGTGCTTTGCTCAGAGCTTTGTCTAGTTCTTGCCAGCTTTCTTCGGTATAGTCTGCTGCATCAAGATTTTTAATCTCCTCGACTTTACTTTCCAATGCAGTTTTGTCGACTGATTCTATTATAAATTCCTTTGCTTTTGTGGCAGTTCTACCATCTTTTAAAGCGGTCACTTCAACGGTATACGGTCCATCTTCTAAATCAATATTCGGAGTGAAGTACCAATTTCCATCTTCATCCACCGTTGTAGTGCCTCCAGCATCTTCTACTATGTTACCCTCAGAATCTTTAATAACAATTGATATTGTTGCTTCTGGACTTGCAGTACCTTCTATAATTGGTTTGCTTGTTTTAGCAATCTCACTAGGTTTCGTGATTTGTAATGAGGAAGCAAATTCATCTGTTACAATCTGCTCAAATCCGTCTACAGGTACACTGTTTGTCCCTTTTAAATTCCCTTTTCCATCATATAGTACTTTAACTTCTTTATCTGTCACATGAGTTCCGTCTGGTAGCGTAAGAACTAGCTGTTTTTGATTATTAGGGTCAACCTCAAAAGTAACTTCATTAATAGCCACTTCTTCGCCGTTAACAGTGATGGTAAAACCATCTAAGCTTGAAAGATTAACTTCATGGTCAAAAGTTAAAGCGATACGAGTACCTTCTGTTTCCGTCTGCTCTAGGGAACCCCCTTCAATTTGTGGTACAGTTGCAGCTATAGTGAAATAGGAAACAGGACCAAAATTCTTGGTGTCAATGGTGACTTTACCATCTTCAATGAGATAAAATGAATCCTCAGCACCAAAGTGATCATCCGAGCTAACAATGACATAAAGTGGCCACTCATCAGCACCTTTTACCTTTTCAATCTGTAACGTGATTTTTGAATCCTCACCGGCAGAATTCGTATCCTGCCAATTTGTTTTTTGAACTTTATAAACCCGTTCCATCCGTTTTAATGATTCATCAGTCTTGTCGATTGGATTGATAAATTCAGTACTTGCTCCGTCATCTCCAAATAGAAAGAATGATTTATCATTCCATATAGTGTTTCCATTCTCCTCATTGGAGTTCTGAATAGTGTCTCCAAGTGCAATGGTTACAATAGAATCTTTCTCATTAGAGACAGACTGTTTTTGATATAGGGCACCATTATCATCTCGTCCTAATCCGGTAATGCGATTACTATAATCTTCGTTAGCAGCAGCAGACCACATAATTCCTTCATTACTGTCCAAATAATCGGTTTCTAAAGTCAACCCATACTTAATCGCAAGGTAACTATTTACTTGCTGTCGTTCAACTGAAGTTAGTACCCTATTGAATAAAATAACTTCTGAAATTGAACCGTTATAACGACTATTATGACCAGCTCCGATGTAGTAGGTACTTAAATTTGGGTAAGACCATTGCACAGCATTATTATCGAACGATGCGAGCTGATTACCGTCTAGAGAAAGGGACCATTCTTCATTTGAGCTTCTAATATTTAATACGCGACTTTCTAGCAAATTATACTTATCGGGTAAATTAACCGTTCTATTACTTGTAGAGAAAAATGATGTCCTAATTTGTGATTTGTTAAGACCATACTGTGATCCCAAGTGATTACTACCAAATTCCCATGGAAAACCAGTATGATTTCTACTAATCTGGACTGAGAAAATTTCCCTAGCTGTATCATTCTGACCAAACCTGGAAGTGGCGTAATAGCCTACAGTGCTATCAAGAGTAAGCCCTGGATTAAAGTTAATATTCGAGGCATTGTAAGGCTGTGCAGAAGTTCCAACCACATCCCAAGTTCTATCAAATGCTAAATCCTGCAATTTGGTTACTCTATCACTATTATCCCTTACTGAACTTTTCCCTACATCTACCCAAGATGTAAGTCCATCTCCAACTCCACCTGGCGTAACAAGGGGAACTTGTAAGTTATTTCTTGCTGCTTCCAGGTTGGCAAGGGCTTGATCTACTTCTTCCTGAGTAGATTCGCCGTTATCCAACGCTTCTTGAGCCATGTTAAGCGCTTCTAGTAATGCTTGCCAGCTTTCAGTTGTGTAATTCAATTCGTTTAGATCTTCGCCATTAATCTCATCTACTTTCTCTTGCAACAGCGTTTTATCAATCGAGTTCCATTCTAATGCATTACCTCCACCATACACAGTAAATAGAGATGAGTCATTGTCGGCAAACAGATTCTCTAGCCCCGTGAAAGTTCCTTCGTTTGCTAAGCCAAATGTACTTCCCTTTGTCATCCTGTTTGTCGCAGTAATACCTGCTTTCCCGGTAAAATTACTGCTTAGCGTAAGAGAATTAGGGCCATCCAAAAAGACATTTCGCTCCAATCCCTCTATTGTATTATCTGTAATGACCGCATCTCCGGATAAGATAAAATCGCCAGTAACATTATTTCGCACATGGACTCCTCCGCCATTATTGCCCGTGATTTTGCCTCCAGTCATAATAACTCTTGTCTGAGAAAAATTGATCAGTACCGCACCAAAAGTCCTATGACTATTACCGGTAATTTCTCCACCCGTCATTTCTAGAACTGCATTCGCACCATTGAGGATGACTGCACTACCTGGGTACTCAGAATAATTATTTTGTAAAATCGTACCATCCTCAATGGTCAATTTTGCATTGGCATTAACATTTATTATTCTTCCCTGAGACGGACCTTCCCCAAAGCTACCGTCAATAACAATATTTCTCAATGTAAGGTGAGAGTTTTCCAAATCAAAAAGTGTTCCTGTTCCAGTACCACCTACCGCTCCACGCTTAATCACAGCAGTATTTGTGGCTTCAGGGGCTGTGGTGATTGTAACGCTCTTAGCCACTTTCAAAGTAGGGAATGGATGCATTAATGTAATATCGTCCATGATAAAGATAGTTCCTTGATCATTAGCTGCTTGAAAAGCTTTCTGTAAGGTAGCATAAGGATTTTCTCGAGTTCCATCACCTGTGGTGTCATCGCCATCGCTTGAGACGTAGGTGCCTTCTTCAGCGGCATAGCTGACAGGAATTCCTATGTTTCCTCCTATCCCCGTGAAAACTAGTAAAAAAATTAAGTACATAATTCCTATCTTCCGAAAAGTAATATCGTAGCTTTGCATTTTAGTTCCTCCCTTTCAAAGATTTATTTGTGTAGCTTCATTAAAACTAATTAAATAAAAAAAAGTATTGCACATTTCTACATATATAGAGATATATAGACAAATTCCGACCACTCGTTATATTCACACTAGAAATATCATTTCTAATAGTGTAATTGCCCTCCAACCCCCTTTAATTTACAAAATACCTCAGCGTTATCATACTAACCTCCCCTATACAAAATCTATACATTGTTAAATTATTGGGAAAGCTAACAGAAGGTGGCTTCTTTAGCTATTGTGGATGGCAATAAAAAGGTGTTAAAAGATCACTTTTGATTTCTTAAAATCAAGAGTGGAGGAAGATAGATGGGGTAATTTGTTTAGAATTATTTTGATAGAAAAAAGTACATGGTCCTTTTTACCATGTACTTTTTTCTTTCAAGATGATTTTCAGTCTCTCTAACAATGTAATCATATCTTGTTTTGTGCCTATCGTTATTCTAATGAAATTTTCAATAGCTGCCTTTGAGAAGTGTCTAACTAATATACCGTTCTCCTTTAGCTGAGCATATAACGATTTCGCTTTCTTATTTGGATGAGAAATAAAGATGAAGTTAGCTTGAGAAGGTAATACGTGAAATCCTAGTTGAGATAGTTCTTCACTAAGCCATTCCCGCGTTTCAATCACTTTGGCTGTTGTCTTTTTGTAGTAAGAGTCTGCATTCATAGCAGCTATTGCGCCTGCCATAGCAAGTCGATCTATCGTATACGAGTTAAAGGAGTTTTTTATTTTATTTAGGCCTTCTATTAATTCTGGGCTTCCGATTGCATAGCCAACTCTAAGTCCTGCCAGTGACCTAGATTTTGAAGTCGTTTGTATCACAAGCAAATTAGGATATTTCTGTATAAGTGGTACAGCTGACTCCTTTGCAAAATCACTATATGCTTCATCAATGATGACGACTTTTTCCTGGTTATGTAAGAGGACTTCCTCTACTTGCTCGATAGGTAATAGTATGCCTGTAGGTGCATTCGGGTTAGGGAAAATTACCCCGCCTTCTGAATGGAATAAGGAATGCGTATTTAATGTAAAGTCCTGATTTAATCTAACCTCTTCATAAGGTATGTTAAAGAGCTTAGCATAAACAGTGTAAAAGCTATACGTAATAGCTGGGAAACGTATTGTTACTCCTGGTTCAAAAAAGGCCATAAAGGAAAAGGCAAGCACCTCATCCGAGCCATTTCCTACAAATATATTTTCTTTTCTTACATCATATGCTTTAGCAATGGCTTCCCTTAATTCATCAACAGTTGGTGAAGGATATAACTTCAGGGACTCCCCAATTTCATCCTGTATGGCTTTTATAACCGATTCAGGAGGTGGATACGGATTTTCATTTGTGTTTAGCTTGATCAAGGAGGAATCATTTATTTGTTCACCAGGAACATAAGGCTCTGTACGATTCACTATGGAACTCCAATACTTACTCATTCTATTTCCCCTCTTTAGCAAGATGCCTTTTGTTTAGTTCTTCTTTAATATCAGATTCTGTAATGCCTATTTGCTCCATTAGAACTAATATATGGTAGGTAAGATCGGCTATCTCCCAAACTGTTTCTTCGTTATCTTGGTTTTTTGCTCCAATTATCACTTCACTAGTTTCTTCTCCTACTTTCTTGAGAATTTTATCGATGCCTTCGCGGAATAAATACGCTGTATAGGAATCTGTATTGGCTTCCTGCTTCCGGCTTTTAATCAGGGAAGCTACTTTTTGAATAATCGGAAACGAAGGATCTTTTCCTTGATATAACGTATGGTGAAAACAAGTCTCCTCTCCAGTATGACAAGCTGGTCCTTTAGAATCTACGGTGATGAGGAGACTATCGGCATCACAATCATACGTAATCTGATGGACAATTTGTTTATTTCCTGATGTTGCTCCTTTATTCCAAAGTGCTTCTCTACTCCTTGAGTAAAACCATGTTTCTTTGGTTTCGATTGTTTTTTGTAAGGACTCTTGATTCATATAAGCTAACATTAAGACGTTTCCAGAGGATTGATCCTGGATAATGGCAGGGATTAAGCTGATTTTTACAAATAATTTCTCTATATCTAATGGATCCATTAAGAAACACTCCTTATTGGGATATTTTGTTGAGCTAAATACTGTTTCAGGGACGCTATATTAATTAGATCATAGTGAAAAACCGAAGCAGCAAGTGCTGCGTCTGCGATATTATCACGTAACACTTGTTGAAAATGTACAGGGCTTCCAGCTCCACCACTAGCAACAATCGGTACATTAACCTGATCAGCTATTGCCTTGGTAAGGGTTAGGTTATAACCGTTTTTTATCCCATCTACATCGATAGAATTAATAACAAGCTCACCAGCACCTAATTGCTCTCCCTGAATGGCCCATTCTAGTGCGTCTATTCCGGTATTAGTTCGGCCACCATTTTGATAGACATGCCATTTCCCAGGTTCGGTTTCTTTAGCATCAATGGATAGCACAATACATTGGGTGCCGAATTTAGCAGCAGCTGTCTCTATAAGTGTAGGGTTCGTGATGGCGGCACTATTAATGGATACTTTATCAGCTCCTGAATGGAGGACTCGATAAATATCATCAATGGTTCTAATACCGCCACCGACCATAAATGGGATATTAATCGTTGCAGCAACCCTTTCTACCATATCTAAAAAAATATTACGTTCTTCGTTCGATGCTGTAATATCATAAAAGACTAATTCGTCTGCGCCTTCATTGTTATAGCGCATTGCCAGTTCAACTGGATCTGCAACATCCTTAATATCTTGAAATTTCTTGCCCTTTACGACCCTTCCTTTATCGACATCAAGGCAAGGGATAATTCGTTTAGCCAACATCTGCTGTTACCTCCAGTAGCTCTACTAAATTCAGACTATTATCATATAAAGCCTTTCCGATAATGGTGCCATAGACATCCATTTCTTTTAGTTTTATGACATCCTCCACATTCGAAATTCCTCCTGAGGCAATCACACGCATAGAGGTTGCCTTTTGGATGGTTTCAATTTCGCTGAAGTTGGGACCTTGTAACATACCATCCTTTAAAATATCTGTATAGATAATCGTTTGAACACCAATTGCCTCAAGCTGCCTTCCTAAATCTACGGCTAATACATTACTTGTTTTTCGCCATCCTTCCGTCGCAACATAGCCATTACGGGCATCGATGGAAACAGCGACTTTTTCTTTAAAGGTGCTCACGGCATGACGAATAAGAGGGAGGTTCTGTATGGCTGCGGTACCGAGTATGATGCGATCAACACCTATAGCTAAATAGTCTTCGATTTGCTCGATACTTCGGATACCACCCCCAACCTGGACTGGAACATTCGTATTGGAAGTGATCTGTTGAATGATTGCTTGGTTGGTTGATTTACCTGTTTTTGCACCATTTAAGTCGACGATATGTAATGCTTCTGCTCCTTGGGAAATCCATTGGTTGGCAATCTCGTTCGGATTGCCACTATAGATTTGCTCTTTCGCATAATCCCCTTGTGTTAGCCGCACACAGTTGCCATTTAATAAATCGATTGCTGGAAATAGAATCATAGGTACATCTCCTTAAAATTGTTTAAAAGCTGTAAGCCAACTTCACTGCTTTTTTCTGGGTGAAATTGCATGCCAATGATATTGTCTTTTTGTACAAGTACAGGTATTTTCGTTCCGTATGTGCAGCTACCAATAACGTCATTACCATCTACCTTATTGGCAAAGTAGGAATGGACGAAATATACGTACGCATTGTCAGGGAGATTCATCGTAATATCATTTCCCTTTCTTAGCTGAAGTGTATTCCAGCCCATATGTGGTACCTTAACAGAAGAAGGAATTCTCTCGATATTTCCTTCTAACAATCCAAGTCCATCAGAATGTCCACCTTCATTACTCGTTTGGTAGAATAACTGCATACCTAAACAGATACCAAGAATAGGCTTTCCTGTGCTTGCCTCTTCGCGGATAATCTTGTCTAGGCCAGCTCTCTTTAATTCCTTCATGGCATCTTGGAACGATCCGACGCCTGGTAGTATAATAGCTTGGCTGTTTCTGATAAGCGCTTCGTCTTGTGTAAGCGTATTTTCTAGGTTTAGCTGGGATAGTGTAAATTGAAGACTTTTAATATTTCCCGCCCCGTAATCAATAATGGCTATCATATGAACCCTCCTTATTAAAGCATTCCCTTCGTAGAGGGTACCCCAACAATTCTTGGATTTTTGATACTGGCCGTGTCCAATGCGCGACCAAAGGCTTTAAAAATTGATTCTAATATATGGTGTGTATTGCTTCCGTAAAGTAGATTAATATGTAGGTTAATCTGTGCTTGATTAACGAAAGCTTGGAAAAATTCTTCTACAAGCTCTGTATCAAAATTACCGACCTTTTCCTTTAATCCTTCTACGTTATAAACCAAATAAGGTCTTCCACTAATATCTATCGTTACAGTAGTCAGTGCTTCATCCATTGGTGTTGTGACAGACGCATAACGATTAATACCTTCTTTATCCCCAATACAACGGTTAAATGCCGTTCCTAACACAATACCAATATCCTCCACGGTGTGATGCTGATCGACTTCTAAGTCACCATCACATACGAGGGATAAATCGAATAATCCATGCTTGGCGAATAGAGTAAGCATATGGTCGAAGAACCCGACTCCTGTACATATGCTGGCTGTTCCGTTTCCATCAAGAGATAGCTCTAATTGGATAGATGTCTCCATTGTTTTTCGCGATAATGAGCTCTTTCTCATAAAACACTGTCCCTTCGTATTTGGATAGACATGGCATGTCCTTTTAGTCCTTCTGTTCTAGCTAGACAATCAATCGTGTCTGCTACTTCTAGTAATGCTTGTTTAGAATAGCTGATAATACTCGATCGCTTGATAAAGTCATACACGCCAAGTGGTGAGGAAAACTTCGCCGTCCCACTCGTTGGCAAGGTATGATTAGGACCAGCGAGATAGTCCCCAAGTGGTTCCGGTGAAAACGGACCTAAGAATATGGCTCCAGCATTTTTTATTAGGCTGAGTTTAGCTGAAGGATTGGATACCATAAGCTGTAAGTGCTCAGGGGCTATTTGATTAGCTAAATCAAACGCTTGTTTTTCAGAATCAGCAAGAATGATGCACCCTTTATTTTGAATGGATTTCTGTGCGATTTCACGACGTTCTAATTCGCTCAATTGTTTGGTTACCTCAGCGGCAATCTCATTAGCTAATGTGGAGCTAGTCGTAATGCAAATAGCGCTTGCTTCCTCATCATGCTCTGCCTGTGATAGTAAGTCAGCAGCAACATAAGAAGGGTTTGCAGATTCATCAGCAATGATACAAATTTCACTTGGACCAGCAATCATATCAATAGCCACATCACCATAGACCCATTTTTTAGCACGTGCCACATAGGTATTTCCTGGTCCGACGATTTTATAGACCTTTTCGACTGTTTCTGTTCCATAACTAAGTGCTGCAATGGCTTGTGCACCACCCATTTTATATATCCGATTAACTCCAATAAGAGAGGCAGCTACTAAGACATATGGATTAATGCTTCCATTTGGCCTTGGGGGAGTTGCTATACTAATGGAGCTTACGCCAGCAATTTTGGCAGGGATTGCATTCATTAAAACAGAAGAAGGGTAATTCGCTTTTCCACCTGGGATATAAATTCCTACCTTCTCAATCGGTGTAACCTTTTGTCCTAATGTGATGCCATTTGGGTTGTCCGTAAACCACGATGTTTCTTGTTGGTTTCGATGGAAGGCCTCAATATTTTTAGCAGCGAGCTGTAGCGATTCTACGAACTGATCTCCTACCATATTCTTTGCCTTCTCCATTTCTGAATCTGAAACGGTTAACTTATCAATTACGGCATCATCAAATAGCTCGGTAAATTCTTTTACGGCGTTGTCACCTTCTTTTCTAACTTTATCTATAATGGATTTAACTGTATCGTCTAGCGCTACCCCTTGTTGGGTGAGGTCTAGGTTGTGACGGTTATGCATCATAAATTGATTTGCAGATATAATCTTCATCTTATCCCTCCAAAGCCTGTTGTAGATTGCGAATGAACGTCTCTATTCTAGTCGTTTTCGTTGCAAAGCTAGCCTTGTTCGTAATTAATCTAGTGCTTATTTCATCTAGCTCTTCTAAAACGATAAGTCCATTCTCTTTTAATGTTCTACCTGTTTCTACAATATCGACAATGACATCTGCCATACCAATTAGTGGGGCTAGCTCAACAGAGCCATTTAATTTAATGGTCTCTACTTGGATACCCTTTTTTTGAAAATGACTATTTGCGATATATGGATATTTGGATGCTACTACTAGTCGATTTTTGTTTAGGGTAGCGGATTCCTTACCGGCAATGACGAATTTACATTTCCCTTCCTTTAAATCTAGCATTTCATAGACATCTTTGGCGGATTCCAAAATATTATCCTTTCCAACAATTCCAAGATCAGCCGCTCCTTTTTCCACATAAGTTGGGACATCCACAGCCTTTACGAAGATCAGTTGCACTTCCTGTTTCGAATCAAAGAAGACGAGCTTTCTACTATTCTCTTGTAAGTCTGTAAAATTATAGCCAGCTTTATGGAGTAATTGAATAGTGCCTTTTATCGTCCTACCTTTTGCTAGAGCTAGCGTTATCGGTTGCATGTATTCTCCTCCTTTAGCGATTGTAATAGTAGTAGAAGTTGTTCCTCGCTGTTAAATGGCTCGGTCTCTCCTTCGTACATGACCGTTTTATCAGATTCTGTAATGGTAATGACGTACGTGCCACTAGCTCCTTCATTTCTATTTGATAGAATGGTTCGATAGTGTAACGCTCTTAACCGCTTAGTTAATTGCATGGCCACCGATATGTTTTGCTCATCAAATCGAATGACTACTTGCTCTCTTACTGGAAGCGGATTGGATCTTGCAGAGAGAAGGGTGTCAACATCATAAGCAAATCCGATAGCTGGTATTGGGCTGGCAAATTGTTCAGCTAGATTGTCATATCTTCCACCAAATAAGACGGGCTTGCCAATATTTTCAATATATCCCTGAAAGGTGATATCGGAATAATAGCTCATGCTGCTAATCAGTCCTAAATCGATGACGATATAATCACGAAAACCATATTCGGTTAGCATAGAAAACACCTCTTTTAATCGATGCAGTGCACTCGTCATCTTATTCGTGAGGGAGAGTGATAAAGCCTTATTCAACACCTCATCTGGTTTACCGTATAGAAGAGGGATCGTTAGCAATGACTCTTTCATGGATGGTTCTATGTCGAGCCTAGATAAGAACTCCTCTAGACCAGTAAAGTTCTTCGAGATGATGAGCTGCTTAAATTGATCCTCTTGTTCCTTGGAAAGAGATAGCATTCGGAGTATCTCATTTACGACCCCCGCATGCCCCATTTCTATCTTGAAATTGGTAAACTCTAAATCTAGTAAACAATCAATAGCAAGAGAAATTACTTCCATATCTGCTTCGGCGTGAGGATTTCCAAGTAGCTCTACACCTGCTTGTGTTTTGACATAACCATATTTGGCTTGAAAAGAAGTTCTAAAGACATCAAGTATGTATGAGTAGCGTGCTTCTTTTTCGAATTCGTCATTTTGTGATATGGCTAATTGTGTAATTGGAATGGTAACATCAGGCCGCAAAACTAGAACCTTTCCATCAGGTGAAATGAACTTAATCATGTCATCTAGCGCAATCGTACCTTGAACAGATGAATAGAGATCATACGTTTCAAAGGCAGGTGTTTTAACTTGGTTAAAGCCATACTGCTTAAAGCGATTCTTTAATACTTGAATGAAGGATTCTTGCACATCATATTCCTGTATGTTTAAAAATGGTTTTGGATAGGGTTGCATAACAGACTCCTTTTAAAACTTTATTAATTTATCACTTTATCACTTTATCTAACTAAAGTTATATTGTATTCTATAAGGTAAGGAAGTAAATGTCAAGTCATGGGGAGGAATCTTAATGTTTGATTATCACGTACATAGTGATTATTCGGCGGATTGTACAACGCCGATGGAGGAAACTATTAAGAAAGGGATTGAGATGGGGTTAAAGGAAATTTGTTTTACCGAGCATATAGATTATGATTATCCAGATCCATCATTCGTCTTTGAGTTTGATTTAGTGTCATACGATCGCAGTATAAAACAAATGCAGGAAAGATATCAGAAGTGGATTACTATTAAGAAAGGGATAGAAATTGGGGTCGAGCCACAGCTTTTAGACCGGTATAAGGAGTTAGTTAGGCAGGAGGACTTTGACTTTGTAATTTGTTCTATGCATACAACAGATCGTACGGATTTGCATTCTGGTAAATTTTTTCAAAATAGAACAATAGAGGAAGCTTATATGACCTATTATGAGCAATTATTGTACTGTATTCAGCATTTTGACAATTTCTCTGTTCTTGGCCATCTTGATTTAGTAAAACGATACAAACAGGGGAGTAATAGCGATTTCCATGAAGTAATTGCGGAAATTCTAAAATTAGTTATAGCAAAGGGGAAGGGGATAGAGTTAAATACATCTGGCTTTCGATATGGATTGGATAGCGGAATGCCGAGTAATGATATTTTACAGCTGTATCGTGAATTGGGAGGGGAGATCATAACTCTTGGTTCTGACTCTCATAGAGCCGATACATTAGGGTATGAATTTAAGGCCTCTTTAGAAATATTGTCATCATTAGGCTTCAACTATATAACGACCTTTGATAAAGGGGAACCAAGCTTTCACAGGATCGAGCAACGGGGGAAGATGTCACATAATATTTCCAAGTAGCGCAAGAAGTAAAGGATTAAAATGATAGGATGGTGTTAAGCAGTAACTACTAATATAGTGGGTGTTTAACAGATGATAAGAAGAATGTGTTTACTTATTATTGGATTAATATCTCTAGGATTAGCAATTATCGGTATCATAGTCCCACTAATCCCAACGACACCTTTATTGCTTCTTGCCGCAACGTGCTTTGTGCGTTGCTCAGATAGGCTATATGAATGGTTAATCACACAAAAGCACCTAGGCCCATATATTAAAAACTACCGAGAGGGTAAGGGAATTCCTTTATCTGCGAAGATTACTGGTGTAATATTGTTGTGGACTTCTATGCTATTTACCATCTTTTTTGTCGTTCCACTTATCGCAGTGAAGCTTATTCTAGCTGGTGTTGCCGCTTTTTTTACTTGGTATATTTTAAAGCAGAAGACGTTAATTTAAGGCTCATTACGAATAGTTGGCATGCAATTAATGGAAAGGGCATATAAAAATAGTGCATTCGCAATTAAGTGGCATGAAAACGAAAAATAACTTACAATGATTAAAGATGATTTTTTTGCAGATAGGGAAGTTCGGGTAATCTTTCCAACTTGCATAAGAATAACGCACATATGTTGATAATGTGAGTTTATCTAATTGGACTTTGATTAAAGGAATGATTTGTAGTGATCAATCATCATGTATATGAAAAGCTAATTAACATTACATCAGAGAAGAATGTATTGGTTAATGAGCCTTTAAAAAAACATACTTATACACGCCTTGGTGGAGCAGCCGATTGGCTCGTTACACCAGAAACATATGAAGAAGTAAGTGAGATTGTTAAGCTTGCGAATAAGGAAGAAGTACCATTTACGTTACTAGGAAATGGTTCTAATTTAATTGTAAAAGATGGCGGTATCCGCGGAATCGTCATGAATTTATATAAATTAAACGAGATTAAAACCGTTGGGACAAAGGTTGTTGCACAGAGTGGTGCACGTATTATTGATACGTCTCGAGAAGCTCTAAACCAACGCTTGACCGGGTTAGAATTTGCTTGTGGTATCCCAGGCTCTGTAGGTGGGGCATTATATATGAATGCTGGTGCTTATGGTGGAGAAATAAAGGACTGTTTAGAAAGTGCGGTTGTCGTAGATCGGTATGGTGAGGTACTAACATTACCTGCTAAAGCGTTAGATTTAGCATACCGTACTAGTAACATTGCTGATAACGGCTATATTGTACTAGAAGCCACCTTTGCCTTAGAGTTAGGGGATTATGATGAAATAAAGGCGGTAATGGATGACTTAACCTTCAAACGCGAGTCGAAGCAACCACTTGAATATCCATCCTGTGGAAGTGTATTTAAGCGCCCTCCTGGTTACTTTGCTGGGAAGCTAATTCAAGATAGTGGACTACAAGGTACACAAATAGGTGGTGCACAGGTTTCTTTAAAGCATGCAGGTTTTATTGTTAATAAAGACAATGCAACTGCTGACGAATATATTCGTTTAATCCGTCATGTTCAGGCTACCGTGAAGGAAAAGTTTGGCGTTAGTTTAGAACGTGAAGTAAGAATTATCGGTGAGGATTTAGAATAAAAAAGCTGTACGTGGGTCATTACACGTACAGCTTTTATGCTTCTAGCAATTAACTCCTAAAACGATGTAAGAACTGCTGCAAGCGTTCATTATGTGATTCCTCTAGAACCTCACTTGGTGTTCCTTGCTCCGCGACAACGCCATTATCTAAGAAGATGACACGGTCTGCGACATCCAGTGCAAAATCCATCTCATGGGTAACAAGCACCATCGCCATTTCTCCTTCTTTCGCAATATCACGGATAACCTCTAACACTTCGCCAACTAATTCTGGGTCTAAGGCAGAAGTTACTTCATCAAACAGCATTATTTTAGGACGCATTACTAAGGCACGAGCCATTGCAACACGTTGCTTTTGACCACCAGATAGCTGACTTGGATAATTGTCTAATTTATCACCTAGCCCAACCTTCTCAAGCATTTCAATGGAACGCTTCCTTGCCGTCTCTTTGGATTCCTTTTTCACATGAATAGGCGCTGTCATACAGTTTTGTAAAATCGTCATATGAGGGAACAAGTTAAAGTGCTGGAACACCATCCCAATATCCCCACGGACTTCTCGTAAATGCTTTTCATTTGCTGGAACAAGCTTCCCTTTCTTTTCCATATGCCATAGATTTTTGCCGTCAAATATGATTTCTCCAGATGTTGGTTGTTCTAATGTCATTAGCATGCGAATAATCGTTGTTTTTCCAGAACCACTTGGACCGATTAGCGCGACTTTTTCCCCTGGATAAATTTCTAAGTTTAACCCTTTTAATACTTCTACATCTCCAAAGGATTTATGGACATTCTTATATTCCACTATTGGCTTAGTATCAGCTGGAAAGGTTAATCGACTTTCATTCTCTATTACGGAATCAACCATTAAATAACCGCTCCTTTGTTTTCTTGAATCGCTGCTTTCTTATCAAAGCGCCGGTTCATCCTCTTTTCTAGTTTATTGATTAAAATTGCAGAAGGATAGCTTAGCACGAGGAATATCAGTGCTACTATCGTATAAGCCTCAAGCATTCGGAAGTTAGAAGCTCCGTAAGTTTGTGCTAAGGCTAAGATGCCCACTACCCCAATGGTTGATGCAAGTGGAACTTCTTTAAACATAATAATAAGATAGTTTCCTATCATTGGAATGGTAGGTGGAATGGCTTGTGGGAGAATGATTTTCGTCCACTTTTGTCCCGTTGAAAAGTTGAGCGCGGTAGATGCTTCCCACTGTCCCTTATCAACACCCTCTATCCCGGAACGATAGACTTCGCCAATATATGTACTAAAATGGATACCTAAACCAATTATAGCACTTTCGAATGAGGATAGTGATACGCCAACTCCAGGCATCATTGGCCATGCATAATAGATAAAGAATAACTGAATTAAAGGTGGGGTGGAACGAATGAATTCCATCGTCCATGTGACGAGCCAGTTGACTGGTTTGAATTTTATCCTCCTCAGAAAGACCCACACGAAACCAAATAGTAAAGCAAATAAAAAGCAAGCAAATGTTAATCCTATTGTAACTCCTATTCCTTGTAAGATAAAAGGAAAGGCTTCAAAAAACATATCCCATTTCCAATTTATATTCATGTACTAGCCACTCCTCTCTTGGATATCTGTTCCCATTTACGAGTAAGGAGAATTAGTGGCAGTGCCATAATAAAATAGAATACTAATAACAAGAAGTAAACGGTTGGTGCTTGAGATAAATCAGTGCTTCTTAGAATATTACCGTGATATAGAATATCTGTCATCCCGATCAAGGAAACAAGGGATGTAGCTTTGAGCATTTGAATGGAATAATTGCCGAACTCCGGTAACATCATTCGCAGTGCCTGAGGGAAAATAATAACTCTTATTCGTTGAATACGCGAGAGATTAAGGGCGATAGAAGCCTCTGTTTGCCCTTTATCCACTGCTAAAATAGATCCACGAACAATTTCAGACATATAGGCCCCATAGTTAAGCGATATTGCTAATACTCCCGCCATAAGCTTATTATCAATTCCAATATTAAATAGCATTGGAATAGCATAGTATAGCCAAAATAACTGTACAATTAAGGAGGTACCACGGAAAATCTCTACATAGAAACCAGTAATTCCTCGAACCATTCTATTGTTGGATAATCGGGAAAAGCCGGCAATAAAGGCAAATAGATAAGCGAAAATTACAGATAAGATAAATACTGTAATGGTAATATGGATACCCCTTATCAATACTGGGAAAACTTCTATAATGGCATTAATTTTAATCACTCCTCCATATAAAAACTCCATAGGATTGACCCCTGAGTGGGGAAACCCTATGGAGCCCTGTAGATAAATTTCTAGATTTCACCGTTGCAGATTTTTTCAGTTGTAATATCCCCTGGAACCATGTTCATCTGCTCGCTGAAGCCATTTTTCTCAAGTAGCTCAGCAACTGTACCATCAGCTTTTAAATCAGCAAGTATTTCATTATAAGCCTCAACTAATGCTGTGTCTTCTTGATTAAATGCTGCTGCCCCATAGCTAGGAACACCTTCAACGTCTGGTTGTTCAAATGTTTCTACGAATTCTAATTCATCTGTGTTTGCAGAGGCTAATGCATCTTTAATCGTCATTTCTGTTCCAGTAGTAGCATCTGCACGCCCTGATTGGACAGCGGCAATAGATGCTGGAATATCGGGTACAGAAAGAATCTGACTTGGATCAACACCAGAATCTATTAGGAATTCATTTTCTGTTGCTCCTTGCATGACCGCGATAATAGTATCTGGGTTATTGGCAATATCTTCATAGCTTTCTAGATTAAGAGGGTTCCCTTGTTGGACAATTAATCCTTCCCCATACATCATCTCCGGCTCTCCAAACGCAACATTTTCACAACGGTCTGGTTGGATAGCCATTCCAGCAGTAATAACGTCAAACTGTCCAGCGTTAATCCCGGAGATTAATTGTCCAAACTCTAGTAGTTCGGATTCCACTTCTTCTACACCAAGTTCAGCAAATACTGCTTTAGCAATATCAACTGCCGCTCCTTTTAATTCACCATCTTCCTCATAAGCATAGGGCTTTTCATTGGCAAATCCGATGGTGACTTTTCCTTCGTCTTGAAGCTTGGCTAGTTTATCTCCTCCATCTGAACCACATGCTGCTAAAAACACTATCATGATGAACAGGACTGAAATTAACCATATTTTCTTCATAAAATAATAAAACCTCCTATAAATTGAATACTCCAACGGTTAGTCAGATGTATTGTGTAATGAATCCTATGTAAAAAAATGAACAAAGAACTAAGATTTTTCTCAGTAAATAGCTACAATTTACATGTTATCGATATTAAGAATTGGACTCAAATTGGATATGTTCTGATAATTTAAATTTAATCTGATTAAAAATATGTAAAAGCGGAAGAGCTCTTTGATTCTTAAAGATACTAGTTCATGTTGAATAATCCTAAAGAATCCTTAAATTTCGACAAAACAGTCCATAATATGTAACTTACTCTTTCCGAAACTATGTTAGAATAGATGCAACAGAGTTTGGACGTAAAGGAGGCGTAAGAAAGTGATTTGGGTTGTGGCGGTTATATGTATTCTTATAACGGGAATTGTTTTATATCTATCGATTCTAACATTGGATAAGGGATATAGTTATAAACATAAAGTGGATCCTCTTCCATCGAATGTAGAAGAAGAAGCGGAGCGTAATCAAGGAAATTCATCTTCTCGTGATCATAGCTAATAGCGTGGAGTGTAAAATCAAGTTCGGTTTTATGCTCTTTTTTATTTTGGACAAGTAGATTAGATCTTTTGACAGAAACAGATTTTAGAGGACACTTGAGATCTTAATTTGTGTTTATTGCTAGCTTGGATACACCTGTTCGGAAAAGACCTCATGGAGTCACCGAAATGCCTTGTTGAGAGTATTCTCGTGTATAGAAGATTCACTATTACCGGTCTTTCCGAAGCAGGTTACGTGCTACCTTGCCACTGGGCGTACTTTACAAGTTAACATTACGTCTAGTTAGTAGTATCTAATGGTTTTAACTTTGATTCGATTTCTTCTCGTCTATCCTCGAAGAATGGTGGAAGGGCCAGTTGTTCACCGAGATGGTCCACATCTTCATAGGTAGCAAAGCCAGGTCCATCAGTAGATAGTTCGAATAAGATGCGATTAGGTTCTCTAAAATATAATGCTTTAAAATAATATCGATCCACAATCCCCGAATTTGGTAAGCGATTTTCAATCAAGATTTGTCGCCACTTTTCTAGTTCTTCATCATTTTCTACACGAAACGCAACATGATGAACACTTCCACGACCAGGTCTTTCTCGAGGTAAGTCTTTTCTAACTTCTAAATGGACTTCTGCCCCTGTTCCACCTTCACCAGTCACAAATACAAGGATGTCTTCTTGGTCTTTAATAGGTGAGGGATAGCTTGCTACCTGTTTAAAGGAAAGTACTTCCGTTAAGACAGCAATAGTTGGTTCTGCATTAGGAACGGTTAGTTTAACGGGTCCTAGCCCAATTATTCCATTTTCTACTGACGCATGACTTTGTTTCCAAGGTTTCCCACCAGCAACTCCTTGGTTATTCTCATCGGAAACGAGGGTTAAACGTTGATGTTCATGGTCACGGAAATGGATAACTTGACGTCCATTTTCTTCCGTTATTCCATCATGTTCTACCTGATATTGATTAAATCTATTGATCCAATAGGCTAATGCTCTATTATTAGGCACACGTAAAGAGGTCCCTGTAATACTATTGTTTCCAGGATGTGTCCTACCAGCATTGGGAATTTCAAAAAAGGTTAGGTCTGTTCCTGGTCTACCTACTTCATCTGCATAGAATAAATGATATACCGACGGGTCGTCTTGGTTAACGGACTTTTTCACCAGGCGCATCCCAAGTACTTTGGTATAGAATTCATAGTTCTTACTCGCGTTAGCAGTAATTGCCGATACATGATGGATACCTTTTAAATACATATTCATAACCTCCATGTGAATTTATCTCGAATTCGAGATATTTTTATTTTACTAGAATATGGATGTAATGTCTATATAATAAGGAATTTTAGGGATAACATCACTCCGTAGGCATCTCATTCTTTGGCCTAATTCCAAGCTTTAACTGTTGAATGGATAGTCCGAATGTCATTTGTAGGTGAGGATAGTCTTTAAATCTTGTCCAATCTCCACCCCATTCGAAGCCTAACTCCTTGGCAATGGCTACCACTTCGTCCCAATCGGGAATCGTATTATTATTCCCATCATACTGTATATCCCATGTTAAATTACCATCTGAATCCATTATCGCAAAATCAATTGCGAGTCCGTAGTTATGGTAGGATTCCCCAGCCTGAGCGTATGTTACGATATTTCCTTCTTTCGTACGCCCTTGGGCATAAAGTTCATTTTGCCTGTCAAATGAGCGAATGGATTCGGTAATGATAATGGTTATTCCTTGTTGTTTGGCTTGTTCTACTAATTGCTTTGCCTTTTCGTCGACTATAGGGTGGAGCTCTGTTGGGATGGGAGCATTTTTTCCGTGAAATTCATAACGACTAAAGCCTAAATAGTGATAAAGTAAATACCCAACTAAACCTAATGCAATTACAATGATTCCGAATGTAATCGTAACTCGCCCCAACGTTCTCATTTACAATCTCCTTTATCGTGGTATAAACTAGCTATCCAATTTCATTGACTTATATTAGAATGAATTTAAGTGATTTGCTCACTAGTTGATCTATGTTTTGGACTTATTGCTTTGATGGTGTAGTACTACTTCTATAGTAAGTGTTTGGAACCATTAGGGAAACTATAAACGTATTCATACGAATAAAGAAAAAAGCTTTCCAACATGCTTAGAATGAAAGAAAAATAATGTGGTAGGGGGATAGTCCATGTTAGATGTGATTCTTTGGATTTTAATAGTGGTATTATTCATCGTTAGCTTTATTGGTGTTATTTATCCGATTATTCCTTCTGTACTATTAATTTGGATTGGGTTTTTATTGTATCAGTTCGGAATCAATAGTGATGAATTAGGATGGCTTTTCTGGATTGCAGTAGCAATATTAACCGTCCTATTATTTGTAGCAGATATTGTTGCCAATAGTTACTTTGTCAAGAAGTTTGGGGGCAGTAAATGGGGGGAACGTGCTGCTGCGATAGCTGTAATTGTAGGGTCGTTTATTATACCTCCATTTGGAATCATCATCATTCCATTTATCGCAGTTCTTGTGATTGAAATGATGCAAAAAAGAACGTTGAAAGAGGCGTTTATGGCTTCCATTGGCTCCTTGCTTGGCTTCTTAGGCGGAACAGTTGCAAAAGTAATTATCCAGATGGTGATGATTATTATATTTGTTTTTATGATTATTTTTTAGTGGTAAGCTGCATTGATTTAGTCAACTTCTAAAATAAAGAAGGATAATATTGTAGCGGCATTAAGAAAGGGAAATAGTTAAATAAAATGGGCTATCTTAGAGAAAATTATCTGAGACAGCCCATTTTTTCAAGGCTCTTTTTAGATGGGCGAATTACGGGAATTTTACAAAATTTTTGTTGTTTTTCTGTCTTATTACCAATATAATACAATTATGTTACAAAAATACTACATCATTAAAAAATGAGGTGAGAGGTTTTATCCAGGAATGCGCTTGGATAAAAGGTAACCATTCTAAATAATATTAATAGAGAAATAGAATCTATAAAAATCGAAAATATATTTTTTTGTGAGGGGGTTTGTAATGAATTTTATTAAACGTGGATTTTTAGGTATTACGAGAAAGAAAGGTAAATCATTAATTTTATTAGCCGTTATTTTTATTTTAGGAAACCTGATATCTGGTGCAATTTCTATTCAACAAGCTACTGGTAATGTTGAGAATAACATTAAAGATAGGCTTGGAGCTTCTGCTACAGTTGAATATGATTGGGAAGAATATGACAAGCTAAGCGAAGAAGAAATGATGAATGTAGAAATGGAAAACATAGGCGTTGATTTGATTAAACAAATTGGTGAGCTATCCTATGTAAAATATTATGATTTTAATATGACAAACAGGCTAGGATCTGAAAGCATAGAAAGTTATAAGGGAGATATGGAAGAGGAACTTGTCCAATATGGACCTAGCATGGATTTTACGCTGAAAGGAATTAACTATGCCCCTGTCCTTGATTTTGAAGAGCAGAAGGGCAAGTTAGTTGATGGTCGTGTCTTTACCCAAGAAGAAGTGGATAAAGGTACAGCTGTTGCCATTATATCAACAAAATTAGCAGAAAAAAATAATCTTCATGTCGGAGATACCTTTACGTTATCTAATGCGGTCTATACATATGATGATGAGACAGGTGTGGAGGAGTTAGTTACTTCTCGTGATGTCGTATTAGAAATAATTGGATTATTTGAATCTCAATCTGTTAAAGAAGATGTAGAGGTAGATTCAGATGGTATGTTCGACTGGATGGATATCGACTATCAAAATACCGTGTATGTTCCAAATGAGATTGTCCGTAGTGAAATGGTCTACCAGTGGGAAGAGTATTTGAAAACGGATGAAGAGTATGCAGAAATGATGCAAGGGGAAGAGGAAGTCTTCGAATATTATACACCACTATTTGTTTTAAACAGTCCTGAAGATAAGGAGGCATTTGAGGAAGAGGCCCTTCCTTTACTGCCAGAATTTTATACTATAGTCAGTGCTACGGATCACTATGACAGCATTGCAGGTCCAGTGAAGTCCATGTCCAATCTATCAAAATATGTTCTAATAGCTGCAGTAGTTGCAACGGTGCTTATCACAGGTTTAGTAGTCCTACTATTCTTAAGAGACCGAAAGCGCGAGTTAGGTATTTACTTATCGTTAGGAGAACGACGGGGCCGTGTAGTTGGGCAAATTCTAATTGAAGTAATGGTTGTTGCGGTCATTGGTATTACGATATCCTTATTCAGCGGAAACTTCTTAGCTGCACAAGTATCCGATGCGATGGTGAAAGCAGATACTGATGATCATTATAACGATTATATTTATTATGGTGGCATGTTTGAATCGGATTTGACAACAGATGATGTGTTAGCCTCTTATGAGGTTACCCTTAATTCCAGCTACATTCTAGCATTCTATGGAATCGGCCTATTGACGATTTTAATTTCAACAGTTATCCCGTTAATATATATTGTTAGACTTAATCCGAAGAAAATACTGATGTAATAGAGGGGTGAGATTATGATATTAGAAGCGAAGGACTTAAATTATTATTATCAAGATGGAGACATGCGTCGTTATATATTAAAAGATACATCTGTCTCTTTCGAAAAGGGTAAGTTTTATACGATTTTAGGGCAGTCTGGTTCAGGTAAAACCACCTTACTATCATTACTCAGTGCCTTGGATTCTCCGCATAGTGGGTCCGTATTATTTAACGAAGAGGACATTAAAAAAATTGGCTACGAAAAGTATCGCCGTAATAACATCGGGATTATTTTTCAAAGCTACAATTTAATCCCGACTTTTACAGCGGTGGAGAATGTTCTGATTCCAATGTCGATTACGGAAAATGAAGTTCCAGAAGACGCAAAGACAGTGGCTTATAATTTACTAGATTACATCGGTATTGTAAAAAGCAAAGCAGATCGTCGCGTTAATAAACTTTCTGGGGGAGAACAGCAGCGTGTAGCTATTGCTCGTGCGCTGGCCACAAACGTGGAATTAATTCTTGCTGATGAGCCTACAGGAAACCTTGATGAAGAGATGGAGCAGGAGATTATTGATATCTTTATAAAATTGGCACATGAACATGGGAAATGTGTCATTGTGGTTACACACTCCAATGAAATTGCTAAGCAGTCTGATCAGGCTTTTCATTTGAGGAAGGGTGTACTATCTTCCTATGAGTGACTTCTTATCAAAATTTAACAAAGATAAATATGATGATTTGGTGAATGAAAAAGAAGATAAAAAAATAACCGAAGAGCAAGAAAAGGAAGAGGAGACTCTGCCAGAACTAGAATCAGAACCACAGCAGAAGCAGGAAGAACAAGCCTCTGCTGTGGAATCGGAAGAAACAGTGCCTGATCATGGTGCCCTGCTTAATTCGGGCCCTTTATCTTCTAGAAGCGTTAGACGACAGGATGCGGAAGAAGATGTTGAGATTGATCTAGACTATGCTAGGAAAAAAAGACTTCGGATGTGGCTAATTATTTCAGGATCTGTCTTAGCTTGTATAGTAATTTTCTTCGTATATTATATGCTCGTCCATGTGAAGGTGGAAGATTTTGTGGACAAGCCTGTTTCAGATGCTCGCACTTGGGCGAAAGAAAATGATGTAGAAATTGAATTAACACAAGAATATAGTATGGAACATGATGCAAATAAGATTATTTCACAGAGTGTATCTGCTGGTGACAAAATTAGAAAAGGGAAGACGCTCCAATTAACTAGTAGTTTAGGTCCGGATCCAGAAGAGGTTATTCCGCTTCCTGACTTTTCAGTAATGAGTCAAGAGGAAGCCAGGAATTGGATTGATGAAAACAAAGCGGAAAATCTGCAGATGGTCACAGAGTATAGTGATGATTTGGAAGAAGGCGAATTTATTAAGCTAACCATTAAGGATAGTGAAATTGATCCATCAGAATATATGCGTAAAGACAGTGCTGCCGTCTACTATTCTAAGGGGAAAGAAGTCTTCGAAAAGAATATCACCATACCGAACTTTACGGGAGCTACTAAAGAAGAAGTGGAAAAATGGGCAGAAGCCAATGAAATTGATATGACATATGAAGAAGCAGACTCTGATAGTGTTGAAGCAGGAATAATTATTAGCCAAAGCGAAGACCCAGAGGAAAAAATTGCCAAAAGAGATAAAATGAAAGTAGTTGTATCGGCAGGTAAAGCCACAGTAGTTCCTAATTTTGGAGAAGTGACTGCGGACGAAGCTGCTACCAATTACCCGGATCTAGAGGTGACAGTGAAACAAGTCTTTAACGAAGAGGTTTCTTATGGAAGACTAATTTCACAGTCTGTTAAAGCAGATACAAAATTAACGGATAAAGATAATAAAAATGTTACGGTTACTTATTCATTAGGAAAACCGTATTTGGGTGATTTTCGTGGACAATCAGAAGGTGATTTGCCAAGGTTGTTTTTTGACGAATATCAATCAAAAGGCGCTGATATTAAATATATTGTTAAGTATGTCTATGCCCCGGAAGTAAAGGGGACTGTGGTAGGTATGAGTAAATTTAATGAATTCGTGCCGATGACATATACAGTGGAGATACGTGTTAGCAATAATGCTTCAGCCCCGCCTAATACAGACTTTTTCGGGAATGACCCAGAAGGTCCTATAGAAGACCCGCCTTTGGAAGAAGGGGATAATATTGAGATTGATGATAAGTAATAAAGATTGGATTCGATGGAAGAGCTGCCTGTAATCAAAGGCAGCTTTTTCATTTAATGGAAATTATACTTGCATTGCAATATATTTTCCCAATATTATGGAGGTTATTTTTCTCAATTTATGTATACAAAAATAAAGTACCGAAAATAGTATATAACAATTAGGTTGAGAAAAACTTGACACAAACATTTTCTCCTGAAAACTTGACTTTCTACAAATGGCAACTTATATTAAACTTAATATCAAAATATCTAGAAACGTTGATAAGGATTAGTACAATTTAGACTGTCTATTCAGAGAGGGAATGGTTGGTGAGAATTCCCATAGACGTAAATTGGAACCTGCCTTGGAGTTCGCCTTCAGAAGAGAATGACCCAAGAAGAAGTGCGCGGTCCTTGACCGTTATCAAGCTAAGTGTGCTTTCTACTTATCGTAAGTATGAAGTAAACAAGGGTGGTACCACCAAGCCTCGGTCCCTTATACGGATAGAGGTTTTTTTGTGTTTATAAAAATTTTCTCATGTAGTTGATTTACGTAGACTAGTAAGAGAATTAACATTGGTGTGACCTCTCTATGTCTTTGTAACGTTTCATCCTAGATTTTTCTTCGGAAAGTGATAAGTAAAAGAGCCTGGATCACCATCCGTCCGTTGATTAAGCTAAGAAGCTATCTTTTATAAGAAATACTATAAATAAAACGAGGTGTTATTATGGGTAAGAAAAACAAAGCGTTTGTAGAGAAAATTACCGCTATGGAAGACGACTTTGCACAGTGGTATACAGATGTTGTAAAACAAGCTGAGCTAGTAGACTATGGTCAAGTTAGGGGAACGATGATCATCAAGCCATATGGCTATGCAATTTGGGAGAACATCAAAGACGAATTAGACCGCATGATTAAAGCAACAGGTCACTCAAATGTTGCCTTCCCACTATTCATTCCAGAAAGCCTACTTCAAAAAGAGAAAGACCATGTTGAAGGTTTTGCTCCAGAGGTTGCATGGGTAACCCATGGTGGAGATGAAGAATTAGTAGAAAAAATCGCAGTACGTCCAACTTCAGAAGTACTTTTCTGTGACTACTACGCTAAAAACATTCACTCCTATCGTGATCTACCGAAGCTGTACAACCAATGGGGGAATGTCGTACGTTGGGAAAAGACAACACGCCCATTCTTACGTTCATCTGAATTTCATTGGCAAGAAGGTCATACAGCACATGCGACAGATGAAGATGCTTCACAAGAAACAGATCGCATGTTAGAGGTATATGCTGATTTAGTAGAAAAGTACCTCGCAATTCCAGTCCTACGTGGACGTAAAACCGATAAGGAAAAATTCGCCGGTGCAAAATATACATTAACCATTGAAGCACTCATGCATGATGGGAAAGCCCTACAATCTGGAACTTCTCACCACTTTGGTTCAGGCTTTGCTGAAGCATTCAATATTACCTATTTAGATGAAAATGGAAAGAGCCAATATGTCCACCAAACCTCTTGGGGTCTTTCAACACGTATTATGGGTGCGTTAATTATGGTTCACGGCGATAATCGTGGTTTAGTCGTTCCGCCAAGAATCGCACCAACTCAAGCAATGATCGTTCCAATTGCTCAGCATAAAGAAGGCGTATTAGATAAAGCATACGATTTACGAGATCAACTACAATCGATTCTACGAGTAGATATTGATGCAAGTGATAAAATGCCTGGTTGGAAGTTTAATGAGTATGAAATGAAAGGAATCCCAGTTCGTATTGAAATGGGTCCAAAAGATATAGAAAAAAAGCAAGTGGTTCTAGTTCGTCGTGATACAGGCGAAAAAGAATTTGTCGCTCTAAATGAATTAGAAAGCCGTTTACCAGCATTGCTTGAAGAAATCCAACAAAATCTTTACGATAAAGCACTAGCACATCGTAATGAAAAGACTACGGTCGCAACCACAATGGATGAATTCAAACAAACGCTTGATGAAAAAGGTGGATTTATCAAAGCAATGTGGTGTGGAGACGTTGCATGCGAAGAAAAAATTAAAGAAGAAACAACTGCGACATCCCGCTGTATTCCGTTTGAAGCAGAAAAAGTTGCAGATACATGTGTATGCTGTGGTAAAGAAGCCAAAGAAATGGTGTATTGGGCAAAAGCATATTAATAATAGTGCAAAGGCTTGGGAGAATTCCCAGGCCCTTTTTTGACGGATAGGAAAGCATAGAATAGGAATCTTTCCCGCCAGAATGCGGAAAGTCTATTCTCTATGGGACGAGCGGGGATGATGGTAGTTTTGTTATTAGAAGCAGCGAGAGAGCCTCTGTGACTTAGATGAGGGAGAAAAGCAGTAAAAGGTAACAGAGTGTTCATCTCAGTGACTTAAATGAGGAAGGAAAGGGGAAAAAGGTAACAGAGTGTTCATCTCAGTGACTTAAATGAGGAAGGAAAGGGGAAAAAGGTAACAGAGGAGTCATCTCAGTGACCTAGATGAGGAAAGAAAGCAGAAAAAGGTAACAGAGGAGTCATCTCAGTGACCTAGATGAGGAGGGAAAGGGGAAAAAGGTAACAGAGGAGTCATCTCAGTGACCTAGATGAGGAAGGAAAGGGGAAAAAGGTAACAGAGGAGTCATCTCAGTGACCTAGATGAGGAAGGAAAGGGGAAAAAGGTAACAGAGGAGTCATCTCAGTGACTTAAATGAGGAAGGAAAGGGGAAAAAGGTAACAGAGGAGTCATCTCAGTGACCAAAATGAGGAGGGAAAGCGGAAAAAGGTAACAGAGGAGTCATCTCAGTGACCTAGATGAGGAAGAAAAGCGGGAAAAGGTAACCGAGTGTACGTCTCAATGACCAAAATGATATATTGGATATTTTACTGTGATCTTCTACTAAATTGGTAGCCCTCTATTCTAGTAAGTAGTAGAAGATTTCTCCGTTTAACCCGACGTAATTTAATCCCCACGTTTAAACAAACACTAGATATTTCAAAAAAAGTATTGAATAAAAATCAATAAAGTGGTATAAATATACATATTAATTAATAATAATACACAAAGGTGAATGAGACATGAAACAATTATTGAAGGATGAACTCCAAGGTATTGAACAAGATTTATGGGGTATCTGTAAGCAAATGTATGATCATCCAGAGTTAGGTGATCAAGAGTATGAATCTATGAAACTTCTAACCTCTCTATTGGAGAAACATAGTTTTTCTATTGAAACAGGAATTGTTGGACGACCAACTGCCTTTAAGGCGGAATATACAAGTGGAAAGCCTGGTCCGAAAATTGCCTACCTTGCTGAATATGATGCACTTCCGGGGATTGGTCATGGCTGTGGGCATAATTTAATTGGGACGATGAGTGTTGGAGCAGGAATCACACTTAGTAAAGTAATTGAGGAAATCGGAGGAAGTGTGGTTGTTCTTGGTACACCAGCAGAAGAAACAAATGGTGCTAAAGTACCGATGAATGAGCAAGGAGTATTTGACGATATGGATGTTGCGATGATATTACATCCTAGTGATCAGTCTTATGTTAGTGGAGAGTCCCTTGCCATGGATGCGATTCAATTTGCGTATTCTGGAAAAGCCTCTCATGCAGCTGCATCCCCAGAGAAAGGGATTAATGCACTAGATAGTGTTATTCAATTGTTCAACGGTATAAATGCTTTAAGGGAACACCTTCCGACCGATGTACGTATCCATGGGGTTATAACAGAGGGAGGAAAAGCGGCAAATGTCGTTCCTGATTATGCAGTGACACAATTTTATATTCGAGCTAAAGCACGTTCTTATTTAAATGAAGTGGTTGAAAAGGTTAAGAATATAGCCACCGGTGCAGCACTAATGGCAGGAACGACTTTGGAGATATCTAATTATGAACTTAGTTATGACGATATGATTACAAACCAGTCTTTATCAGATGCTTTTACAAAAAATTTAGCACAAACTAGTGATTTACCTATACTAGCAGCCAAGCAATCGTACGGCTCGATTGATATGGGCAATGTGAGTCAGGTTGTTCCTGCTATACATCCTTATATCGGGTTAAATAAGCCTGGTCTAGTTGCACATACAAAGCAATTTGCCGAGCAAACGATAACAGAGGATGGGTACAAAACTCTTAAATCTGGTGCATTGGCACTGGCTGGAACAGGGTTTGATATTATTACCAATAAAGATTTACTAGAGTCAATCAAGAGTGAATTTGAAACAAGGTGATTTTTTATACGTGTTTATGCATAATTAATCAATATTATCAATGTTTATAAAGGGAGAGAATTCATGATGAAAAAAACACTACTTACTTTGGTGGGAATTGTACTACTTACCTTCTTAGCTGCTTGTAACGCAGGAGAAGCGAGCTCTACTAATAAAGAGGAGAAAAAGGTATTGAAAATGGCTACATCTGCAGATTTTCCACCATTTGAATCCTATGACGAACAAGGTAATTTTACGGGCTTTGATGTGGAATTAGCGCAGGCTATTGCAGATGAATTAGGTTATGAATTAAAGATTCAAGATATGGATTTTGATGGGTTGATTGGTTCCCTGCAAGCAAAACGTGTGGACATCGTACTTGCTGGCATGAGTGCAACAGAGGAGAGACGGGAGAATGTTGATTTTTCTGAACCGTATCATCGTTCAGGGGAAATGTTTATAGCAAAAGCAGATCAGCAAATGGAAGACCTTTCTAACTTAGAAGGAAAAGTAGTAGGTGTGCAGTTAGGGACGATTCAAGAAGAGGGTGCTGAAAAATTAGCGGAGGAATACGGGTTTGAAGTGAAAAAAGTAGATAGTGCCAATATTTTAGTTCAGGAATTGAACTCTAATCGTATTGATGTGGCATATATGGATAAAACCGTAGCTACAGGATACATTACCTCTCAAGGCTTTACAGGATTTGATGACCCAACCACTAGTTCTCCAGGGATGGCAATTGCTTTTCCAAAAGGGAGTGAGCTGGTAGAAGAGGTCAATGCCATTTTAAAACAGTTTGAAGAGGATGGAACACTAACAGCTTTAGAAGATAAATGGTTATCTGAGTATAAGTAATTTTACAGCGAGAGAGTGAGGTGTGAAGGCATGAATTTGGACTTTAGCCAGATTGTGCCTTCAATTCCTTTTATTTTAGAAGGAATTGGAGCAACATTAAAGTTTGTTAGTGTATCCATTATCGTTGGTTTCATACTAGGAACAATATTAGCTTTATTTAAAATTAGTAAAAAGAAATGGCTGAAATGGCCAGCGGATTGTTATACATCGATTTTTCGTGGGACGCCATTAATATTACAATTAATGATCATTCATTATGCTGTTCCACAATTATTTGCCTATGATATACCAGTGTTTTTAAGTGCAGTGCTAGCATTCGGACTTAATTCTGCTGCGTATGTATCAGAAATTATCAGGGCAGGTATTATGGCTGTTGATAAAGGACAAGTAGAGGCAGCGGAGGCGCTAGGTGTAGGGTTTAGACCAATGATGGTAAATATTATCCTTCCACAAGCAACCAAAAATATATTACCTGCATTAATGAATGAGTTTATTACGTTAACGAAGGAATCGGCACTAGTTTCTACAATCGGTTATATGGATTTAATGCGACGAGCGGAGATTGTCGGAGCGCAACTTTATCGTAACTTTGAACCACTGTTAGTTGCTGGTCTTATTTATTGGGTCATGATATTTATCCTAACTAATATCGGTAGTTGGGTCGAACGGAGGATGAGGCAAAGTGATTAAGACAATCGATCTTACTAAATCATTTGGAGATAACCTAGTATTAAAAGACATTACTACTACGATTGATCAAGGAGAGGTTGTTGCTATAATTGGTCCTTCTGGTTCTGGTAAATCAACCTTTCTACGTTGCATCAATTTATTAGAGGACCCAACAGGTGGCTTTATTTGGATCAAGGATAAGGAAATAACCAAACCTCAAGTGAATAAATTAGCGATAAGAAAAAATATTGGCATGGTATTTCAGCATTTTCATTTGTTTCCTCATATGACTGTATTAGAAAATGTTACGTATGCTCCAATAAAAGTAAAGCATATGAAAAAGGATCTAGCCGAGAAGATTGCGAAGGAACTACTTGCAAAAGTTGGGTTGGCTGAAAAAGTAAATGCCTATCCAAATCGTTTGTCAGGTGGACAAAAGCAGCGTGTAGCTATTGCAAGAGCTTTGGCGATGGATCCGGAAATTATGTTATTTGATGAACCCACTTCAGCGCTTGATCCAGAAATGGTGAAGGAAGTATTAGACGTTATGAAGGACCTCGCACAAACCGGTATGACAATGGTTGTTGTCACACACGAAATGAATTTTGCCAAAGAAGTAGCGGATCGAATATTTTTTATGGATGAAGGTCAGATAGTAGAAGAAGGGAAGCCAAAGGATTTCTTTTCTAAGCCAAAGACAAAAAGAGCAGAAGACTTTTTATCGAAAGTGCTTTAAAAAACGCGGGCGAGCAAGTCTCACCCGCGTTTTATTATCCTAATAACTTAACAACGTCTTTCTCTATTTTATCGGGTGTTGTTTGTGGGGCAAAGCGTTTTGCGACATTGCCATTTTGATCGACTAAGAATTTAGTAAAATTCCATTTAATATCTTCCGACAAAAAGCCCTTTGCCTCGCTTGTTAAATGTTTAAACAATGGATGCGCATCTGGACCCTTTACATTGATTTTCTCAAACATTTGGAATGTAACCCCATAGTTCATTTTGCAAACCTCTGCTATTTCCTCTCCTGAGCCTGGCTCTTGATTACCAAATTGGTCACAAGGAAAGCCGAGAATTTCCAAACCTTTATTCTGATAGGTTTTATATAGTCTTTGTAGTCCTTCAAATTGAGGAGTAAATCCACATTTACTTGCGGTATTCACTATCAGTAAAACTTTACCTTTATAATCACTTAAATTCTTAGTTGCACCTTGCAATGTGACTGCGGAAAATTCATATATACTCATGGTATAATTCCCCTCCTTAAATTCATCATAGCAAATGGATGGGATTAATAAAAATAAAAAAGACGACCATTGGTCGTCTTTTCACCACTTATTGAGCTACCTTTTCTTCTAGGGCAATGATTGCTAGTCTGCGATCAATTTCCTCTTGAGTTAGGTTATGCTCTTGTACATATAGATTTCTTGGGTGTACACGGCATTCATGTGTACAACCACGCATATATTTATGCTCATTTTCTTCTGAGCAGAGAATTTGTTTATTACATTCAGGGTTAGCACAATTTACAAAACGTTCACATGGCTTCCCATCGAAGTAATCCTTACCAACAACAACATGTTCTTTACGGTTAATGTCTACAGCAATACGTTCGTCAAACACATAGCATTTCCCATCCCATAGCTCACCTTGAACTTCAGGGTCTTTACCATATGTTACAATCCCGCCGTGAAGCTGTGCAACATCTTCAAAACCTTCTTTAATCATCCAACCAGTGAATTTCTCACAGCGAATCCCACCTGTGCAGTACATTAAAATCTTCTTACCTTCAATAAGGTGTCTGTTTTTACGTACCCATTCTGGTAGCTCGCGGAAGTTATCGATGTCAGGGTTAAGTGCACCACGGAAATGACCTAATTCATATTCATAGTCATTACGAGTATCCACTATAACAACGTCATCACGTTCCATTGCTTCACGCCACTCTTTTGGCGTTAGGAATTCACCAGTTAATTCTTTTGGATCAGGATTTTCTTCTTCATCTAAACGAAGCGTTACTAACTCTTTACGTGGGCGAACATGCATTTTCTTGAAGGCATGACCTTCATGCTCGTCTACTTTAAATGTTAAATCAGCAAAGCGAGGGTCATTGTGCATCATTTCCATGTACTTGTTTGTGCTTTCCACGGTTCCAGATACAGTACCGTTAATTCCCTCTTTCGCAACTAATACTCTTCCTTTTAATCCGACTTCCTTACAAAAGGCTAAATGTTCTTTTGCAAAAGTTTCCGGATCTTCG
Source organism: Ornithinibacillus liuyingii (assembly GCF_055550225.1). Classification (NCBI taxonomy): domain Bacteria; kingdom Bacillati; phylum Bacillota; class Bacilli; order Caryophanales; family Bacillaceae; genus Ornithinibacillus; species Ornithinibacillus liuyingii. The sequence continues at coordinate 58,916 of NZ_JBPWOS010000014.1, read as the reverse complement.
ATGTCTACATACTTGTAGTATAATAAAACTCGATAATCTCCCATTTTCATTACCACCTATCATTCATATTTGCAAGATATAAATGTTGGTAGTCGCTATTTACTTTTTATAATCTTGCAAGTGTATAGTTTAACAAGTTTTTAGTGGAAATTCAACTGCTTTTTGAGTAGTAAGTTTATCTGTTTTGTTACGTTTTCACTTGTTTATTATTCAATTGCTTTTATTTTGCATAAAATTCAAGTTGTCTAATAATTTTTTGAATTTTTTTAAGTAAAACATTCTCATTCACTTGATTTTTTCTATTCAAAGGGGTAAAGTATAGGTAGCAAAAGGTAATTGAAATTAGTAATACTTTACGATCTCTTTATCCGAAGTAGGTGTAAAAGTATTAGGGTTCAATTGTACTTTGCAAGCTATTTGATAAGGAGGTCATATAAATGACTGGTAAAGTAAAATGGTTTAACGCAGAAAAAGGTTTCGGTTTCATCGAGCGCGAAGACGGTGACGATGTATTCGTACACTTCTCAGCTATTCAATCTGAAGGTTTCAAAACTCTTGAAGAAGGTCAAGACGTTGAATTTGAAATCGTTGAAGGTAACCGTGGACCACAAGCAGCTAACGTTGTTAAACTTTAATTAAAAACACAACTACAAGGCTTATCTCAAGTGAGATAAGCCTTTTTATATAGTATAAGCTGAGGTGAGGGGATGAATTCCTTTAATTGGACCGTAAAGTCAAAGCAAGAATGGAATGATCGGGCAGACTTTTGGAATAGTCGAAGCAAAAGCATGTGGGATAGTGGTAGTAGAAGAGATATCATTCCATTTTTAACTAGTCACCTTCATAGCCAAGCTAAAGTATTAGATGTTGGTTGTGGGGACGGCTATGGAACCTATAAGCTGCATGCATTAGGCTATGATCCTGTTGGTGTAGATATTTCAGAAGAGATGATTGCCTATGCTAAAAAGCGTGGCACTACCATTCCTTTTTACGTCGCAGATGCATCGAACCTACCAGTGGAAATAGAATCGGTAGATGCTATTTTAAGTATTAATGTATTAGAATGGGTTGAAGTACCAGCTATTGCGCTACAGGAATTAAAAAGGGTGTTAAGAAAGGGAGGACTTCTTTGTGTAGGAATCCTAGGTCCAACTGCAGGACCAAGGGCGACTGGTTTTCGGAAAGTGTATGGTGAAAAGACTATTAGTAATTCGATGATGCCTTGGGAATTTCAAAAGCTTGCAATAGAAATGGGCTTTGAATTGGAGGATGAACTAGCCGTGTACAAAGAAGGCGTAACAGAACGTCATTATGAAGGATTATCTACTCCGCTCAAACAAGCAATAAGCTTTATGTGGGTATTTTTGTTACGAAAAAAGTAGGTGAATAAGTTGGATAGGAAACAACTAGAAGAACAAATTATAGAAAAATATCAAAACGATGAAAAAATGATGATTTTAATTTTTGCGCAGTGGTGTATAAACCATGAATTAGAACCTGTTAAGCTATACCAAATGGCATACCCAGGTCAAATGAAAAATCATGCTTTAGAGGAAGCGATGGAATTAACCGTTCCCAAAAATGAAGCAGAGGATATTCCGAATGAGACCGTATTAAATGTCCTGCAGCTTTTTGGGAACGATGACTTAGCTTTTGTTGTCCAAAGTGAAATAGAAAAGTTTAAATAGATGAATCGAATAATTTAATTAATGCTTGTGTACCGCTATCTTCTTCGCCCTTTTCTGCTAATTCCTCATATAACTGGAGAGATAGCGCAAGACCTGGTGTAGATAGTCCCATCTCCTCTGCAGATTCTAAGGCAATTTTCATATCTTTAATAAAGTGTTTTACATAAAAACCTGGTGCAAGGTCTCCTTCAATCATACGTGGACCGAGCTTCGATAAGGAAAAGCTTCCGGCTGCTCCGGTCGTGATGGTATCTAGTACGCGAACAGGGTCAAGCTTGGCTTTTTTTGCATAGACAATTGCCTCACAAACCCCAATCATATTTGTCGCTATTGCGATTTGATTACTTAACTTCGTATGCTGACCAGCACCAGCCTCACCTTGAAGAACGATATTACTGCCCATCGCTTCAAAGATTGGGTAGACTGTATCAAATGCGACTTGGTCTCCACCAACCATAATCGCCAAAGTACCATTTCTAGCACCAATATCTCCACCTGAAATCGGTGCGTCTAACGCATGTATTCCTTTTTCGGCTGCCTTATTGTATATTTCCTTCGCTAAAGATGGCTTGGAGGTCGTCATATCAATGATATAAGTTCCGGTATTAGCATTTTCAATAATACCATTTTCACCAAAGTACACTTGCTCCACATCTTGTGGGTAACCGACAATGGAAATAATAACTTCTGATTCTGCTGCTAATTGGGCAACAGAGTCTTTCCATGCTGCTCCTTGCTCTAATAACGATTGTGCTTTTTCCTTTGTTCTTGTATAAACAGCTACTGGATAGCCTGCTGAAAGAAGGTTTAAAACCATACTTTTCCCCATAACACCTGTACCAATAAATCCAATCTTTGTATCTTTTGTAAGCATAACATGACACTCCTCTCTAGGCTTTACTATATAATGAAAGTTAGGATTATAAAAGTGAAAACATTCTGAGGAGTTGGACAAGCATGGATTGGCATATCAAGAAATTTCAAGAGTTAACAAATGATGAATTATATGAAATATTAAAGGCTAGAACAGATATTTTTGTAGTGGAGCAAGATTGTCCATATCCTGAATTAGATAACCAGGATCAAGAATCATTACATTTCTACTTAACCGTTGATGGAGAATTGGCAGCTTACATACGATTACTCCCTAAAGGATTAAAGTATGAAAACTATGCAGCAATCGGTCGGGTATTGGTTGTGAAAAAATTCAGGTCAAATGGCTATGCTCGTCAAATAATGGAAAAAGGTATTCAGTATGTCCACGAGCAGTGGCATGAGAATGAAATCAAAATACAGGCGCAAGTGTATTTAAAGAAATTCTATGGGTCTTTCGGGTTTGAACAAGTTTCCAAAGAATATTTAGAGGATGGCATTCCACATATTGACATGGTTCTAAAACGAAATTAAAGAATCATTATGTGCCTTTTACACATAGTATTATTAGCAACCTTTTTCAAGTCAATCCGTTTTATAGAGGAGGCTAATAAATGATTTCAGGTGAGCAATTGAGTCAGTTTAAGCATGCATTATTAGCTCGGCAAAATGAATTGATTGACCATGTTCAGGATCATTATGGGTTGTCTCGGGAATTTATTAAAGAATCAATGGGAGAGCTATCGAATTACGATAATCACCCTGCAGACCATGGAACAGAGTTATTCGAAAGGCAAAAGGATTTAGCCCTCAATGAGCATGTTGAAAAGGAACTAGAGGAAATAAATGAAGCACTACATGCCATTGAACAAGGAACATATGGTATTTGTCGAGAGTGCGGTGCGGATATTCCTTTGGAGCGGTTGCAAGCTATTCCTACTACAGATCGTTGTGTGCATCATGCAACGAACCATACATTTAATCGTGAACGTACGGTTGAAGAGGAAGTGTTTAGCCCAAATATTAATCCAAATGAGGTGTCCGACGAAGAACAGGTTGGCTATGACGCCGAGGACACATGGCAGGAAGTAAGTCGTTATGGAACTTCAGAAACCGCTGCAGACTTCTATGGTGATCAAGAGGATTACGATGAGATGTATCCGAATCATGACGAAAAAGTAGGTCATGTAGAGGATATCGAGAACTTTGTAGCTGCAGACCAACATGGTAATTTCATTGGTGTAACCCCAAATCATAATAAATATGAAAATCAGCTAGAACAAGAATAAATGGAAGCACACAACAATCCATAGGTTGCTGTGTGCTTTTTCTTGATGTTCTCATCTACGGTAAAAAGTAAAACAGTTCTCTCATGATACTTCCAAATAGGGAGTTTGAAAATAGTACAATTAATAAAAGCTCTGATACATATAGTCCCAATAAGGTATAAATCTTATCGAAACCATCCCCCTCTTTTTCCCACAAAATAAGTACAGGAACGACAAAAATCGACCCTACTACACCAATAGCCAATAATAGGACGGGGATGATTGGCATTTGAACAATCAGCAATATACTACCAGATACATAAAGTAGGCCATATGGTAATATATAAGCCCCGTACTTACCAAGAACATCTAGAAACGATAAATTTAACTTTATAAGTTTTGCTGCTGCAAACGTAATACCGATAAAGCCTGCAAATAATAATATGTATATGAATAATGGCACTAAAAATCCATAAAACATGGATGGTGCTGGCATGAAAAAGCTGTTCCGTGAGTAGATGGCCATAGGGATAAAAGTACTTAAAGAAATAAACAAAGCAATTGCTACTAATGTAATCAGTGCTGAGTACTTATCCTTATGATTAGCTTTTCTGGCCATACTAGGCTTTTTCACTAACGTCATAAAGAAGTAACCGAAGTTAGTAAAGATGGAACCTAATTGATCGGCAAAGTCGTTTTTGTTTTCTGTTGTTTGATGTGTTTCTTTTTCTTGTGCATGATAGGTACCGGTAGCTTCACCTTCAGATGGTGTTACTAAATTGGTAGCTTGGGAAGGGATAGCCTCTTCTTTGCTTGTTGAATCAACCTTTTCCTCAGGAAGTTCTTCTGTTAATCGGTCATTATAGTCTTCGTTTTTTTCTAGTGGTGATCCACAATGAACACATAACGCCCCTGTCCCTGATTCATGGTCACAATGTTCACACTTCATAACTCCACTCTCCATTTATTGAATAATAATTAAATGATACTATAAACAAATTCGGCAGAAAAGGACAAAAATAGATAAAAAGAAGGGAGAGGTACCCTTCTTTTACACTGGTTTATTCATTTTTATCCATTAGCTCAAGGTCAATGACTTGTTTTTCGCCATTTCGATATATTTCCAGTTTAACCGTGTCACCGACTTTGGTTTCCGAATACATGTATTTTCTAAGTTCTAGCGCTGTTGGTGTTTCATGATCATCGATTTTCGTAATGACATCAAATTGCTGTAATCCAGCTATTTCGGCAGGTGAGCCTGGTTCTACACTTGCTACGACCATACCTTGCTCAACGCCATCTGGAAGAATAATATTATGGCGATATTGCATCGGAACTTGGTTTAATTTAGCCATACTAATACCAATAAATGGACGTTGCACTTTTCCATTGGTTTCTAGCTGTTCCATGATGGGTAGGGCAGTGTCAATTGGAATTGCAAAACCAATTCCCTCTACTTGGGTACTGGCTATTTTCATGGAGTTAATACCAATTACTTCTCCATTAGCATCAACTAATGCCCCACCACTATTACCAGGGTTGATTGCTGCGTCTGTTTGAATAACCTCAGTGACCCAATCGGCTACCTGATCACCAGTTGTATCGACTGACACGGATCGATTTAATCCACTAATTATCCCTTTTGTTAACGAGTTGGCAAATTCTATACCTAATGGATTACCGATAGCAAATACGGTTTCCCCAACTTGTTTATCTTCCGTTGTACCTAATGTAGCAACACGGTTTACTTTCTCCCCGTCTATCTCAAGTACTGCTAAATCGGTTAATTCATCTGTTCCGAGTACTATTGCTGGGATACGCTCATCGTTAGCTAATACGACCTCGACCTGCTCGGCACCATTTACGACGTGATGATTAGTAACGACATATGCTTTTCCATTTTCTTTTTTATAAATGATACCAGAGCCGGTTCCTGCTTCTTCACTGTTTGTCCAAATGCTTTGACGTTGTAAATTAGTTACTCCTACCACTGCTTCCGAAACTTCTGCAATGTTTGTAGAACTGTTAGCATCTTCTGAGGCCATGGTAGTGATGACGTTTTGCCCCGAATGATGATTGGTGCCTTGTGCACTATCCGTTTTGCTTGTATTCCCAAATGCTATGACATTCGTGAAGAGAAGTACTAAAAGAACAGCTACCGGTATTAAACCTCCCACTAAGCCAAAAAAGAATGCCTTTATGTTAGAAGGACCTTTTGATTTTTCTTTTTTCTCTTTTGGCGTCGTATGTGGCTTGGTTAGTCCTGGATCATCAAGCTGTTCTGCTTGGTAAGGTATATTATCATGATTTAATGAATGTTCTTGCTCATTTTGCGGATTATGTTGTTCATTGTGCTCCATAAAACATTCACCCTTTCTTAATCTATAGCTATAACATACCCTTAAGGCTCGGCACAGCTTAGGTATAAATGTGGAATAAATGTGGAAATATGCAAAATTTATAATGCGTTTCTTTTATTTAATGGTAAAAGGGTTTAAAATTTTAGATGTAAACTCTATTAGAAAATAGTGTGGTGATAAATATGAATTATCATATTGCAGTGATTGAAGACGACCCGAATATCCAGGCAATCGTCTCTGCCTTCCTTAAAAAAGAGGGATATGAAGTGACGGTAATGGATACGGCAGAAAAAGGGATGGAACTATGGGAAGCAAATCCCCCTGATATGTGGATTGTTGATATTATGCTACCAGGTATGGATGGCTATGAATTTTGCAAAAAAATCCGGAATGAAAGTGAAGTTCCAATTATTATTGTGTCTGCGAAGGATGAAGAAATTGATAAAATTCTTGGTCTAGAATTAGGTGGCGACGATTACTTGACCAAGCCATTTAGTCCGAGAGAGCTTATGGCACGTATTAAACGAATATTTAGGCGATATCGTCCAGAGGAAAAACAGGAGCACCATGAAGGAAATCAAGTTATTGTCGATCGTTTAGTCATTGATAAGAATAACAGACGAGTTTTTTGGGATGAAGATGAAAAAGATGTCACAACAAAAGAATTTGATATGCTGCTTTTATTTGCTCAAAATGTCAATCGAGCCTTTTCTCGGGAGGAGCTTTTAACACGGATTTGGGGAGATGATTATTTTGGTAGTGATCGAGCAGTGGATGATTTAGTCAAACGAATTCGAAAAAAACTACAAGAGCTACCACTAGAGACGGTATGGGGTTTTGGTTACCGACTCAGGGATAAAGAGGAATAGCGATGAAGCTTCAGTATCAATTAAATGCGGCATTTACAGCGTTACTACTTATCATTATGGCGGTTACGTTTTACGTTGTGTATTCATTAATACTAAATTTATTAATTCAAGATGAACAAAGACAGCTTGAGCAAAAAGGTGAGATTATTGTAAGTGTATTAGATGAAGCATTCATATCAAGGGAAAATATAAGAGGCTTCAATGAATTTTTACAAGAACAGGATTTACAATTATTCTTGTATGATCGCGGGCAAAATATGGTACATTTCTCTACCTTACCGACTTCTGTCGTAACAGGATTATTTATGAATAATGATTTTAGTAATCCTAATGAAGAGCTATGGGAATACGGTAATGAGAAATATGTGACCTCTCGTATTCTAATTGTGCCACAAAGTCTTGGATTAGAACTGATTTTACTTACGCCATTACAGGATCTACAAATTGTGCAACAGGATTTTATTGTACGGATGTTAATTGTTTTCCTTATTGGAGCGCTTGTTGCAATTGGTCTCAGTTACTTCTTAACAAGAAAGTTAGTAACACCGCTAACTAGGCTCAAATATCAGTTGAAGAAAATTGAGAATAGGGACTTTGATGAGGTAGAACCGATTCAGGCATCAGGGGAAGTAAAAGAGGTTGCACAGAGTGTTTATGATATGGCAAATGAGTTACAGCGCTATATCAGTACACAGCGAACGTTTTTCCAAAATGCTAGTCATGAATTAAAAACCCCACTAATGACTATTCAAGGCTATGCGGAAGGAATAAAGGAGAAAATTTTTGAAGCGGAGGAAGAGGAAAAAGGTCTTGAAGTCATTGTTTCTGAGGTGAATCGACTGAAGAAGATTATTAATGAAATGATATTACTTGCGAAGCTTGAGAGTGAAGAAATCTCGTATCATCAAGAAAAGATCGCATTGACAGATTTAATCAATAAAGTCATGGAACGGGCCTTGCCTATTGCAACCGAAAAGGGTGTCACACTTCAGCAACAGGTAGAGGAGCAGCTTTATCTAATAGGGGATGAAGAAAGAATTTTACGTGCTTTGTTGAATTTGACCTTTAATGGTGTTCGCCATGGACATAGTCAGCTCCTTATTACAGCACAAGAGAGTAATGGACAAGTGCAAATCATAATTGAAGATGATGGGGAAGGGATTTCTGAAGAATTAATGCCACATATTTTCCATCGTTTTGTTAAAGGTAAGAATGGAGAGACTGGATTAGGTCTTGCCATTGCGAGGGCTATTATTGAACAATCCAATGGGAAAATTGAAGCTAGTAGGTCCAATTTAGGCGGGGCTAAATTCACATTAAGTTTTACGAGGGATTAACACTGTTGACTGTCATAATGGATAGATTCAGGAGGAAGATGAGCTCACCCCCGGAGTACATGAGCCCAAAGTAGTCGATAAAAATAAAAAGACAGTATTCACGATATATGATATAATAATCTAGTTTGATTCAGTCGGATACAAGAGGAGCGTACTTTTTATGCAATTAAGAGAAGATATTCGTAATATCGCAATTATTGCGCACGTTGACCATGGTAAAACAACATTAGTAGACCAATTACTGAAGTACTCTGGTACTTTTCGTGAAAACGAGCAAGTAGACGAACGTGCAATGGATTCCAACGATATTGAGCGTGAACGTGGAATTACGATTTTAGCCAAAAACACAGCGATTAGCTATAACGATAAAAGAATTAACATCTTAGATACACCAGGACACGCAGACTTCGGTGGAGAGGTAGAGCGTATTCTGAAAATGGTTGATGGTGTAGCTCTAGTAGTAGATGCCTATGAAGGAACTATGCCACAAACACGATTCGTGTTAAAAAAGGCACTTGAGCAAAAATTAACGCCAATTGTTGTGTTAAACAAGATTGACCGACCTAATGCAAGACCGGCAGAAGTAGTTGATGAAGTATTAGATTTATTCATAGAATTAGGAGCGGATGATGAGCAATTAGAATTCCCGGTTGTATATGCATCTGCACTAAATGGTACTTCAGGCTATGAGCCAGAAGATCAACAAGAAACAATGGATCCAGTATTCCAAACGATTATTGAACATATTCCTGCACCACAGGATAACCGTGATGAACCATTACAGTTCCAAGTGACATTGCTTGATTACAATGACTATGTTGGACGTATTGGGGTTGGACGTGTTGTACGTGGAACGATTAAGGTAGGGCAACAGGTTGTTGTTATTAAGAAGGACGGCACACAGAAGAACTTCCGTATAAGCAAGTTGTTTGGTTTCTTTGGTCTGAAAAGGATGGAAATTGAAGAAGCAATTGCTGGAGATATTGTCGCAATCTCAGGACTTGAGGACCTAAATGTCGGTGAGACGATTTGTCCACAGGATCATCCAGACCCACTACCAGTATTACACATTGATGAGCCGACTTTACAGATGACGTTTGTTACAAATAATAGTCCATTTGCTGGTCGTGAAGGGAAGTACATAACTTCTCGTAAAATTGAAGAACGTCTAATGAAACAGCTTGAGACCGATGTAAGCTTACGTGTAGACCCTACAGAATCTCCAGATGCATGGATTGTTTCTGGTCGTGGGGAATTGCACCTGTCTATTTTAATTGAGAATATGCGCCGAGAAGGTTATGAGCTACAATTATCAAAACCAAAGGTTATTCTTAAAGAAATTGATGGTGTGCTTTGTGAGCCAGTTGAACGCGTACAAGTGGATGTTCCGGAAGAGCATACAGGTGCAATAATGGAATCCCTAGGTGCACGTAAAGGTGAAATGCTCGATATGGTCAACCATGGTAATGGTCAGGTTCGCCTAGAATTCAAGGTTCCTTCACGTGGATTAATTGGATATTCTACAGAATTTATGTCTCAGACTCGTGGATATGGTATTCTAAACCATACATTTGAGTCTTATGAGCCTGTTATTAAAGGGCAAGTAGGAGGAAGACGTCAAGGAGTACTTGTTGCTTTAGAGAATGGAAAAGCATCTACTTATGGAATTATGAACCTTGAAGACCGCGGAATCATTTTTGTTGAACCAGGTACAGAAGTTTATGCTGGTATGATTGTTGGGGAGCATAACCGCGAAAATGATCTAACTGTTAATATTACAAAAGAGAAGCATCTAACTAACGTTCGTTCCGCTACGAAAGACCAGACATCAACTATTCGTAAAACGAGAACGATGTCACTGGAAGAAGCGATTGAATACTTGAATGATGATGAGTACTGTGAAGTAACGCCAGAATCCATCCGTTTACGTAAGAAAATTTTAAATAAAAATGAACGTGAAAAAGCAGCAAAACGTGAGAAGCAAGTTTAATGTTTAATTAGAGGATATCATTGGGAACTACCATTGATATCCTCTTTTTTCATTAGGTAGGTGGATTATACTTATAAAATCAAGATGACTCCTTTACAATGGAATAAAATACTATTGGAGGAGTGGTTGACCATTCGTATATTTCTATCACTGATTATGTTATGTATCCTTATAGGCTGTTCTAATCCAGATGATTCGTTCCAACAGACCAACCCAACGGAAAATGATCTGACGTACGAAGTAGTTATGACCAACTTGCAAGAGCCGTGGGAAATCGAAATGCAAAACAATCAGTTTTTCATCAGTGAGCGTAATGGTTTTATTGTGGAAATCGCAGATGGAGACATGAGGCGAGTACCAGTAGCATTAGAAAAAACGCTATCGAACCAACCTGAAGCAGGCCTGTTAGGCATAGCTATTCCTAGCGAATTTAGGGATAGAGCCTTTGCCTATTATTCGTATGCTGATGACCAAGCGTACTATCAACGCGTCGTAGAAATAAAGCGAACGAAGGATCAGTGGGAAGAAAGTAAAGTATTGATCGATCAAATTCCTGGAGGACAGTATCATCAAGGCGGTCGTATCCAGATAGGTCCCGATGATAAACTGTATATTACAACGGGGGATGCTTCTATTCCAGAGTTAGCACAGGATGTAGCAAGCTTAGCGGGAAAAATTCTTCGCATGAATTTAGATGGCTCTGTACCATCGGATAATCCATTTCCGAATAGCTATATCTATTCTTATGGTCATCGAAATCCTCAAGGGTTAGCTTGGGATTCGGATGGCAACTTGTATGCAACGGAACATGGTCAAACTGCCCACGATGAGATTAATCAAATTAAAAAAGGAAATAATTATGGTTGGCCAGTGATTGAGGGAGATGAAATAAGCGAAGGGATGGAGACCCCAATTGTGCATTCAGGAGAAGATACATGGGCTCCTTCGGGTATGAGCTACCTGGATGAAACATTTTATTTCGCATCATTACGTGGGGAAGGAATACGACAATTTAACCCTGATACAAAGCAGGTTAAACTTGTTTTTTCAGATGTAGGTAGAGTACGCGATGTTTTAGCTACGGATGAAGGGTTATATGCTATTACGAATAATACAGATGGACGTGGTAACCCAGCCGAAGATGATGACAAACTATTATTTATACCATTTGATATGTTGAGTGAGCTTCCTTCTGAATAAGGAGCTCTTTTTTTATTTAGAAGGAATCGGAATTGTGTTTCTCATAATTAATGGTAATACCAATAACCTTTAGGGAAAAGATAAAAAAATAAAATGAAAACCTTTACAAAACTTGTATATACAAGTATACTATGAATATCAAGGTCAACATGTATATACAAGTTAATAATGAAAGGGGATTCATTCCTATGACAAATAGAGAAGAGCAATTGATATATGCGCCAATAAGTGGGAAAATTGTTCCATTAGAAAAAGTTCCAGATCCTACTTTTGCAGAAAAGATGATGGGTGATGGAATTGCCATTGAACCTACTGAAGGAAAAGTAGTTGCACCTTTCGATGGGGAAGTAATCCAAGTTTTCCCGACAAAACATGCAATTGGGATGGTATCAAGCCTCGGAGTTGAAGTGTTAATCCATATTGGCTTAGAAACCGTTGAGCTTAATGGAGAAGGCTTCGAGACGCATGTTAAAGCGGGTGACAAACTCAAAGCAGGGGACATATTGGTTACTTTTGATGTTGATTTGATCCGTAAAAAAGCAAAAAGTACGATAACACCAATCATCATTACCAATGGAGAACAGTTCGCTCCTTTAACGAAGACGGAAGAGAAAGATGTTGTGGTATTAGATTCTGTCCTATTAGGAACAAAGGTAATAGATTCACCTACAGTATCTAAAAAGAAAGCGAATTCATCGATGAAATATAGTCAAGAAGCTAGAGATATTGTAGCTGCGATTGGTGGCGTGGATAATATTGCCGCTGCAACACATTGTGTAACAAGACTTCGTTTTGTCTTACATGATGAAGCAAAAGTGGATATTGCGGCTCTGGAGAACCTTGATATTGTAAAGGGATCATTCTCCGCAAACGGTCAGTTTCAAGTCGTAATTGGTCAAGGTACCGTGGATAACGTGTATGCTGCCATGGTCAAAGATACTGGTATTAAAGCGTCATCTAAGGATGATGTAAAAGCACTTGGAAGTAGCAAGCAAAACCCGCTACAACGTGCAATTAAAACATTAGCGGATATTTTTATTCCCATTCTACCTGCCATCGTAACAGCCGGTTTGCTTATGGGGATTAACAATATTTTAGTTAACCCACTATTTTCGGAACAATCCATTGTTGAGATGTATCCATCATGGGCTGGTATTGCAGAGATGATTAATATTATTGCAAATACTGCCTTTACCTTCTTACCTGCTTTAATTGGTTGGTCTGCAGCGAAACGATTTGGTGGAAGTGAATTGTTAGGTATGGTACTTGGGTTAATCCTAGTTCATCCTGATTTAATGAATGCATGGGGATATGGTTCAGCATTAACAGAAGGTTCGATTCCTACATGGAACTTATTTGGATTGGAAGTAGAGAAGGTTGGTTACCAAGGTCAAGTATTACCTGTATTAATTGCTTCTTGGGTATTAGCAAAAATCGAGCTATTCTTAAGAAAACGCGTAGTGGAATCATTACAATTATTAGTTGTAGCACCTATAGCCTTATTAATTACCGGATTCTTAGCATTTATCATTATTGGACCTATTACATTTACAATTGCCTCTTGGATTACGGATGGTCTAGTTCACGTATTTGATACATTCCCAATCATTGGGGGATTATTATATGGTGGCCTATATGCTCCATTAGTTATTACGGGAATGCATCATACGTTCCTAGCAGTGGATTTACAATTAATTGGAAGTACAGGGACGACATTCTTGTGGCCTATTTTAGCATTATCTAATATCGCTCAAGGTGCGGCTGTATTCGGTATTATGCTTGCTGCTAAAGATGAAAAGCTAAGAGGCCTAGCGGGAACTTCTGGTGTGTCTGCATGGCTTGGGATAACAGAGCCTGCAATGTTTGGTGTTAATATACGTTATCGTTATCCATTCATTGCCGCAATTATTGGTACTGCCATTGCAGGTGCTTTTATCACCTTCCGTGGAGTACAGGCAAGTTCAATTGGTGTAGGTGGAATTCCTGCTCCACTATCTATCCTAACGGAGGATTGGCTTTCATTTGGAATTGGAATGGCAATCGTTATTATCGTACCATTCATTATTACTTTCTTAATCGCCAAAGGTAAACTATCGAGATAAAGATCAGCTTAGGAGTGAAATATAATGCAACAAGAACCATGGTGGAAAAAAGCAGTAGTCTATCAAATTTATCCGAAAAGCTTTCGGGATACAACAGGCAATGGAATAGGGGATATTAGAGGAATTATCGAAAAACTGGACTATTTAAATACATTAGGTGTCGACGTACTATGGTTGACACCTATTTACAAGTCTCCACAAAAAGATAACGGATATGATATTAGTGACTATTTCGCTATTGAGCCAGAGTATGGCACAATGGAGGATTTTGAGGAACTGTTAGCGGAAACACATAAGCGTGGTATGAAATTGATTATGGACTTAGTTATTAATCATACATCTACAGAACATGCTTGGTTTAAGCAAGCAGCTTCATCTAAAGATAATCCATTTCGCGATTTCTATATTTGGAAGAATTCAATTGACGGGAAAGAGCCGAATAATTGGCTCTCTAAATTTGGTGGATCTGCTTGGGAATATGATGAGAATACAGAACAATATTATTTACACCTTTTCGATGTTACGCAAGCGGATTTAAATTGGGAAAATGAAAAGCTAAGAAGAGAAGTCATTAACATGATCCATTACTGGGCGGATAAAGGGATTGATGGATTCCGTCTTGATGTAATTAATTTAATATCGAAGAATCAAGATTTTCCAAATGATCCCTCTGGTGATGGAAGAAAATTCTATACAGATGGCCCGCGGATTCACGAGTACTTACATGTACTAAATAAAGAGGCTTTCAGTCCATATAACATGATGACGGTAGGTGAAATGTCTTCAACCACATTGGAAAATTGCGTGTTATATACAAAGCCAGAGAGACAGGAATTGGATATGACATTTCAATTTCATCATTTGAAAGTGGATTATCCGAATGGCGAAAAATGGACAAAGGCTCCATTTGATTTCCTATCATTAAAGAAAATATTATCCGACTGGCAGGTAGGAATGCATGAGGGGGGAGGCTGGAATGCGTTATTCTGGTGTAACCATGACCAACCTCGTGTCGTTTCAAGATTTGGAAATGATCAAGAATATCGAGTGGAATCGGCTAAAATGCTTGCCACAACGATCCATATGATGAAAGGAACCCCATATATTTATCAAGGTGAAGAAATTGGTATGACCAATCCAAATTTCCAGGATATTCATGATTATCGGGATGTAGAGTCTCTTAATGCTTATAAGATTTTAAAAGGAAAAGGAAAATCGGATGATGAAATTATCGCGATTTTAAATCAAAAGTCTCGAGATAATTCCAGAACGCCTATGCATTGGTCATCAGAAGCCAATGCTGGATTCACGAAAGGTACCCCTTGGATTAAGCCGGCAAGTAATTACCGAGAAATAAATGTGGAGAAAGAGCTTCAGGAAACGAATTCTATTTTCAATCATTATCAGAATTTAATAGCATTAAGGAAAGAATATGATATTATAACTTTTGGGGACTATCAACTATTGCTTGATGATGATTCTCAAATATTTGCTTATACACGTAATTGGAACGGAGAACAACTAATAGTGGTGAACAACTTCTATGGTAAGGAAGCTACGGTGGAACTTCCTATTGATTGGAAGGATAATACGAAAATTTTGCTATCCAATTATCCAGATTCACCGAATGCATCTAGGTTCACTTTAAGACCATATGAGTCTATCGTGTATTATGTAAAATAAGAAGAGGGGCTTAAATGCAAAGGAAATATGTCACGATATATGAGGATATCGCGAATAAAATTGATTCTAAACAATGGCAAGCAAACGAAATGCTACCTTCTGAAAATGAATTAGCTAGTGACTATCATACCTCAAGAGAGACAGTAAGAAAGGCACTAAATTTATTGGCACAAAACGGCTATATTCAAAAAATTCAAGGGAAGGGCTCTATGATACTGGACGTAAATAAATTTTCCTTTCCAGTCTCGGGTATTGTCAGCTTTAAAGAATTGGCAACTAATTTGAAGCTGGATAGTAATACGTATGTAAAGTCCATAGCGTATCTAGATAAAAGCCATCCAGTTTATCGGAAATTAGAGATCGATAATCATCGGGTGTGGGGAACAACAAGAGTCCGTGAAATATCAGGGGAAAAGATCATTTTGGATAAAGATTACTTCTCTGATCAATTTGTTCCACTTTTATCAGAGGACATCTGTAAGAAGTCAATTTATGAGCACCTCGAGAATGAACTGGGACTTTCCATTGGATTTGCTCAAAAGGAAATCGTTGTAGAAGAATTAACGGAAGAGGATAGAGCCTTATTAGATGTAAAGGGGTACTCCTTAATTGTTGTCATTAAAAGTTTAGTCTATTTGGAAGATGCTAGCCTGTTTCAATATACGGAGTCAAGACATAGACCAGATAAGTTCCGGTTTATCGATTTTGCTAGACGAGTGAAGTAAATTGGGATGTCTCTAAAGAGGTGCTCCTGACCCTAAAGAGACATCCTTATTTCATTTAAATGGAGGGGTAATCGTGCAAAAGGCATGGTGGAAGGAATCTGTAGTGTATCAAATATATCCTCGCAGCTTTCGTGATAGTAATGGTGACGGAATTGGCGATATTAACGGGATTATAGAAAAGTTAGATTATCTGAAGGGTTTAGGAATTGATGTCATTTGGCTTTCACCAGTCTATCAATCTCCCAATGATGATAATGGTTATGATATCTCAGACTATCAGCAAATCATGAATGATTTTGGGACAATGGAAGACTGGGAAAAGCTACTAGATGAGATTCATTCCCGTGATATGAAATTAATTATGGATTTAGTTGTCAACCATTCTTCTGATGAACATTATTGGTTTACAGAATCAAGAAAATCGAAAGACAATCCTTATCGTGATTATTATATTTGGCGACCAGGAAAAGACGGTAAGGAGCCGAATAATTGGGAATCTACTTTTAGTGGATCAGCATGGGAACTAGATCCGGTCACCGATGAGTATTATTTACATATCTTTAGTAAAAAACAGCCTGATTTAAATTGGGAAAATCCTAAGCTTCGGCAAGAAATTTATGACATGATGAAATGGTGGTTAGATAAGGGAATTGATGGCTTCCGCATGGACGTTATCAATTTCATCTCAAAAGTACCAGAATTACCAGATGCACCTAATCCGAATGGGGAAAAATATGTATCGGGCAGCCGTTATTTCATGAACGGACCAAGAATTCATGAGTTCCTCCAAGAAATGCATCGGGAAGTGTTAGCTGGCTATGACATCATGACTGTTGGTGAGATGCCTGGAGTAAATGTCGAAGAAGCAACATTATATACTAATTTAGAGCGAAATGAGTTACAAATGGTATTTCAATTCGAACATATGGATCTAGACTCTGCACCAGGTGGTAAGTGGAATTTGAAGCCATTAGATTTGCGGGATCTAAAACAAAGTATTACGAAATGGCAAACAGGACTACACGGTGTAGGCTGGAATAGCCTTTATTTGAATAATCACGATCAACCGAGGGTTGTTTCCAGATTCGGTGATGATCAACATTATCGGGTAGAATCAGCTAAAATGCTAGCAACGTTCCTTCATATGCTTCAAGGCACTCCTTATATTTATCAAGGAGAGGAAATCGGCATGACCAATGTTCGTTTTGAGTCCATTGATGAATATAAAGATATTGAAATCCTGAACATGTATAAAGAGAAAGTAATCGATGGAAATGAAAATCCTGAAAAGGTAATGGAGTCGATTTATGTAAAAGGAAGAGACAATGCACGTACACCGTTTCAGTGGAATAGTAATGAAAATGCTGGATTCACAACAGGTGAGCCGTGGATTAAAGTAAATCCGAATTATAAAGAGATTAACGCAGAATCGGCCGTGAAGGATCCCAATTCTATTTACCATTATTACCGAGAATTAATTCAGTTAAGGAAAAAGCATGAGATTATTGTATATGGTGATTATCAACTACTTCACCCTGAGAGTCAGCAAGACTTCTCTTACTTGAGAACATTAAATGGCAAGAAGCTACTAGTCATTACTAATTTTACAGACAAAGAAATAGAATGGACATTACCAGAGAATATTGATTTTACACCAAAGGAAAAGTTAATCGGTAATTATCCTGACAACAATAGTCTAGAAGTAACCTCGATCAATCTAAGGCCCTACGAAGCGATGGTCTTCTTAGGTGAATAGTAATAGTATGACAAAGAAAGAGGAAATAAACATTTGTTTATTTCCTCTTGTTACTTTTTTTTCGATCTGGAATATATTTCGTGTAATATGCTGCAAAAATTAACGTAATGAGGGCAAGTCCCCATGTAGCGATACCAGTCCATGGTAAATCGATTCTTAATCCAACGAAGATAATAATTGCAGTGATAAGAAGAAAAATCGACGTTAAGTAGCGTTTCATTATTTACACCTCAAATGGGAATTAACCATTAGATATTAAAGTATATGTTCATTATATACTACTATACTATTGCTGTGTGAGTCTAAAGTCCTGTTTCGCTGCTTTACAATAGTATAGTAAGTTACTATTCTTCTATAATGGTTTTTGGCTTACGAGCTAAGCAAAGAATACCAGCGATTAAATATAAGATTCCACTTAGAATGCCGCCACCAGCAGTAAGGATAACATAAACTACACCTGTTGTAATAAAGATGACACCAGCTGCAACTGGATGCTTATTTCCTTTTAAGAGAACCATTGCTACAATACCAAGAATGATTGCTAAAATAGGCATGATAACTAGTAACATCCCTGGTGAGGCAAGGTTCAGATTAAAGAATTCCTCCAGTATATCGATGTCCGATGGTGTTAATTGAAACTCATCTTGATTATCAATCATATAATCCTTTAAGTAATCTTTATTATTCTCCATCCATAATCTTAATGCACCAATTGCAATTGAAAAAACATAAAATACAGCTCCGATAATTCCGAGTGTATATTCTGCTATACGTTTCAAATCATATTCCCCCTTTATACATAACTACTATTATTCTATACGAAAATAGTGATCTATAGTTTCATTTTTTTAATTTTGTTCTTGCTTTAAAATATAGAATTATCCGAAAACATAACCTATAATGAACGTAAAAGGGATTAGAGGTGAGATGTATGCGTGAAGTCGTTATTGTTGATGGGGTTCGTACGGCAGTTGGTCGAAAAGGCGGTGCCTTATCTCATTACCGCTCAGATGATTTAGCAGCCGTTGTTTTAACAGAATTAATGACACGTACAAACGTGAATAAACGTGAAGTAGAGGATATTATTCTAGGTTGTGTTACCCAAGTTAATGAGCAAGGTGGAAATATTGCCCGCACGGCGGCTCTTATTGCAGGTTTCCCAATACATGTTCCTGGGGCTACGATTGACAGGCAATGTGGATCCAGCCAACAAGCCATTCATTTCGGAGCGCAAGCAATTGCCTCAGGTGATATGGACATGGTCATTGCTGGTGGAATAGAGAGTATGACTAGGGCTCCTATGTTCTCGAATATAGGGAGGACAAAGCCGAGTGATAAGCTATTAGAACGCTATGAAATCGTGAACCAAGGTATTTCATCTGAGAAAATTGCAGAAAGATGGGGATTTACTCGGGAACAATTAGATGATTACGCTTTATCTAGTCACCAGAAGGCGTTAAAAGCAATAGAAACGGGAAAATTTGATGCAGAAATCATGCCTGTTGAAGTTGAGGATCAGGAGGGAAATTGGAAGGAATTTAAAGTAGATGAGGGACCAAGAGCAGATACATCGTTAGAAGCACTATCTAATTTGAAGCCAGTATTCCAAGAAAATGGCATGATTACAGCAGGGAATTCCAGTCAGATGAGTGATGGAGCTAGTGCGGCATTGCTGATGTCAAAAGAAAAAGCAGATGCACTAGGTATCAAAGCTAAGGCGAGAATAGTGGCTCGAGCTGTTGTTGGTTCTGACCCAACACTAATGCTAACAGGACCAATACCTGCCACTAAAATCGTATTGGAGAAAGCAGGTCTAGCAATAAAGGATATTGATCGATATGAAGTAAATGAGGCCTTCGCACCAGTCCCACTTGCATGGCTAAAAGAAACGGGAGCAGATCCAATGAAGCTCAATGTAAATGGAGGTGCCATTGCCCTAGGACACCCACTAGGTGCAACTGGAACAAAGCTAATGACAACATTACTTTATGAGCTAGAGCGCATAAAAGGTCGATACGGGTTATTAGCTATTTGTGAAGGAATGGGTATGGCTAATGCGACCATTATTGAGAGAATAGAATAGTATCGAATTAAACAGCTGCTTTCATTTAAAGTAGTTGTTTTCTTATTTGACGGGTGTAGGGAACCGGTAGCTGAAAGTTGCGTTTAATTCGTGTAAGTATCCAGTAATCTAAGATAATAAAAGATGATTACTATACTATCCATTCCAACTAAATACTGTGGTACAGGCTGTAGAAAAATGTTGAAAATTAATATTATTTGAAAGGATTACCTGCCTCCCGTGTTATAATGAATGAAAAGTATGAGAGGTAGAGGTCTATGGCAAAGGGGAGATTAATAGGGGTATTTGTGTTATTAAGCATGCTGTTATTCTCATGTGGAATAAAAACATCAGAGGAAGATGTTGATAATGCACGAACTGCAAGTTCCCACGTAGAGAAAGTGAAAGCGTCTAGGGAACCGAAAGAGCAAGTGGAAGTGAAGCAAGGAATATCTATCACAGCAATTGGAGATATGTTAATTCATAGTAGTGTTTATGATGATGCCTGGAATGATACTGGTTATGATTTTACACCTATGCTAGAAAAGGTGAAGCCATTTATAAGTGATGCGACTATTTCCATAGCTAACCAAGAGACGATGATTGGCGGAACCGAATTAGGGCTCTCTACTTATCCAGCTTTTAATAGCCCGCAAGAAGTAGGAGATGCATTGAAATGGGCAGGTGTTAATGTCGTATCACTTGCCAATAATCATACATTGGACCGTGGAGAGGAAGCAATACAACGAGCGATTAAGCATTGGGAAACAATTGATATGATGTATACAGGTTCTTATAAGAGTGAGCGAGATCGAGAAGATCTTCGTGTGATGGAAACGGAAGAAGGGGTATCTGTTGCCTTTTTATCCTATACCTATGGCACGAATGGAATTCCAGTTCCTGAGGGAAAAGGGTACTTAGTAAACTTGATTGATCAAGAACGGATTGCATCAGAAATAGAAGTAGCCAAGGAGAAGGCTGATGTTGTTGTATTGAGTCTGCACTTTGGTAATGAATATGAGCGGATGCCTAATCAAGCTCAAAAGGATTTAGTACAATTTGTAGCTGATCAAGGAGCAGATGTTGTACTAGGACACCATCCCCATGTCCTGCAACCAGTGGATTGGGTTATAGGAGAGGATGGAAATCGTACATTAGTTATTTATTCTTTAGGAAATTTTCTCTCAGGACAGGATGAATTTTATCGCCAAATTGGTGGGGTATTTAAGTTTCATGTAACGAAAACATTATCAGATGGAAAAACCGAAATAGAGGTTCATTCCCCTGAATTTCTACCAACCTATGTGAAGTATGAACAGGGGAGGGGATATGAGGTAATCCCGATGTTTCAGTTAACGAATCAAGAATTACCTAATGCACATAACCATTATGAAGAAATAAAAGCCCATATGTCACAATGGGTACCAGAGTTGAAGTTTATTGAAAATGAGAAAGAAGATGAGAGCTAGCCTCTAGTCTCATCTTCTTTAAGTTTATTTCGTTATTTTATATTTTTTGTTTAATATAAATTTAACTGTATATAGTACAACACCTACCACAGCAAAGCTTAATACAGGAATACTAATCTCCATTCCGAAGCTCGGGAAGATGAATGGAATGAGTACTAACAACCCAATGCATAATGTACAAATAACCCATAATTTGAAAAACTCTACCCACTTTTTCGGTTTTTCATCTTTAAATAATGATTTTTTAATCCATTTGAACACAAGCACAATAAAAATATATAGTAACAGTAGATAGATTAGGATTATGGTAATAGCTGATCCAAGAGCAAAGGTAAATTCATTGGAACCTAAATTAAAGAAATGATACGCTCCAAAGCTGAGTATCCCGTATATCAAACTCAAAAATGCTAAAAAGTCGATTGCGATATAAACGCCAAACAAAATTGATGCTGATCTCTTTTCACTTGGGATTTCCGCAATTAACTCATCACAATACTTTTTCAAGTCATTACCAAATACTGCTTTTGCCGTCTTTCCTTCTTCCTGTGCATGTAATAAATGCTCCAACAGTTCAAATAATACCTCTTCGGTTTGTTGTTCGGATTTATTTCCGTTTAACCGAATATAGACAAGCATATCTTCATAGATTGCTAGGTTCTCTTCCGTAAGCTTTTCTCTCATTTCATTATTAATCTTAATAATATCTTTGGAATTCAATGCTACTCCTCCTCTATATCAATGATTTTGTCAACAGGATGTTTAATGTTTTCCCATTGGGTTTTAAACTCTTGTAATGCATGTAGGCCATGCTCTGTCAGATGGTAATATTTTCGCTTAGGGCCAACTTCGGATTTTTGCATCGTGCCTTCAATTAATTTTTCTTTTTGAAGGCGTAACAAGATGGGATAAATAGATCCTTCACTTACATCAGACAATCCGAATTCCTGTAATCGTACAGATAACTCATAGCCATATGTAGGCTGCTTGTGTATGATGGAAAGAATACAACCCTCTAATACGCCCTTAAGTAATTGACTCCTTAAAGACATGAATTTCACCTACCTTGTGTAACAAGATACCGACTTTGTTATAAGCTACCTTGCGATGCAAAGTAGCTTATTTATAGTATACTAACTTTTAATATGAATTACAACTATAATTTGATATTATAATAAATAGTAATGTAAAAGGGGATATTTCAATGGAATGGAAAAATATATACCGCGGATTAATGATGGGAGCAAGTGATGTTATTCCAGGGGTAAGTGGCGGTACAATTGCAGTCCTTTTAGGTATTTATGACCGATTAATTGCTTCTATAAATGGACTATTTAGCAAGGAGTGGAAAAAACACCTAGGTTTTCTCATTCCATTAGGTATTGGGATAGCAGGTGCAGTGCTATTATTAAGTCGATTAATTGAATGGTTATTTAAGGATTATCCAGGACCGACTCAGTTTTTCTTTTTAGGGCTCATAATTGGTATTTTGCCTTATTTATTTCGTCAAGCTGATGTGAAGGCAAATTTTAAAGTAAACCATTATATACTACTAATCATTGGAGCAGTAATCGTTTCGGGTATGGTATTTCTGCATGAAAGCGAAGGGGTAGTTATAGAGGAGTTTACCTTATCTACATATGTTTTGTTATTCTTTTCCGGGTTTATTGCTAGTGCTGCTATGATTTTACCTGGTATTAGCGGTTCATTTATTCTGCTAGTAATGGGTGTTTATGCTACAGTAATTAGTGCGATTAGTAATCTTCAATTAACGATTATCGCTGTTGTTGGATTTGGAATTGTTCTTGGTATCCTGACGATGAGTAAGCTTATTCACTACTTTTTTAAGCATTATCGTAGTGGAACGTTTGCTTTAATTATTGGACTAGTCATTGGCTCAATAGTTGTTGTATTTCCAGGCTGGCCAGAATCTACTCCCTTCTTATTATTAAGTGTAGTGACTTTTGCAGGCGGTTTATTTGTAGCGTATGTACTAGGAAGAGTGGAATATAAGGAGTAAGCAATTCATAAGACAAACGTTTGTTTAATCGTTACAATAAGGATGGAAAAGGAGAGATAGCATGGAACACATTCAATCAATGGATAAATTCAATGAAGTAATTCAAAGTGATAAACCAGTAATCATCAAATTCTTTGCTGATTGGTGTCCGGACTGCAAGAGAATGGACATGTTTATAGACGGGATTTTAGATGAGTTTAATAATTATGCCTGGTATGAAGTAAATACAGATGAGCTAGAAGGAATCGCACAAACCTATGAAGTAATGGGTATTCCAAGTATTTTGATTTTCCAAAATGGAGAAAAGCTTGCCCATCAACATAGTGCCTATACGAAAACACCTGAGTCTGTTACAGAGTTCCTACATCAACAATTAGGTTAATAAACAGACGAGATGTAGTACGATAATAAACCTAATCACGCCGTTATGAGGTAATTAGGTTTATTTTTTATTAGTTAGTTGGTAGTTTATTTAACCACGGTTTCGGATAGAACTTTATTTATTAAACCAATTCAAACGATAAATCGCCACTTTCCTTAAAACTTATTTTGGAATTTCTTAATAAAAATTGGTTAGATAGGCTTTTTCTGTTTTTTAATTGATAAATATCCATAAAAGTGGCTTTATTAACACCACTGTAATGAATGTTCATGATGGCTTGTGGATTGGTTAACCCTTGTGTTGTAGGGGCATTACTGGAATTACCCCATTCAATTAGAAAAGGTAGCATTTCATCCTCTACATGATATTTCGGAAACAGCATCCTCCAAGTCAATAATGTTCCATCAGGCCGTAGTCTTTCACCAGAAAAAGGACCATCAAAGGGAATATTGTTCGCTTGAAAATGCTTCCAGTACTCGTCCATTTGATTGGTACGGAGAGCAAATTGGAATGGGCCAGGCTTATTCTGGTCTAGCCGATAAACTAAATGTTTGATTAAGGGGTTATCACTCTCACTC
Source organism: Ornithinibacillus liuyingii (assembly GCF_055550225.1). Classification (NCBI taxonomy): domain Bacteria; kingdom Bacillati; phylum Bacillota; class Bacilli; order Caryophanales; family Bacillaceae; genus Ornithinibacillus; species Ornithinibacillus liuyingii. The sequence continues at coordinate 34,557 of NZ_JBPWOS010000014.1, read as the reverse complement.
GCTTTATCGTAATCCTGTATCCCAAGCCATTCAATATAGCTTTCATTTGAAAAATAGGCAAGGTAATTGTACGTTCCCCAATTTTCGTGCTCTCCACCCTTAATGGCTTTAATTGCCATACGTTTATGATAGTTTTCACTCGCTTCTTCAGCATTTTTTCCAGCAATGACAATATGATCAAGTGCTAACAAAACAATCCCTCCTTTATATGTAATCATTATTTACTGAAATAAATGGGAAAGCAATTATTTTAATCGATAGTTTCTCATTACTTTTTAATCTTTGTTTGTTATAGTAAACGAAAAGAACGGATATGTGGGTGATGAAATGGACCAACCAGTCATACTTATTGTGGAAGATGAGGAAAAGCTAAGTAGAGTAATACAGCTTGAATTAGAATATGAAAGCTATCTTACTGAGATTGTAGATAATGGTAAAGATGCATTAAGGCTTATGCAAGAGAAAGAGTGGGATTTAGTATTGCTGGATATTATGATCCCTGAATTAAGTGGCTTAGAAGTACTTCGTAGAATTAGACGTACAGATGAACGTACACCGATCATCCTTCTAACTGCGAGGGACGCTGTCCATGATAAAGTAAGCGGCTTAGACTTAGGTGCTAATGATTATGTTACAAAGCCGTTCCAAATCGAAGAATTATTAGCAAGAATCCGTGTGCATCTTAGAAAGCCTGTTATAGAAAGTACTGTAAAGAAGAATACACTCTCTGTTGGGGATTTAATTGTCGATTTGGATGCACATGAAGTTATGCGTGCAGGAAATAAAATCGAACTCACTCCAAGAGAATTTGATTTGCTCGTGTGTTTATTAAAGAATAAGAATATCGTGCTATCACGAGATCAATTAATTGAACAGGTGTGGGGATTTGATTATTTTGGCGAGACAAATGTAGTGGATGTATATGTTCGGTACCTCCGTCAAAAAATTGAAAAAGGATATTCGAAACAGTATATTCAAACCGTACGTGGTGTCGGATATTCTATAAAGGATTCCTAGTATGAAGCTACGAACCAAGATACAGTTGTTTACAAGTTTTTTTATGTTCCTGTTTATTTTAATGATAAACGCTTCGATTTACTATTTGTTTTACCAGAATTCTGTTGAAACGGAGCTAACCGAACTAACCGAACAAACAAATACTGTAATAGCAACGGTTAATGAAAATCCTGAAATACCACCTGGGGAGTTGATAAAGGCTTTTTTGCCAGCTGATGGAATCATACGAGTCTATCCGGAATCGGGGGATCCTCTCGTTCATTCGAAGTCAGCGGATTATTTTGACCTTCCAGGGGGATATGGTACATCAGAGGTACGGGAAGTGATTACCTTTGAAGGGAATCGATATGCTACGGTTTCTAAACCAATCATTTGGAATGACGGGGACATCGTTACTCTTCAAGTATACAAAGAGCTAGTTGCGTTAACTGCTAATATGAAAAATCTATTTTATGTGTTAACCATTGCTTCGATTATCATCATCATTCCCATCATTATTGCTGGGAATCTATTGGCTCGATTTTTGCTTCAACCCATTAAATCACTGATTAGTACGATGAAAGAAAATATGAAATATGGGAAGTGGAAAAAAATCGAGCTAACTAATCGTTCGAATGATGAGCTGTATGAAATGGAAAAAACGTTTAATGATATGATTGATTCTTTGAAGGACAACTATGAGATGCAGGAGATTTTCGTATCGGATGCCTCTCATGAATTAAAAACACCAATTTCTATTATCAAAAGCTATACACAATTACTAGAACGGCGGGGGAAGGATAATCCGGAGCTATGGAAGGAATCTCTAGACGCAATTGGATCGGAAGCTGACCGTATGCAAAAGCTCGTAGAACAATTACTGGCTTTAGCTAAAAACAAGGAAATTGAACATAGTGAAAACGTCAATATTACCGAATTAATGGAGAAGACGATTGAGGTATTTACGGGTGCCTATGATAGAAATATCGAGCTCCATGATAATGGAAAACCAATCCATATATTAGGTAATCAAGATCAATTGAGGCAAGTATTCTATATTCTAATCGATAATGCGCTGAAGTATAGTGACCATAATGTAGTAATTACTATGGCTCCACATGATAATCAAATTGATATATCTGTTAGAGATTTTGGCCAAGGAATACCAAAGGAAGAAAGAGAACGGATATTTGAACGATTTTATCGAATGGATAAAGCAAGGAGTCGGAACACTGGTGGAACAGGACTAGGTCTAGCTATCGCGAAATCAATTATCCATTCACATGGAGGAACCATTTCAGTAGATAGTCGTCCTGGAGAAGGATCAACGTTTCAAGTCATGCTTCCTTTAACGTAACGCACATTCTAATCTAATTCTAATCTTTCTCTTATGGTTATTTCATTCTCGATGTATATGATAAAGACATCAAGAGGAAATAAGGAGGAAATAAAAAATGAAAAAGAAAGTATTAATTACGGTTTCTAGTATTGCCATAGCTACTGTATTAGGTTTAGGGATATATCATTCCAATGCTGCGCAAGCCGATCCTAAATTATCGAAAGAAGAAATTGTGGAACTTGTAACAGCACAGTATCCTGGAACCATAACAGAAATTGAAATGGAAAAGGGCTTTAACAGTGTAGTCTATGAGGTTGAAGTAGAAAGCAATGGTAAGGAATATGAAATTAAATTAGATGGTAATACTGGTGAAGTACTGAAGATTAAACAAAGAGAACGTCATGCTAGTACAGAAGAATCAACAAATTTAACTATCTCTGAAAAACAGGATAAACCATCAAGCAATTCAACATCTGAATCCGAAAGTAAGAACGGAAAAATAAATGACTCAGACGACAACACGGCCACTAACTCAAAGGATAATCAAGATGACAATGTAGTAGAGGAATCAAAGAAAGATAACCAAGCAGATAATGGGAAAATAGAAAACAAAAAGGAAGGAAAAAAAGCAATAATTGATTATGAAACAGCCAAGAAAATTGCGCTTGCTGAGTTTGATGGAATCATTACAGAGTTAGAATTAGATGAAGATGATGGACGTCTTATTTATGAAATTGAAATAGAAAGTGTTAATGGAGAAGCAGAAATCGATATAGATGCTTATACAGGCGACATTATCTCCATCTCTATCGATACAGAAATAGGTGATGATGACGATAGAGATGATGATTAAAAAGGTCACTATAAAATTGAGACAGTCAACATGATAAGAAATAGATGCATCATGACACAGTGCACCATTCTAGCTCCAGAAATATACGTAGATCTAACTAGTCGGAAGGGTATGATTTCTGGAGCAGAGTAGTGCTAGTAGTTATTTTTTATATAACCTATTTTTCTTTTTAGGATATAACCGTAAAATTAGAATGGACTTCTGCTTTTACGGTTTTATGTTTTTCAAAATAGGCATGGATTAATTCTGCAGTATCTCGCTGAATTTCTTTGATAATCGGCTTATTCTTGAACATATCAAAGTTTCCACCACCGCTGGCACGATAGTTATTTAACACAACGTGATACTTTCCATCCATCTTTAAGGAGTTACCGTGATATGTTACATCTTCAATTCTGGAACCAACTGGCTTCGATACATTAATCGTATAGTTAATTCCTTCCCACATATCATAATTATAATGCTGTGGCTTTGGCTCAATATAGGAAGGGTTTACGACTATGCTACCAGCATTATCTAAAACAAAGTATTCCGCAGTTTTTTCTAGCGCTTGTATAATATCATTTCCGGTAAGCTCAAGTACCACCAGTGTATTAGGATACATATAATTGGAGACAATATCTCGCATCGTAACAACAGACTTGAATCCTTTAGACTCATTATTGAGAAGTGCGGTAACCGAGATATCGACACCACTAACATCCATTTGTACATTTTGAATAAATTGAATAAACGGATGTTTCGTTGTACGGGCCTTTAACGGATCTGTTATGGTCATATCTCCATCAATATAGCCGATAGGATAATCTAGCCAACTCTGAGTAGAAGATTCTATTTCTTTCAAGTAGTGCATTATTTCTTTATCAGCTTCGATTTCATTGACAGGCTTTATTTCGGCTTTTTTCTTCGTAATATTCCATTGGTCGTTCACATGCTCTAGCTCCACTTCTATTTCGCCATACATTTTTCCATTATTTCCTGGCTGTGCAATTAGCACACCATTTATCTCACCGGTTAGGATGCGATGCTGATGTCCTGTTAATAAAACATCAATTCCTTCAATTTCTTGGCACATGGCATACCCTTGATTCTCTCCAGTTAATGGCTCTGTCGGTTCACCGGTTTCAATATCTCTTTCAAAGCCACCGTGGTAGGACGCGATTAGTATATCTGGCTGTTCTTCTTCTCGAATCCGTGTTACCCAATGCTTTAAGGTTGTAAGAGCATCTTGGAATTGAATCCCTTCAATATGTGCTGGGGATTCCCAGTTTGGTATGTAATGTGTGGTTACCCCAACTATTGCTGCACGTATACCACTAGGTAAGGCTTTAACGATATACGGCTTTCCAAAGTAAGGTTCTCCATCTTGATTAACTAGGTTAGCCGAGAGCCAAGGGAAGTTAGAGCTGTTTATCGCATCGGTTAATATCTTTTTCCCGAAATTGAATTCATGGTTTCCAATTACACTAGCATCAATACCAATGCGATTCATAATCCCAACCATTGGATTTTCTTTATCGTGATGTTCTTTTACATAATGGGTCATAAGTGGTGTACCTTGGATTAAATCCCCATTATCTAGAACAATGACATTATCATGTTCTTGAACAATTTGTTTAACGATTGAGGTGTACTTTGCTAACCCTAAATTGTAAGCCTCGTTCGTACCATATAATAGGGGCATGGCATGACCATGAATATCACTTGTGTACATTATTTTGAGCATGGTTTTATTTGACACATTCTACATCCTTTCTTATAAAAACTAGTACTTGCTTGGCATTTAGGAATACCTTAGTATTTCTACCGAGAAAATAACCATCTAGTCTATCAACGAATAAAAGAAACGAAATTAAAGAGGATTTCTTCAATTTCGTTTCCTGATTAAATGAAAAGTAAGCACCGAACATTGGGTTAGTTCCCACGCGGTTTTTCTTCATTCCTTATACTATTTTACGTCTAATTCTAGCAGAAGCAAAATCAATAATGGTTACAACGATAATGATTCCTAGAAGAATCATACCCATTTCATTCCAGTTACGGTTACTTGATGCGAATACGATCATCGTACCGATACCACCCGCACCAACAATACCTAGAATGGATGATGCACGAATATCTACCTCAAAGCGGTAAATCGCATAAGATAGGAATTCAGGGATGATTTGTGGAATGACACCATAGAATAGAATCTGTATTTTGTTAGCTCCATTAGCTTCCATAGCTTGGACAACATCCATATCGATTGACTCAATAATTTCGGAGAACATTTTACCGAGCATACCGGTTGAGCCGATCGCAATGGCAAGTACCCCAGCAAAGGCATTTGGTCCAACTGCTACTACGAAAAGAATCGCTAAGATTAAATCCGGAAATGCACGAATAGCAGATAAAATCCATTTACCGATTACAGAAACAATTTTACCACCCATCATATTTTGCGCTGCTAAGAATGATAGTGGAACAGCAATGATTGCTGCCATTAAAGAACCTGCAAAGGCGATAAATACGGTTTCCAGCATGGCAGCTCCTACATCAGCAGCTGCTGCCCAGTCGGGGCTGAATAGTCTTGGAATAACACGATGGAAATTATTAATTGCCCTTTCGATCGCTCTTCCCCAATCAATATTAATAGTAGTGAATGTCCACACATATAAGGCTGCTACCAGAATTAAGATTGTAATGGTTCGAACCCGTTTAAAGGTAGATTTAGCAGGCTTTGGAGGTAATTGATAATTTTCCATTATAACAATGCCTCCCTTAACTTATTACTAATGTACTCAATGATCAATACCGTTGCGAATATAACTAGGATAATCGTCATGGCATTTGGGTAGTTATAGAACTTAATTTGCTGGTTTAATACTAGCCCGATACCACCAGCTCCAACCATTCCTAGTACAACAGATGCACGAATATTAATTTCGAATACATATAGTACTAGAGAAGTGAACTGTGGTGCTATTTGAGGTACTAATGAGTACCAGATAACTTGAAATACATTTCCCCCAGAAGCTCGCATTGCTTCTAATGGGTTCATATCAACTGACTCAATTGTCTCACTAATCAACTTCGCTAAGATACCTAAAGAGAAAACGGCAAGGGCTAAAATACCAGGGAATACACCAACGCCGAATAATCCTACAAATATTACTGCTAATACTAAATCAGGAATAGTACGTAATAAATTCAGTAACGTTCTCATGAAATAATATAATGGTTTAAATGTTGTAATGTTTTGTGCTGATAGAACCGCTAATGGTATGGTAATAATTGCTGAAATCGTAGTGGCGATAATTGCCATCTTAATGGTTTCTAGCATCGAACTCCAAATCGCTGATAATACGGCGAAATTTGGTGGGAAGAACTTTTCAATAACAACGTACATATTTCCTAGAGCGCCACTGAAGCCCCCTACCATATCTTCTTGCGTCTTGATCATACTAAAAATATAGATTCCTAGAATTACAAAAAAGATAATGGTTACTTGCATTTTAGTTTTCGCAGGGTAAAGAGGTACTGACTTTTGTGTTAATGTGCTATTTTCCTTAGTCACTATTCCTCTGCACCTCCACGCAAGTCATCCTCACGAATAGAACGGCCATAAATTTCTTCGAATGTTTTTTCGGTTACTTCTGAGGCTGGTCCGTCAAATACTACTTCTCCGGCGCGCATACCAATGATACGATCCGCATATTCCATTGCCATATCTATAAAGTGTAGGTTTACAATGGTTGTAATATTATCTTCTTTATTGATCTTTCTTAAGTACGTCATAACCTGATGAGAAGTAGGTGGATCCAGTGATGCTACTGGCTCATCCGCTAAAATGTATTTAGGCTTTTGTGTTAATACACGTGCAATACTTACACGCTGTTGTTGCCCACCACTTAGTTCATCTGCTCTGCTATAAATTTTTTCTGCAATATTAACACGTTTTAAGCTTTCATAAGCTAATGCTTTATCTTCTTTAGAATAAAGACTAAAGATGGATCGTAAGGTACCAGTGTGTCCTAAACGACCGGCTAGAACGTTCTTATAAACATTTGAACGCTTGACTAAGTTATAATTTTGGAAAATCATGCCGACTTTCGTGCGAAGTTTGCGAAGATTGTTACCTTTGAATTTTAAGATATCTTCATTATCTACTAGAAGGGATCCAGAAGTAGGGGTTACCAATCTATTAATACTACGAATAAATGTAGACTTTCCGGCACCTGACAATCCAACAATAACAACGAATTCGCCATCATTGATTTTTACATTAATGTTTTTTAAACCTTCCGTTCCATTAGGATAGACAAGGCCCACATTTTTAAATTCTATCATTATAATAAGTCCTCCATTAAAGGCTAAGTTTTTCATATATTGTAACATTTTTCTACAAAATGTAACATAACAAAGGGGAAGTCAACTAACCTTCCCCTTTGTTATGTTATTAAACTAGTTACTTCTATTAGAAACCAACAGAATCTTTGAATTTAGCGTAAGTATCTTTAACTACTTGATACTCTTCATCTTTCGCTTCATCGATAGCATCCCAGTTGTAAACATCGTTCATGATTTGAATCATATCTTCATCATCGTTAAAGGATAAGAAAGTATCTTTAATTTTTTGAACAAACTCTTTGTCTAGTTCTTTCGTTACAGAGATTGTGTCGTTAGGAATATCTTCTGTGTATGTTAAAACTTTTAATTTCTCCATGATATCTGGATATTCTTCTTCAAGTTCAGTACGTACATCGTCGAAAGTAGTAGCAACATCAGCATCACCTTCATAAACAAGGATTGCTGCGTTATCATGTCCACCAGCTTGTCTTGTACCATTAAAGAAATCAGTTTCCAACTCAGCAGTAGTCGCAATGTCAAACTCTTCCATTAATTGGTTTGCAGGGAATAAATAACCAGAAGTTGAACCTTGGTCAGCATATGCCCAAACTTTTCCTCTTAAATCTTCAAGGCTTTCAATACCAGAATCAGCACGTACTACGTATTGTGCTTTGTAAGTACCTGATCCATAACGGATAGATTTTAAGATTACTTCAACGTCATATTGCTCATTTGCAAGAACATATCCGAATGCAGGGATAAAACCAACATGTACTTGGTTAGCACCCATTGCTTCAACTAGTGCATTGTAGTCTGTCATAACTTGACTTTTAACTTCAATATCAAGCTCTTCACCTAAGCGGTTAGCTAAAGGTTCTACAGTATCTGCAATATTATCTGAATCCTGAGACGGTACGAAACCAATTACTAATGTATCAGGAACCATTCCTTCACTTGCTTCTTCTTTTTTTGAATCTCCTGATGTATTTTCGTCTGATGATTTTTTTTCATCACCAGAGCCTCCACATGCTGCAAGTACAAGTGCTAGTCCGAGAATAAGCACTAGACCATAAAGTTTCTTCATTGTGACCCTCCTAAAAAATATAAAGATTATTTTTTTCTTACTATTTTATTAAATAACAAAATACTAGAAAAAGCTAGGCTTTTTTTGTGTAATTTACACTATTTTTACACGTTTTTTACAAAAAACGACAAAAAACGATGTATAATATTCGGATTTTACCGTAATTAGTGTGGCATATTGTTGAAATTGAAACCTTTTTATTAAAATATCGTAATAGTAAAGGAAAGAGAGGATGATAGAAAATGAACGTGTTAGATGTCCATGAATTACATGTTGACGTGCTTTCTACTAGATTATTAAATAATGTTTCGTTTTCGATAGAGAAGGGGTCTGTTGTTGCATTGGTTGGGCATAATGGAGCAGGTAAATCTACCTTAATGAAGACGATAATGGGGATTCAGGAAAAATCAAATGGAGAAATAACGCTTGAGGAAACCTATAGTCAAGATAAACATTTTCTCGAATTTAAACGGAGAATAGCGTTTATTCCAGAAGAGCCATTATTAATGTCGGAGCTAACCGCTATGCAACATTTTCAATTGTACGGTAAGAGCTATGGTATTCAGGAAGAAGAGCTAATGAAACGAATAGAGCGATATATAGAAGGGTTTGAATTAACAGGGAAGTTGGATGAATACCCAGAGTCATTATCGAAAGGGATGCGACAAAAGGTACAAACGATTTGTGCCATGCTTCCCGATGTTCCCCTTCTATTAATTGATGAGCCTTTTATGGGACTTGATATATATGCGATAGATTACTTTGAAGAATTGTTAAAGGAAAAGATAGCGAATGGAACGGCTATACTTCTAACCACGCATCAATTGGAACGGGTTAAAGGACTTGCTAACCAATTTATCATGCTTCAGGAAGGGGAGTTATTACATAAAGGATTAATTGAAGAGTTTGAAACGATTAAGAGGAGAAGTGATGTGTAATGAATAATGCTTCTTCTTGGCAAGCATATTGGTTAATTAGACGAGGCAGGGCCCGCAAGAAGATGAAAGTATATAAGAAAATGATGGCGCTGTCCTTTGACTTAACAACAAGCCTCTATTCTTTAATTGTTGGTGGATACGTGTTTGCTAGCATTTTTATCTTTAATGATTTTTTAGCAGCTTATCAAGATCAGTTTCTATTCATTGAGGAACAGCTAACCGAAAGATTTTGGCTCATATTTTCTATTCTTCCATTACGCTATGTGTTTCAGTCCTTTCGTAATCCTGGCATTTTGATTACTAGTTCTGAGTATCAATTAGCTATGCTTCCATATGAAATGAAGCGAATTGTTCTCTTTACAGCACTTGAGAAGTGGGTAAAGCTACTATTGAAATACGCTATCGTTAGTGCTGCTATCATTTTAATTACCCCGATTAAACCAGAAATTATCGTTGTATATTTAGCTGTGTTTTGGTTGATTGAGTTGCTCATGACGATTCCACAATGGAAGCTTTTTCAAGTGAGGTTTATACCTAGGTTCATCCTTTTCGTTGTACTTATATTGGTTAACTTTTTAGGAACGGTAACCCAAGTAAATATGATTATTAGTTTTATTGTGTTCACTATCGTTGTGCTCAGTAATTTTCTACTATTTAAACGAATGTTCACCAATATCAATTGGGGAAGAGTGACAGAGGTAAATGATTTCTTAGTCTGGAATATGCCTGCCGTTTCAAAAGCTACGAAAGTGAAATTTAAACGGCAAAGAAAGCACAATTTATTTTTGAATAGAGCATCTAGAAAGAAGCCATTTGTTTATACAGACTCTGCTATCTATAGAAGGCTATGGTTACAGCATTTTAGAGGGAATATAGAATATATCGTACAAGTTATTGGTGGCTTAGTATTGGCCATTACAGTTTTATCCTTCTTTAATGAGTTTCTAGGCATGATTTTAATCGCTTTAAGTATCCATATCTATACTGCCTTTTGTGCAAGTTTGTTTGTCGATCGGTTTCACTCAGGTATTGTGCAAGTATTGCCTTGGAATATCGAAAGCTACCGTAGGACGATGAGGCGTTGGGCAATAATTGGTTTTATTCCAGTTCTGATTCCTATTACAATCATTGCGGTTATCCTGTATTCTTGGTGGTCGATTACCTTCTTACTGTTGGTAATTAGCTTATATATGATTCATTACATGAGCAAGATGGACAATGCATTTGAAAGTCTTAACAAAAGGTTAGTGCAATTTTCCATCAAAGGTGTGATCGCTTTTGGTAGCTTAGGAATTATTATCGCCTGCCATACTAATCCGCATTATTCCGCTGTATCAATAGTGATTTTACTATATGGTTTTATACAGCTAAAATTTCGTAAGAGCAAGACATCATGAAAAGCTTACCACTTTAGAAATATGAATAGATTCTTGCGGGGGGAGTAGTCACCGTGAGAGGAATGTGATGACTCTAGTCTGCTTGTAAAGCATTACTAGCAGACTAGAGATATAAGAGTTGTTCCAATAATGATAATTTCCTCCAACACAATAAGCTAATAACACACAAAACATTAGCTATCTGCATAAATTATAGAAAAAGGCTAAGGAAAGGGTGTGTTATTTATGCGACAATTTGGTTACCCTCCATACCAACAACCGGTAAATCCGCCTAATTACTACCATCATCAGCCAACCCAACAACCTTTCCAATCGACTCCATATCAACAGCACTATGTAAACCTATATGAACAGTATCAATCACCATTTGAACAATTTGCCAAACCAAAGCAACCACAGGACTGGTATGCTAATTTGGACCAATCCCAAGGAGCTAATCAACAAGCCCAGCAACAAAATGCAACAACGACGCCATTCCAAAATCAAGGTGGGCAAGTGAATTTAGATAAGGTGTTAACTACTGTGAGCCAAATTGCAAACACATATCATCAAGTATCGCCAATTCTCAAACAATTTGGCGACTTTATGAAAACTTTCCGTTAATGAAATGCGATTATTTACAAGGCGGGAATAGAGAGCTAACTGAATTAATTTCGCTTAATTAGGGCAAAAGAAAAGTACACGTAAGCTCTTTAATACGTTTTTCATAAAGGAGAATAAATCACATGATAGCTTGTTTAATTATTCATGGCTTTACTGGTGGGCCCCATGAACTGGAGCCATTAACAGATTATTTACAAGAACATACAGATTGGCATATCTCAGTTCCGACTTTACCTGGACATGGGAAAAAGTTAGCTCTTGAAAATGTAAATTATAAGAGTTGGATTGATTCTGCAGAAGCTTCCTTAAATCATTTAAAGGAAAAATATGATGAGATTTATCTTATTGGCTTTTCAATGGGGGGAATGATAGCCGCGTATTTAGCAGCTAAATATAAAGTTGAAAAGCTAGTATTGTTAGCTACTGCAGGAAAGTACTTATCGTTGAAGCGTATTAGTGTTGACATCGGGGATGTCATTAAAGATGGCATTACTGGAAAACTTGGGCAAAATAAGCTATATCGTCATTACAAAAGGAAGTTAGGCAGTGTCCCGTTAAAGGCTAATATTGAGTTTTTAAAGCTGGTTAAGTTGACGAGAAAATATCTTAAAAATGTGGAGTCACCAGTTTTGATTGCACAGGGACAGATGGATAGCTTAGTACCGTATAAGACTGCATATTATTTAGATAAGGAAATTCCTGCGAAATGGAAGGAAGTTGTGTTTTTTGAGCGGTCTAGACATTTAATCTGTTTAGGCAATGATAAGGATGCTCTGAATCGGATAGTATTTGAGTTTTTGGAACGGCCGGTTGAACGTAGTGAAGTTTTAATATAGCTAAGCGTAAAGGATTATGATTAGATCTTCTGACAAGGATAATGGCGATCTCAAATTAAAAGAAGAGATTGAGACTTTTCATTTTGTCTCAATCTCTTTATTGAATCGTAGTTGTTAATTTAATCCCTAAAGAAAGTAATAACTAAAGCTCCTTCTCCGCCATAGGTAGAGATTAATGGACCCATTTCTGTTAAATATGTTTCCTTAAATTGATATTTCGTTTTTATATCATGTAATACGGACTTGGCACGTTCAGCTGCGTTGTAATGGGTCATGACTAATATTTTATCTTCAAATGTCTTCGCATATTCCCCAATTTGATCGACAAAACGACGGATGGACTTTTTGTCACCTCGTACCTTTTCGGCGACCTCAATCGTTCCTTCATCACTAGCCTTCATCAACAGCTTAATATTAAGTGTTTTTGCTAACGTTCCTTTCACCTTATCAATTCGGCCTCCTAGGACCAAGTTTTCTAATGTTTTTAATACGAATAGGGTTGCCGTCTGCTTAACTTTACTGTTCAGGTGAAGAACTAGCTCCTCCAGTGAATAATTCTCTTGTATCTTCTGATATGCCTCGAAAAGGAGCAATGCTTGCCCCGCAGAGGCTGTACGAGCGTTTATGACTTCGATTTTTCTATCAGGTTCTTCTTCTAATAGTAATTGCTTCCCGGCTACAGCGTTTTCATAAGTACTACTTAAACCACTCGATAAACTAATCATTAAAATCGGCTTAGCAGGATCAATCTCTTTATATCCTTCATAAAAATCATTAGGACTAGGTGCTGCTGAACGGGGAAGTTCTTTTGTTTCTTCAATTTTTTTAAAGAAGCTAGGGAGATCAAGTTCTACACCGCTTTTATATTGCGTATCCTTAAAGTTTAAATATAATGAAATCACTTTAATATCGGCAAGGTCCATAAGCTCCTTCGGAATATCTGCACCGCCATCAGTCATTAATTGAATTGACATTGAATCACCTTATTTCTTTGGTTTTAACGTATATTGCTATTATTATATCGTTTATTTACTTGTAAACCTAGTGATATCTTATTGAACTTTTTTATGAATGGTAACACTTGATTTTCTATTAGTACTCAGGATGAATAAGAATAATCCGAAGATGACAATCGTTCCACCGAGCCATTGTGACCAGGTAATTTTTTCCCCTAAAATAAAATAGGCTAAGACAGATGCTCCAATTGGTTCAAACACAATTGCCATGCTAATGGTAGAAGTACTTAACCATTTTAATGCCCAATTAAATAGTGTATGTCCAAAGAAGGTTGGAAAAATGGCTAATGCTAAGAAAATTAGCCAATAATTAGTTGAATATCCGGTGAATGGATTTTGCAACAGAACATTATAGATAATTAATGTAATGGAGCTAACACTATAGACAACAAACGTATAGGTCATTAAGGATAATCTTCTTCTGGCATTTTGCCCTAATAGGAAATAGGCCGTAATCGCAATTGCGCCAATGAAGGCCAAAATATCCCCGAATAACGCCATTCCACTAATCTGGAAGTCTCCCCAGCTTATAATGACACTACCGAGAAGGGCGATAATCATACTAATAATTGCCCCTGATGTGAAACGTTCTTTAAAGAACAGATATGTTCCTAGAAAAGCGAATATCGGTTGAAGTGTTACAAGTACTACGGAGCTTGCAACCGATGTATAATTTAAAGATTCAAACCAGAGAATAAAATGAAATGCTAAGAAGATCCCAGCAAGGGTAGATAATAGCCAATCTTTTCTCGTAATTAACTTAAATTCATGGCGATACTTCAGGAACATAATCGGAGCCATTAGTATGACGGCGATTAATAAACGGTAATTGGCAATGATTGCTGCTGGAGCATTGCTGGCTAGTTTAACCAGTACTGCTGATGTGGAAACAGATAACACACCAATTACAACAGCTATGTATGGATTGAATGGAGGAACTCTCATTCTCTTGCCTCCTAAAGAATTAATTCTGTGATATTTTACTTCAACTTAATTTCTTATTTTATCATGCCCCAATGGAAAAATCATTTGCAACTAGCTCTTACCATTATTCGTATGTTATCATAGACTAACGGTTAATTTGCCACGGTGCTTATTGCCTGATTATAAATCAGGCGTCAAGAGACTCCTTAAGAACTAGGAGAGTACGTTATAAGATGAAAATCATAGGGCTTTTCCTTTCAGGCTTAAGCCTTTTCCACTTTCTGTGAATTGAAGCATATTCAAATTGCATTATCTTGAGGACGAGTTCGTATCTTTGGAAACAGGTAAGATTTCGGATAAATGGATAAGATAAGATAAATGGGTGATGTAATTCTCGGTACAAGCATCACGGCAAGTCAAACGCTAAAAAATATAATATTTGTACAAAGGAGAATTAGTAAGCGTGACAACATTTAATGAATTAGGAATTTCAAATCCGGTTATGAAGTCATTAGAAAAAATGGGGTTTGAAGAAGCAACACCAATACAAGCACAAACTATTCCTCTTGCAATAGAGGGTCATGATGTCATTGGGCAAGCACAAACAGGTACAGGTAAAACTGCTGCTTTTGGAATCCCAATGCTTGAAAAAATCGATACAGCAGAAAGAAAGGTGCAAGGACTAGTTGTAGCTCCTACTAGAGAGTTAGCTATCCAAGTTGCTGAAGAATTAAACCGTCTAGGTAGATTTAAAGGAGTTCGTGTTCTTCCAGTGTATGGCGGTGCACCTATGGACAGACAAATCCGTTCGTTAAAAGACGGTCCTCAAATTGTCGTAGCAACCCCTGGAAGATTATTGGATCACTTCAGAAGAAGAACAATTCGTGCTAATACGGTACACACGGTTGTTTTAGATGAAGCGGATGAAATGTTAAACATGGGATTCATTGATGACATTCGTGAAATTCTAAAACAAGTACCTAGTGAGCGACAAACGCTATTATTTTCAGCGACTATGCCAAAAGAAATTCGCGATATCGCAACGAACTTAATGAATACGCCAAAAGAGGTTAAGGTTAAAGCAAAGGAAATGACAGTAGAAAATATCGTCCAACACTTTGTGGAAATACCAGAAAAATACAAGTTTGATACGTTAACCAATCTTTTGGATATGCAAAATCCTGAATTGGCAATTGTATTTAGTAGAACGAAAAAACGTGTTGATGAAATCACAGAAGGCTTGCAGGCTAGAGGATTTAGATCAGAAGGAATACATGGTGATTTAACACAAGGAAAGCGTATGTCTGTGTTAAATAAATTTAAAAATGGACGAGTAGATGTGTTAGTAGCTACTGATGTGGCGGCACGTGGACTTGATATTTCAGGTGTTACCCATGTATATAACTTTGATATCCCTCAGGACCCGGAGAGCTATGTACACCGAATCGGTCGTACTGGACGTGCAGGACGTACTGGAGAAGCAATTTCATTTATTACACCAAGGGAAATGGCTCACCTTCGATTAATTGAGAAGGTTACGAAAAGTAAAATGAAACGAATGGTTCCTCCAACTAATAAGGAAGCACGTATTGGTCAACAACAATTAACAGTTGAAAAAATCTTAAAAACCATCGAAAAGAACGAACTTGATGCATATCATCAAACAGCAAATGAATTACTAGAAGAACATGATTCTGTAACCATCGTTGCTGCTGCATTGAAAATGCTAACGAAGGAAAGAAGAGATGTTCCAGTACAAATTTCTGGAGTTGCACCTATCAGTGTTAAAAAAGCTCAGCAAGAAAAAGGTCGTTCTAACAACAAACGTTATTACGGGAAACGCAATCAAGGCGGTGGAAAAAACCAAGGTGGTAGAAGCCAGGGTGGACGAAACCGCAAAGGGAATTTTCAAAAAAGAAGAAACCGTGACTAATCAACTAGAAAAAAGCTCCTTGTAAAATAGGGGCTTTTTTTATCATTAATTAGGGGGAAGAGATTATATGAGAAAGCCACCGGTTCATAGGATTTCACGAGATGCGATAAAAGTATGGCAAATTACAGCTATCCTATACGAATTAATAGTTTGGCTACTTGCAATTGTAGGTTTAGTATTACACTTCATAAATGATTTTCCAATTTGGATTGTCCTAGCTGCATTTGGAATTAGTATTTTAAGTACTATAATCACCGTTTTCCTAATCCCAAACTTGCGATGGAAAAGATGGCGTTATGAAGTATTTGAACAGGAAATCTATATTCAGCATGGGATATTAATTGTTTCCAGAACGCTTATTCCAATGATTCGTGTCCAACATGTCGAGACGAAGCAAGGGCCGATTCTGAAACACTTTAATCTAGCTAGTGTATCTATTTCAACGGCGGCAACTACACATGAAATACCGGCATTATCAAATGAAATTGCTTCAGATTTGCGAGATAAAATTTCCTCACTAGCAAAGGTGGATGAGGATGATGTCTGAGCAAAAACGATTACACCCTGCTACTATTATTTTTAATTTGATAAATAGTGTGAAGGATATGTTTTTCTTATTTGTCATTGCTTTTGTTACGTTAGTAAATATCGATATTTTATATGCTATTTTAGCTGTCGTAGCGCTAATCGTACTATTAATCTTCGCAAGCTACATATCCTGGAAACGATTTACATACCGTGTGGAAGGTGATGAATTAAAACTGGAATACGGTGTGATTATACGGAAGAAGCGTTATATATCTAAAAATAGAATTCAATCGATCGATCTAACGCAAAACATCTTACATAGAATATTTAAATTAGTAAAAGTGGAGATAGAAACAGCTGGTACTGGTAAAGAGGCAGAAGCATCACTTAATACCGTCACGTTTGTCGAAGGGGAGGAATTACGGTCGGAGTTAAAATCCACTATTACGGAAAAGGAACCGGCTGAAGAACTGGAGGAAGAAAAACAACCCCCAACCGTAACGATTACTAGAAAACGCCTTATTCTTGCTGGGGCTACTTCAGGTAGTATAGGGGTGTTATTGGCCGTTGCGGGGGCTGCGTTTTCCGAAATGGGACGGTTTATACCTACTAATTTCTACGATAGTGCATATACGTGGCTTGTTGGATTGGGAATGTTGATAATGGCTCTCATGGCTTTAGGGGGGATTCTTTCTCTATGGTTATTAGGAATTGCGGGAGTAATGCTGAAATATTGGAATTTCACCATAGCAAAAGTGGACGAAGATATTGTCATAACATGTGGACTACTAGAGAAAAAATTAATTACAATTCCACTAAAACGAATTCAAGCGGTCGGTTATGTGGAAAATCTAATTAGACAACCATTCGGGTATGTGACGGTAATAGCAGAAATTGCAGGTGGATCGAATGAAAAAGGGGAAGATTTTTCTACGGTACTATTTCCTATTATGAAGAAAAAAGAGGTGAATGAGTTCCTGACTAAATTGTTACCTGAATATAGACCCGACGATGCAGAGCTAATCCAATTGCCGAAGCGCTCACTTAAATATTATCTCGTAAGGGCAGCAATCATACCGCTATTGGTATTAGGCGTTGTTCTGTATATGTTTCCACAGTTTGCATGGATTCCGAGTGTTGTGTTTGTACTAAGTGTGTTTTTAGGGATTCTTCAGTATAAGGACTCGGCATATCAAATAACAGGGAATAAACTTCTAATTCGCTATCGTAATTTTAATAAAGTTACCATGATGCTGTATCATAAACGGATTCAAGCATTTAATAAAAAACAACATATCCTTCATAAGCGAGAAAATTTAGCAACGATACAGTTGTCTATCGTAGGGAAGATGGGGCAAGGAAAACATTATCATGTAAAAGAATTGGATTTAAAGGATGCTGATACCTTAGCGGATTGGTATTCTTATCGAGGGGGCTAACCCCCCTCGATAAGTTAAAACACATTATATAAAACCCCAATGACTACTAAGATAATAATAATAGTCCATAGGAAATTTTGTTTTGTTTTTCTAGAAAACCTTTTTTTCTTCCATCGGTTCGGATCAAAGCGAATCTCTCCATCATCGTCATAACTTTTTCTGTATTGCGGCGGATAATACGGACGTGCTCCATTAAGGACTAGAGGGGCGATAAGAAATCCCACCACAAATCCAAGGATATGGGCATAGATGTTAATATTCGGACGTAGGAAAGTCATGATGATACCAATAATGAAAATGACCATTACAATTTGGGAGCTTTGGGAATCAATCAGATTTTTACGGAATGCCACCATAAATACATAGACACCGAATAGCCCAAAAATCGCACCAGAAGCCCCTACGTGAGAATACAGAATCGAAGGGTGGATAATGAAGGTGGCAATGTTTGCAAGCACACCAGCACCGATATATGCGAATAAGAATTTTGCTTTACCTAACATTTCCTCTAGTGCAGGTCCAAACAATACTAGAGAAAATGAATTAAATAGCATATGTGTAAGTCCACCGTGTAAAAAAATTGGTGTTATAAATCGCCAATATTCCCCATTTTGTAACCCCCAATGACTCCCAACTCCTAAATGGTATAATTGATTGAATAACCCAATCGGTATGATGTCTAGAAGCCATGTAAGTATATGGATGATAATAATCGTCGACACTACCGGATAGTATCGAATAAACTCTTTAATACTTCTCTCATTTCGAATAAACATTTTTTCCCCTCTTTCATATCGGGTTTTAACTAAAGTATTTTTAAAGCTTGCTCGGGTATTATATTATTATGTACATTATTAGATTACTATAATACTATTTTTACATAAACAACAGCGTATGGCATCTTTCATGTTAGGAGAATGTTAAAATGATTAAAGGAATCGGAATAGATATTATTGAACTTGATAGAATAAGCAACCTAATGAATAATAATCGTTTTATAGAACGAATCTTAACCGTTAAAGAAAAACAAACATTTGCTTTACTCCAAAGTGAAAGCAGAAAAGTAGAATTTATTGCAGGGCGATTTGCTGCCAAAGAGGCTTTTTCAAAGGCAATGGGAACAGGTATAGGCGAGTTAAGTTTCCAAGATATCGAGGTTTTGAATGATGAAAAAGGCGCGCCCTGTATAACGTATTTTAAAGAAGAGCATATGAATATTTTTATCTCCATTACTCATAGTAGAGAATATGCTGTTGCTCAAGTGGTGATTGAAGTCTAAAGTTCCTTGTTAATCGATTATCATCTGCATAATTATGGAGGTTGTCTCATATATTTTATTGCGGGCAGGAGGGAACAAGCTATAACGTTGTTCACCGCAAAAGAAGCAACGATATGACCAAGCACCAATAGAACAAGCTGGCCCAAGTAACAAGATGTATTGGGAGATTATGTATGCAAAACTAACGGAAAAGAAAGAGAGGGTGGTTGGATAGGATGATCGTATTGTCTTCATAATGGGTGTGTATGGTCTGTCGTATATTCTTTCGGTGTAATCAGTTCCCTTTGTATAAATCGTAAAACCTAAAGAGTAGGTTTGTAATTTTAGACAAGGGAGTTATGTCCATGATAAAAAAATCTCGTTTATGGATGATAGTTGTATTCGGTATTGTATTAGTTCTAGCTGCGTGTGGTGAACAGTCACAAGAAGATGTTGTTAAAAAGCTGGGCAGTAATGTTGCAGATTTAGCTGGATACAAAGCAAATGTTGAAATGAAAATGAATACGGGACAAGAGGAACAGCTATTCAAAATCGATGTATGGCATAAGAAAGAAGACTTCTATCGTGTAGCATTGAGTAACAATCAACAGGATAAGGGTAGTCAAATTATTCTTAAGAACAAAGACGGTGTATTTGTTCTTACACCAGAGCTGAAGAAGAGTTTTAAATTTCAGTCGGATTGGCCAGATAACAGTAGTCAGCCATATTTATATCAGTCCTTAGTAGAGGACATTGCAAATGATGAAGAAGCAGAATTTACTTCTAATGAAAACCACTATATCTTTAAGACAAAAACAAATTATCAAAGTAACAACAATTTACCATACCAAGAAATTTACTTTGATAAAGAAAACTATACGCCGGCGCTTGTGAAAGTATTAGATACGGATGGTAATGCTGTTGTGGAAGTGAAATTTAATAGTTTTGAATTAAACCCTAGTTTTAATGATAAAGATTTTGAAATTGAAGAAAATATGGCAAGTGCAACCCCAGAGGATGTTCCGACATCTGGAGATGGTGTTATAGATGAATTAGAGGTTATGGTACCAATTCAAACAGTAGGAGCCGAGTTGGCTGAGCAAGTTGAAGTAGACCTGGAGAATGGAAAACGAATTATTTCAACCTTCACTGGAGAAAAGAATTTTACACTAGTACAAGAAAAGCGGAATGTAGTGGAGACATTACAGTCCCCGGTAGAAGTTGAAGGAGATATCGTCAACCTTGGATTCGGTGCTATTGGTGCATTATCGGAAAATGCAGTTGAATGGGACTATAATGGTTCGAATTTCTACTTAGCTAGTGATCAGCTAACAAGAGAAGAATTGGTAGAAGTAGCACAGTCCGTACAAGGACATAACGTAAAATAATCATAAACTTGGGCAGGCTCATAGATAAGAGTCTGCTTTTATTTTATAATAAGTAATAATAATAGTAAACATAGCCAATTTCATGCATAGGAAGAATGGCGTTGTCTAATCAATATCATCGTCTTTTTCTTGTATGTAAAATGATTGAAAAGAAAGGGAGCATTATTGTGGTAGGAGAAATGTATCGCGATACATGGATTGAAATAAATCTTCAAGCAATTAAGTATAATATCATGCAAATAAAGGAAAAACTACCGCAAGATAGTAATATTATTGCAGTTGTAAAAGCAAACGCATATGGGCATGGAATAGTCCCAATAGCCCAAAAAGCAATTAAATCAGGAGCAAATGGATTAGCAGTAGCCTTATTAGAAGAAGCTATAACACTTAGAAAAGCCTCCATTACAGCGCCGATCCTAGTATTAGGAGGAGTTCCTGCGGTATACGCACCAATTGCAGCCAAAAATCATATCACCTTAACCGTCTTTCAAGAGGATTGGCTAAAAGAAGTAAACGAGTTAACCCTAGAGCAGCCTCTATATGTTCACCTAAAATTGGATACTGGAATGGGTAGGATTGGTGTACGGACAGAAGAAGAGTTAGTAGGTATGTTACAAGAAATAGAGAAGAATCGTGATATAAACTTAACCGGAATATTTACTCATTTTGCTACTGCAGATGAAAGTGATTTGGCTTACTACCATGAGCAAACGAAGCGGATGGAACAATTGCTAACGTTATTTAAACAATATTGGAAAGAATCCATTACGATTCATGTCGGCAATAGTGCTGCCTCCATACGCTTTCCGGAAAGTATGCATAATTCCATTCGTTTTGGCATATCCATGTATGGGTTGTATCCTTCGAAGTATGTAAAAGAGGAAAATCATATTTCTTTAAAACCGGCATTCTCCTTACATAGTAAACTGATTCACGTCAAATCAATAAAACCGGGTGAATCTGTTAGCTATGGTAGAACCTATGTTGCCGAGGAGGATGAATGGATTGGCACGATTCCAATAGGTTATGGTGATGGATGGAATAGGAAGCTACAAGGAATGAGCGTTTTAGTAAATGGAAAGCGAATGCCTATAGTTGGTCGAATATGCATGGATCAAATGATGATACGACTGGATAAATCATATCCAATCGGAACAAAGGTTACCTTAATAGGGGAGCAAGGGAATGATTGTATCGAGATGGATGAGGTTGCAGCTTATTTGGATACAATAAGTTATGAGATACCTTGTATGATAAATGAAAGAGTACCAAGAATCTATATAGAATAATGGAATGTAAAGTGCCTAGAAGTTAGATTCGTATTACCGGGCTTTTATACCCAATTTATTTCAATAAAATGCTGATAAGCCTTTGCAATTACAGCTAGACAATGATATTATTAAATTTGATTAAATATAGAAAAATAGTAACGATCGTTCAGGAAGTTGGCGGAGGTGCTTGGTTTTGTCAGAAAGCTCACAGGAAATCATGGTACGGCTACCGAAAAACCTACTAAATGAGGTGGATGGATTAGTGAAGAGAGAAAACAGAGATCTTAGTGATTTCATATGTCAGGCAACTAGAAATTATCTTGAAACTAAGAAAGAGGAATATATCCAAAACTTTTATAAATCCATGCAAAAAGGCTATCAAGAAATGGCAAGAATCAATCTCTCTATTGCTTCAGAAGCTTTTCAGGCTGAAGAGGAGGCTGAAATTACTTTAGAGCGCTCTGTGATCGGGGTGTAGAATTTGATTGTTCAAAGAGGCGAAGTGTATTTCGCTGACTTATCCCCTGTAGTTGGATCAGAACAAGGGGGCGTTCGTCCGGTACTAATCCTCCAAAATGATATTGGAAATCGATTCAGTCCAACTGTTATCGTTGCTGCAATCACTGCTCAAATCCAGAAAGCAAAACTACCCACCCATGTAGAAATTGATGCGAAACGATATGGATTTGATAGAGATTCTGTTATTCTTTTAGAGCAGATTCGAACGTTAGATAAGCAGCGACTAACAGATAAAATTACCAAACTCGACGAAGTTATGATGCAAAAAATCAATCATGCACTAGAAATAAGCCTTGGGCTTAAGGATATGTATGGTCAATAGAACTCATAGTTTATATTAATAAACTTATGAGTTTTTTTATGTCCAAATTATATCGAATACTTTTAAAATGATGATTCGTAAAATAACTCGCATATATAGATAAACTTTTGTGAAAATGAATATAGTTGCTATAATAAACATAACATGTGAAAATATTTATAATATTTTTGGCTTATCGGGGGTTGCTCGAATGAATAAAGATTTGAGGAAGATTGCCATTGAAAATAGTGAAGAGATTATTAGGGAATGGTCAAAGGAAATTAACAAGCTTAGAAGTGAAAATTACACAGCAGATATTTCGGATGAGTTATTCGAAAATAATAATGAAGAATTTGTAAATGTCATATTAAGTAGTATCAAAGGTACCGGCTCAACTAAAATAGTAAAAGATTTTTCAGATCGAATCATTAAATTAGGATGGCCATTGAGTTATATTACAGACGGTCTATTGGTGTTTAGTAAAGTTACAACACATACAATATTAAATAAATTTGAACAATTGGACAGTGAATTTATGTCCGAGACACTAGATACTGTGGAGTCCTGGGTGCAGCCGATTATTAGACAACTCGTGAATGAGTACTCTGTTAGCTGGGAGCATGTTGTATCCTTGCAACGTATTGCGCTACAGGAGCTGTCTGCTCCGCTTATACCAGTGATGGATAATATTACGATTATGCCGTTAATTGGTACAATTGATACGGAACGTGCGAAATTCATTATGGAAAACCTTCTTGAAGGGGTTATGCGTCATAATGCGGAAGTGGTATTAATTGATATTACAGGTGTACCAGTTGTAGATACCATGGTTGCACATCATTTATTTCAAGCTACGGAAGCAGTCAGATTACTTGGTGCCAAATGTATTCTAGTGGGAATACGTCCGGAAATTGCCCAAACCATTGTGAATTTAGGCATTAACTTCTCAAATCTACCAACAAAGAGTACGCTTAAAAAGGGTTTCTTGCTAGCATTAGAAGTTACCAATAAATCAATTGTTGAGATGGATAATAAAGCTCAAAGCATTGATGAATTACTAGGATTGGATAAAGGGAGTGAAAAAGGTCATGCGCATTCCAATATTGAAACTACATAATTATTTATTAATCTCTATTCAAACCGAACTAGATGACCAAACAGCTATTCAATTCCAAGAGGATTTATTAAAAGAAATTCATTCAACAGAAGCTACAGGGGTTGTCATTGATTTAACCTCGGTGGAAGTTATTGATTCTTTTATTGCAAAGGTGTTAGGAGATGTAGTTTCGATGTCAGACCTAATGGGGGCTAAAGTTGTCTTAACTGGAATTCAACCAGCGGTTGCTATGACGTTAATTGAATTAGGTATTCATCTACAAAATGTACCGACCGCATTGGATCTTGAACAGGGCTTAATGAAGCTGCATCAGGAATTGGGGGAATAGATGATGAAATCCCAATCCTGTGTGAAGATAATGAAAGAGTGGGATATTGTTGCCGCTCGTCAAATGGGGCGAGAAATTGCAAAAAGCTTAGGATTTGGTACGGTTGACCAAGCCCGTATTACGACAGCAATATCCGAGCTTGCGAGAAATATATATTTGTATGCCGGTGAAGGTGAGATTTACTTTGAAGTATTGGAATCTTTAGATCATAAAGGTATCTCTATCGTAGCGCAAGATAATGGCCCGGGAATTAAAGATATAAGTCAGGTAATGGAGGATGGTTTTTCCACATCCGGAGGGCTAGGTGCAGGGTTACCTGGTGTAAGGCGATTAATGGACGAATTTGATATTGAATCCGAGGTTGGAAAAGGCACGAGAATCATAACCGCCAAATGGGTTAGATAAACCTTTCAGTATCTAAAGCTTCTTTATTATCAACAAAGATTACTCAACTGTTTGAACTTGAAATTTAGTTCTTAATAATAGAATAGGAGAGGCCAAGATGGATACGAGAGAGTTATTTGCTAGGAACTATAAGGATTTACTAAAGGGGTATATAGAAACACAAGATGAGCAAGCATTATATGGAGCTGAACAAATTTCAAAGTCCTTTATTAAAAATAATATTTTACCAGAAGAGATTGTTAACTTACATATTCAAGCATTATTAGAAATATCCCCTGAACTACATGATCAAATACAGACTTCGATGAATTTCTTATTGGAGACGATGATTTCATATGGTCTAGCACATCAAGAATACCAGCTTCTCAGAGAAAAACAGCTGGAAATCAAATCTGAGATTCATGTTGCTGCCAGAATGCAAAAAATGTTATTAAAATCTGCCATTCCTAAAACGGATGACCTGGATATTGGTGTTATTAGCGTTCCGGCAAATCAAATGAATGGCGATTATCATCATTTTGTCAAAGGGAAAGATGGATCGATTAGTATTGCTATTGCCGATATCATTGGAAAAGGCATACCAGCAGCATTGTCTATGTCCATGATTAAATACGCGATGGATAGCTTTCCGGAAAGTGAGATGTCTACCGATGCAATACTAGCTAGCCTAAATAGAGTGGTAGAACGAAATGTTGACCCTAGTATGTTTATTACGATGTTCTATGCACAATATAAACCAGGATCTGGTAAGCTCTATTATTCTTCAGCAGGGCATGAGCCAGGCTTTTTTTACAGTGGTAAAGATAATACCTTTAGAGAGTTCGAAGCAAAAGGGTTAGTATTAGGGGTCAATCCTGATACTACCTATTCCCAATACGAATTAGAAATTGAAAAAGGTGACATGATTGTCTTGCTTACAGATGGTGTTACGGAATGTCGAAAAGGTGACGTTTTTATCGAACGAAATGAAGTGTTAGAAGTCATCAAGTCATATATGCACCTGCCTGCGCAAGAGATTGTCAATCAAGTTTATCGTCATTTTGAACGATTACAAAACTTTCAATTACGGGATGATTTTACCTTAGTTATATTGAAAAAAGTGGTTTAATATTAGCGTGTAAAGGGAATAAGGAAAACAAACACTCGTGATGTACTTACGAATATCGGTGTTATAGGGGGAAAACTATGAATCTACAAATCCAAATAGATGAAGGTCTTGATAAATCTATAGTTCATTTATCTGGAGAAATTGATGTTTATACAGCACCTAAGTTAAAAGACACACTGCTCCCATTATTACAGCAGCAAGGAACATCCCTAGAAGTTGATTTAAGTAATGTAACTTATATGGATAGTACGGGATTAGGGGTATTTGTAAATGCTCTGAAGTTATCGAAAGAGTATGAAAGCCAATTAACGTTGATAAATTTACAAGATCGAGTATTTCGTTTATTCCAAATAACTGGATTACACGAAATAATGGACATAAACTCTACGATTCGAGGTGTGGATGAATAAATGGAATCGTTTGATTTTATCGAAATGAAATTCCCAGCAAAGCCGGAATACGTAGGTGTTATACGATTATGTATTTCCGGAATTGCAAACCGCATGGGCTTCACCTATGAGGATATTGAGGATCTCAAAATTTCTGTTTCTGAAGCAGTGACCAATGTCGTTAATCATGCATATGGGGAACAGGATGATGGAGAAGTAACCATAGGGTTTGGCGTATATGAGAGCCGATTAGAAGTTATGGTAGCAGATCATGGAGGAAGTTTTAATCTTAATGAAATTAAGGCGGAAATAGGACCTTACGATAGTAACGAGTCGATTGAAAATCTTCGTGAAGGGGGTTTTGGGTTATTTTTAATTAATACATTAATGGATAAAGTCGAAATATATAATAATTCAGGTGTCATTGTTCTAATGACGAAATACCTTGAGAAATTAGGGGTGGGGTTACATGACGACCACGTCTCAACCGAACAATAAGGGAAGAGATGAGGTATATGAATGGATTGAACTACTTCAGAAAAACCCTTTAGACGAGGAAACCCAACAGAAAATAATCTTTACCTACAAGGAACTAGTAGAATCGATTGCTAGAAAATATTCTAGAAATAGTATGATTCATGAAGATTTAGTTCAAGTAGGTATGATAGGTTTATTAGGAGCTATTAAGCGATTTGACGCCTCATATGGTAAAACATTTGAATCATTTGCTATTCCTACAATAGTTGGAGAAATAAAGCGATTTATCCGTGATAAAACTTGGAGTGTTCATGTTCCACGAAGAATTAAAGAATTAGGTCCTAAGATTAAGAAAGCCGCTGATGAACTAACCACTAAAAATCAAAAATCACCCACTGTTAAGGAAATTTCCGAATATCTTGGAGTCTCTGAGGAAGAGATACTAGAAACAATGGAAATGAATAAAAGCTATAAAGCGTTATCTGTTGATCGTAGTATTGAGGGAACTCCAGATGGGAGTACAATAGCTATACTAGATATGATAGGTACTGATGAAGATGGATATTCGCAAATTGACCACAAGATGCTATTAGAAAAGATACTTCCCATTTTAAATGATCGTGAACAACAAATTATCCGTTGTACGTATTTTCAAAATATGAGTCAAAAAGAAACCGGTGAATTATTAGGAATATCACAAATGCATGTTTCACGTTTACAACGTAAGTCGTTAAAGAAACTCCGTGAAGCAATTAACTCAGATAGTGCGGAGGTATTGTAATTGTCATGAACCGAGTAAAGGTAGCTGTTTTTCAGGAAGCAAAAAATGGTAATAATGAATGTGGAGATAGTTACTATTTTTGTGAAACTGAAAGTGAATTTATATGTGCCCTAGCAGATGGTTTAGGTAGTGGAGAATATGCCAAAGAATCATCTGATATCGTAATAAATATTATTAAAGAAAATATGAACTGCTCCGTTGAAAAACTAGTCCAAAAGTGTAATGAACAATTGTTTGGAAAACGCGGCACAGTCTTAGCTATTCTAAAAATTGATTTTATGTCCGGAATCTATTCTATCTCCACGATTGGGAATGTTGGTGTCATAACAGTTACTGGGGAGAATAAAAGAAAGCGAAATGTACCTAGCGCAGGGTATCTAGCAGGATACAAAAGAGACTTTAAGGTTATTCGTGAGCCTCTCGAGAGTGAGATGAATTTTATTATGTACACGGATGGCGTTACGAATCAAGAGCTAGCCGATAATTACTTCTTTGGTACGGAAGTAGAGAGGATCACAAAGTCTTTTGCACTAAGAAGTGGAACCCCGAGAAAAGATGATACAACCTTGATTGCTATTCGCTATGAGAATAAAGATAATGATATCGAATAAGCTAGCAATCGATAACACTCAATTTGGTCGTGGTGCCCAAGGGTTAGAATTTTACGCTAACTTTTGGGCAGGTGCCTTTTTGAGTGTTTTTTTGATTGAGGCTTCTAAGTACGTTCAATACCTACCGTTACTGTATAAAAAACGAAATCAATACCCTAATGTTATAAGGGAAGTGTAATGGAGTTTGTAGGATTTAGATTTCATTTTTGATAGAATAGAGTTTGTGTAAAGGAGGAACTACAATGTCAGAAGGTTTAAATCAAGAATTAGCCCAATGGGTTTCCAAAGAAACAGCTATTCATTCTACTGTTGTACATAAAGTAATAGCTTTAATAGAAGAGGGAAATACAGTACCATTTATTGCTCGCTATCGTAAAGAGGTTACTGGAGGACTTGATGAGGTCCAAATTAAATCCATCCAGGATAAATGGAACTATGCCCTTAATCTCGCCCAAAGAAAAGATGAGGTTATCCGTTTAATTGATGAACAAGGGAAATTAACACCAGAATTAGAAAACGAGATAAGAATTGCAACACAGCTACAACGAGTTGAAGATCTCTATAGACCTTATAAACAGAAAAGAAGAACTAAGGCAACCATTGCAAAAGAAAAAGGATTAGAGCCTTTGGCTGAATTAGTCTGGAAGCAACAAGAAATGGATGTCCAAGCTGAAGCAGGGAAGTATCTATCAGAAGAACACGAGTTACACACTGTAGAGGACGTGTTGGCTGGTGTAAACGATATAATGGCAGAATGGATCTCAGATGAGCCAGAATTCCGTGAGTACATTCGGAAAGAGACATTCAAGCGAGGTCTAGTACAATCAGAGGTGAAGAATAAAGAGCAAGATGAAAAAGGCGTCTACGAAATGTACTATGAGTATAGTGAAGCTGTTCGTTCGATTGTTTCCCATAGAATATTAGCACTAAACCGAGGAGAGAAAGAGGACGTATTAAAAGTCTCCATTGTTCCTCCTGTTGATGCGATTATTGGATACTTACAGCGGAAAATCATGAAACATAAAACACAGCTAGAAATTGTAGACATGATCAAGGTTGCTATTCAAGACTCATACAAACGTTTGATTGAACCTTCGATTGAGCGAGAAATTAGAGCTGGATTAACAGAAAAAGCGGAGGAACAAGCAATTTCTGTCTTTGGTACCAATTTGAAAAATCTTTTATTACAGCCACCATTAAAGGGAAGGACGGTATTAGGTGTAGATCCAGCGTTTCGGACAGGCTGTAAGCTAGCTGTGATTGATGAGACTGGTAAATTACATCAAGTAGGTGTCATGTATCCAACTGCACCAAAAAATGACGTCGCAGGTGCAGAAAAGATAGTAATGGAATATATAAAGAAGTATTCTATCGAATTAATTGCAATTGGTAATGGGACAGCATCCCGTGAAACAGAGCAATTTATTTCAGATATTATTACGAAACACAACCTAGATATTCCGTATATTATTGTAAATGAAGCGGGGGCAAGTGTTTACTCTGCATCTGAATTAGCGAGGGAAGAATTTCCTGACTTACAGGTAGAGGAAAGAAGTGCGGCATCGATTGCTCGACGTGTACAGGATCCACTTGCAGAACTAGTGAAAATTGATCCGAAATCGATTGGTGTTGGACAATACCAGCATGATGTAAGTCAAAAAGCGTTAAATGAATCCCTAACCTTTGTTGTAGAAACAGCCGTAAACCAAGTGGGGGTCAATGTAAATACAGCATCTAGATCATTACTCCAATATGTATCAGGCTTAAGTAAAACAGTGGCTGGGAATATTGTGAAGATGCGCAATGAAAATGGTAAGTTTACCAATCGTAAACAGTTGAAAAAGATTCCAAGATTAGGCGCTAAAACATATGAGCAAGCAATCGGGTTCTTACGAATAATTGATGGAGATAACCCACTAGATCGAACACCAATCCACCCAGAGAGTTATGATCATACCGAAAAGCTACTAGCTATGCTTGATTGCAAGATTGACGATATTGGCTCCGATAAGTTAAAAGAGAAGCTTGCCTCTCTTAATAAAAAGGAAACCGCCGTACAGCTAGAAATTGGTGAACCAACATTAGAAGACATTATGGAAGCATTGAGTAAGCCTGGACGAGATCCACGTGACGAGTTTCCTCAACCATTGTTAAAGAAAAATGTCTTGTCCCTGGAGGATTTAAAACCAGGAATGGAGCTACAAGGAACGGTTCGAAATGTGGTAGACTTTGGAGTGTTTGTTGATATTGGAGTAAAACAGGATGGCCTAGTGCATATTTCTAAGATGTCAAATACCTTTGTTAAACATCCAATGGATATAGCATCTGTTGGTGATGTTATAACAGTTTGGGTTGAAAGTGTTGATGTGCATAAAGGAAGAGTCGCTTTGTCCATGGTGAAGGAAAGTTAAAATTAATGTATAGTAGTCCGATATATACTAAGCAAAAAACGTTGTGAGGAATTCTCATAACGTTTTTTGCTTTAATGATGGGATACGTGATGCGTATCCATCTAAATATGAAGCAGAATAACTCTTCTAAACGATAGATGCTAAATACTACTAAGACAACACGAGCCACAATAAAAAAGACGACTGGAAAAGTATCCAGCCGTCTTTCATAGTGTGCTTTTATTATTCTACTTCACTTGCAGCTTCTACTTCGCTCATGGAAATACCAAGTGCGTTAGCAACACCTTCACCATATGCTGGATCTGCTTTGTAGCAATGGTTAATGTGTCTTAATTGTACTTCTTTTGTAGTTCCTTGTAAGTTGTTAGCAGTGTTTTCAAATAATCTTTGTTGCTCTTCAGAAGTCATAAGACGGAATAACTTACCTGGTTGCTCGAAGTAGTTATCATCATCTTTATCGAAATCATAATAGTCTACATCTGCTCCAAGCTGTAATGCAGGCTCTTGATGCTCCTTACTATCTTGCCATTCTCCGTAGCTGTTAGGGCTGTAAGAAACTTGACTACCATGTGGAATTACACGCATAGCGCCATCACGATGGTATGGATTGAAGTTCTTCGCATTTTTAGGATAGTTAACTGGAATTTGCCAGTGGTTAACTCCTAAACGATAGCGTTGTGTATCCCCATAAGAGAATAGACGACCTTGAAGCATTTTATCTGGTGAAAAACCAATACCAGGTACAATGTTAGTTGGAGCAAATGCTGCTTGCTCAACTTCTTCAAAGTAGTTTTCAGGGTTACGGTTAAGCTCAAGCTCACCAACCTCGATTAGAGGGAAGTCTTTTTTATACCATACTTTAGTTAAATCAAATGGATTGTAAGGTACTTGCTTAGCTTGTTCTTCAGTCATTACTTGAATGTAAAGTGTCCATTTAGGGAAGTCACCTTTTTCGATTGATTCAAATAGATCTCTTTGATGACTTTCACGGTCTTTACCAATTACTGCTTCTGCTTCTTTGTCTGTTAGGTTTTTGATACCTTGTTGAGAACGGAAGTGGAATTTAACCCATACACGTTCGTTATCAGCATTAATTAAGCTGTAAGTATGACTTCCGAATAAGTGCATATGTCTGTATGTTGCAGGAATACCACGATCACTCATAACAATTGTTACTTGGTGAAGAGCTTCTGGTATACTAGTCCAGAAATCCCAGTTTGCTTGTGCACTATGCATATTAGTTTTAGGATCACGTTTAACTACGTGGTTTAAGTCTGGGAAACGCTTAGGATCTCTAAAGAAGAATACTGGTGTGTTGTTACCAACTAAATCCCAGTTACCTTCTTCTGTATAGAATTTAAGTGCTGTACCACGAATATCGCGCTCAGCATCAGCAGCACCACGCTCACCAGCTACAGTAGAGAAACGGATAAACATATCTGTTTTCTTACCGATTTCGGAGAAGATAGATGCTTTCGTATATTTAGTAATATCATGCGTAACAGTAAATGTACCATAAGCACCTGAACCTTTAGCATGCATACGGCGTTCTGGGATAACTTCACGGTCAAAGTGAGCTAGTTTTTCTAGGAACCAGAAGTCTTCCATTAATAGTGGACCTCTTGGACCAGCTGTTTTTGAATCATCATCATTTGGTACTGGAGCACCAAATGCAGTGGTTAACTTTTTCTTATCTTCACTCATTGAATATGTCCCTCCTAAATAATAAAATACAAATATTAGAGTAATTAATAGATTACTAAAAAGATAGTTTGAGTAAAATCCCTTATTAGGATTAAGTAAACAAGACTATCCTCCTTTCGTGTAATCTGATAATAATTACTTTCAAATTCTATTATAAAGGATTATAAACAAAAATCAATTTTTAATTATAATAATTTTAATTAAGGATGAAGTTTATTTTGTTTAATAGGTTGGTTTTGAAATATAATACTTTAAATGAAGGGGGTTTTCGCAAATGAAATTATTAAGTGAGAAAGAACTAACACAATTGGTTCATTCCATCTCTATAGAATTTTTCCATAAACCTTTTGTTGATAAAGTTAAATTTAATAATCGTCTGCGGACAACTGGTGGTAGGTATATACCGGCAAAAAGACTAATTGAATTAAATCCGAAATATTATGTGGAAGCGGACCAGGATGAGTTTATTGGAATAATAAAACATGAATTATGTCATTATCATCTGCATATTGAAGGGAAAGGGTATAAGCATAGAGATCCAGAATTTAGAGCTCTATTACAAAAGACCGGATCACCAAGACATTGTAAACCACTTCAATCCAATCTAAATAAATTTAACTATGAGTATAAATGTACTAATTGTCATCATACTTATAGGAGAGTAAGAAGAGTGGACATGAAAAAGTATCGATGTGGTATTTGTCGGGGGAGATTAGTAGAAGTAAAAAATGCTTCCTTAATAAAGTAGATGAAAAAACAATATAGTAGGAAGAAAATAGAGTCTGGAAAAGTTTATAAATTCAGACGCAAAAAATAGATTGACGAAATGGACTAGCCATGATAAATTATATAAAGTCTTAACAAAACAGACGAAATGTACATAGAAGTTTAAGAAAAAACTTTTATAAAATATCTTGACAATAAATTAATAATGTTATATGATATTTTTCGTCGCTGAAATTATTCCACAGTAGCTCAGTGGTAGAGACGAGCAAAACATCTACCGAATAAGCTACGAGTAACCCCGAAGCATTTGGCATCTTAGAACAAGCTAGTAGATGCAGGGGTCGAGATTATGGAAATTGTTTTAAGACAGAATAAGTGAACAAGTTATTATTATTCCACAGTAGCTCAGTGGTAGAGCAATCGGCTGTTAACCGATCGGTCGTAGGTTCGAATCCTACCTGTGGAGCCATATGGAGAAGTACTCAAGTGGCTGAAGAGGCGCCCCTGCTAAGGGTGTAGGTCGGGTAACCGGCGCGAGGGTTCAAATCCCTCCTTCTCCGCCATTCTAATATGGCCCGTTGGTCAAGCGGTTAAGACACCGCCCTTTCACGGCGGTAACACGGGTTCGAATCCCGTACGGGTCATTTCTTTAATAAACTAAATAAAGGTCCGGTAGTTCAGTTGGTTAGAATGCCTGCCTGTCACGCAGGAGGTCGCGGGTTCGAGTCCCGTCCGGACCGCCATTTAATTGTTGGGCTATAGCCAAGCGGTAAGGCAACGGGTTTTGGTCCCGTGATTCCCAGGTTCGAATCCTGGTAGCCCAGCCAATTTTTTGTTTGTGATATCTTTAACAAAGTGGTTTTGGAATCATTCATTACTACGAGCCATTAGCTCAGTCGGTAGAGCATCTGACTTTTAATCAGAGGGTCGAAGGTTCGAATCCTTCATGGCTCACCATTTAAATATGCGGGTGTGGCGGAATTGGCAGACGCGCTAGACTTAGGATCTAGTATCTTCGGATGTGGGGGTTCGACTCCCTTCACCCGCACCACTACAAAATGTAAAGTCCGTATTAATGCGGTCGTGGCGGAATGGCAGACGCGCTAGGTTGAGGGCCTAGTGGGAGTTAATCCCGTGGAGGTTCAAATCCTCTCGGCCGCACTTAGTTCCAGTGTTTGTTTTGCACAAATAAACGACTTGATTTAATATGATTAATATGGTATTATTAAGAATGTCGCTTTTGCGCCCGTAGCTCAATTGGATAGAGCGTTTGACTACGGATCAAAAGGTTAGGGGTTCGACTCCTCTCGGGCGCGCCATTTTATCGGGAAGTAGCTCAGCTTGGTAGAGCACATGGTTTGGGACCATGGGGTCGCAGGTTCGAATCCTGTCTTCCCGATCCGAGGCTTTATTAATAAGACTGGCTAAAAAAAGAATATCTATTTCTATACTTTATGCGGGTGTAGTTTAATGGTAAAACTCCAGCCTTCCAAGCTGATGTCGAGGGTTCGATTCCCTTCACCCGCTCCATTAATTTATGGGCCTGTA